>JBDTJA010000071.1:0-4595 GCA_039936075.1 Opitutaceae bacterium | reverse complement strand
CCCACCCACGTTGCAGGTTGTCAGCCAGCCGTTCGTCTGCGAAGAACCACGCAGCTGCCGTGACCCTTCTCGACCGTTACATTTTCAAGAGCGTGTTTTTCACCTGCGCAGCCGCGGTGGGTCTGTTCGCATTCATCGTCCTGGTGCCCAACATCGCGCGCGATCTGCTGGCCTATGTGCTCGCCGGACAGTTGTCCGCGGCGGCGTTCGTGAAACTCATGCTGCTGCTCGTGCCACTCGCGATTACGTACGCCCTGCCGATGGGCCTGTTGACCGGCGTGCTGCTCACCCTCGGCCGCCTGTCCGCCGACCATGAAATCACCGCCATGCGCGCCGCGGGCCTGAGTCTGCCGCGTCTCACCGTGCCGATCCTCTTTCTCGCTGTGTTCGGGGCAGCGATCGGCCTGTATTTTAATTTCGATTCCATGCCGCGCGCCCGCGTCGAATACCACCGCGAGCTCGCGCAGGCCGTGAAGGTCAACTCGCTCAGCTTCATCGAGGAAAAGACCTTCATTCGAAAATTTCCTGGCCTCGTGATTTACGTGAACGAGAAAGACGGGACCGAACTGAAGGACGTCTGGGGCTGGGAGCTGGACGATCATAAGCGCGTGAAGCGCATCGTCCACGCCGGGAACGGTCACCTGGAATACGACGACAACACCAACACCATCATCCTTTCGCTCTTTCACGTACAGATGGAATCGCGGGACGAGAAGAACCCCGAAAATTTCACGGATACCCCCGTGATGATCGCGACCGAGCGCTTGGAGCCTCTTCGCCTGTCGCTCGAGCGCTTCTTCAAGCCCGGCAGCGTGCACGTGAAACCGGATTGGATGACCTTCAGCGAGCTGCGCGCCGAACGCGTCCGCCTCGCCCAACGTGTGCCCCCCCCGGGCCAGGCGAAGGATTACGCCCGTGAGAACATGAAGCTCGAACTGGTGTACCAGGACAAGTTCAACACCGCGCTCGCCGTGTTCTCCCTCGCCCTGATCGGGATCCCCCTCGGCATCAAAGTATCGCGCCGCGAAACCTCGGCCAACTTCGGCGTGGCCCTGCTGCTGACCCTCACCTACTACCTGCTCACCGTGGCCGTGAAGTCCCTCGACCGGCATCCCGAATACCGACCCGACCTGCTCATCTGGGTGCCCAACCTCCTGCTGATTGGTCTGGGGCTGTGGCTGTTTTCGCGGATCGATCGGAAGAAGTAGGGCGGGTCTTCGACCCGCCTGGTCATGGGTGATTGGTTATCGGTGACGGGTAGCGAACAATCAGAATCGGTGTTTTCTCACCCATAACCTATCACCGATTACCAATCACCGGCCGCCCTTAGGCGGCCTGCGTGGCGACGACCCCCGAGCGGCCGTCGATCGTCCCCATCACCTGGTCGCGCACGGGGATGGTCTCACGGTTCGCCAGCAACTCGCGGGCCAGGTCATCCATCCGGATAAATTCCACGCCCGCTTGCTGGCAAGCCGCGAGCAGTTGTTGAAACAGCGTCCGTCGGCCCATCCCTTCAATTTCGGCGTGCAGCGTGAAGATGTTCGGCTGGTCGGCGCGCAATAATGACATGAAATGTGGCACGATCATCTCGTCCGGATATTCTGGTCGGCCCATCAGCTCATCGAAGGTCGGCAATGTGCTAGGAATTTCCAGGGTTTTGAAAACCTGTCCGTCTACCCGCGGGAAAAACGGCGACCCTTCGCGCGTATCGCTGGCGTACAGCAATCCCGCCTCATCGTAAGCCTGCCGGCTGCGCCCATTGCTCTGCCAGCCCGCCGCGCCCGCCGTGCGGGCCTCCTCGCCAAAAACACGCAGGTACTCCGCCCGCGCCGCGATGAACTCCCCGCGGACCTCCTCCAGTGGCATCTTCTGCACGTGATCCTGCCAGCGGTAATGATTGTAAGCGTGAATGCCCGTCTCGAAGCCGGCGGTGCGCACCGCGCGCATCACCGCCGCATTGCGCCGCCCAATGTGCGGCGCCGGCAGCAGCGTGCCATTCAGCAGGGTGCGCACGCCATAGATCGAGATTACGCTCGTCCGGCTCACCTTCTGGAAAAATCCCGGACGAAACACCCGCGTGATGGCCCGTCCCGTTTGATCCGGCCCAAGCGAAAACAAAAACGCCGCCGGCGCGCCGACGCTTTGGCAGTCCTCCACGAGGTTCGGCACCCCGACGCGGGTCCCCCGGTCGGTATCAACGTCAACTTTGAGGGCGAGGCGAATGGGCATGAACAAACGACAACCAGATATCACGCAAAGACGCGAAGCCGCAAAGAATCCATGTTTTGTTCATCCCAGCCCGGACTCCGAACTCGGCGCCTTTGCGGCTTTGCGTGAAAACTAATTACTCCAGCTGATAATCCTTGTGCGCGAGGTGGTAGTCGAGCGTCAGCTTGATCGCCGTCTTCAGGTTCACCTTCGGCGTCCAGCCGAGCTGCTTCTTCGCATGGGCGATCGAAGGCACGCGCTTCTGGATGTCCTGGTAATATTTGCCGAAATATTTTCCCGATGGCACCACCACGACCTTGGCCTTTTTCACATGATCAGCGTAATCCGGGTAATCCTTAAACGCCGTGATGATCAGCTTCGCGAGCTCGCCCACGCTCACGTCGTTCCTCGGGTTGCCGATATTAAAGATCTGCCGCGATGCGCAGCCGCCCTTGTTGTCGATGATGCGCAACAGCGCGTCGATGCCGTCGTCGATGAAAGTAAAGGACCGGCTCTGTTTGCCACCGTCCACCAGCTGCAACGGCTTTTTAAAAATGACGTTGGAGATGAACTGCGTGAAGAGGCGTGAGCTGCCCTCCTTGGGTTCAAACACGTCGTCGAGCTTCGGTCCGATCCAGTTGAACGGCCGGAAAAGCGTGTAATCGACGTTGTCGCGCACGCCGTACGCGTAGATCACGCGGTCGAGCAACTGCTTCGAGCAGGCGTAGATCCAGCGCTGCCGCTCGATGGGGCCGTACACCAGCGAACTGGTGGCCTCGTCGAGTTCCTTGTCCGGGCACATGCCGTAGACCTCGGAAGTGGACGGGAAGATGATGCGCTTCTTGTACTTCGCGCACTGGCGGACGACGGCCAGATTGGCCTCGAAATCGAGTTCGAAGACGCGCAGCGGATCCTTGACGTACTGGATCGGGTTAGCGATCGCGACCAGCGGGATGACGGCATCGCACTTCTTGACCTGGTACTCGATCCACTCGCGGTTGATCGTGATGTCACCCTCCATGAATTTGAAGCGCGGGTTGCCGAGGCTGTCCTCGAGCTTGTGGCTGCCGATGTCCATCCCGTACACCTCCCAATCCTTCTGCTTGAGGATCGCGCGGGTGAGCGAGCTGCCGATGAAACCGTTGACGCCAAGGATGAGGACTTTGAGTGGCATGGGATTTAAAGTGCAGGGTTAACCATGAAAGCCGGCAAAAGACACGACTGAAGATTTAACGGCCAAGACGATGAGTATTAACCACGAAGGACACGAAGATCACGAAGGCCAAACCAAGGGCAGCATGGTTTTTACCACAAATGGCACGGATGAATACGGATGGAGACCCACCATCATTGATTCCGGATCTTCCGCAGATTTCGCAGACGAACGCGAATAAGCATCGTATGATCGTTTCCGAATGCTGATCGACGAGCATCCACGCCATTCGCGGGAAGCATGGAGGGGTTCACTTCGTGCGCTTCGCGGTAAAAATTCCTAAAGTTTCTGCCCCAGACTCAGCGCGGGCGCCGGCGCATTACGCCATTCGGTGCGCGTTAGCTCCAACGAGCCGTCTGCCGTTGCCACGACGAGCGGTGTCACCGAGAGAATGTCACCCGGCGCGCCCCGCCGGCCGCGGGTCGCTGCTGAATCCGACTCCGCCCACCATACCATCAGGCGCGCCGCCCCCACATCGGTAAACGCTCCGGGATAAGGATCAGTGACTGCGCGAATGAGATTAAAAATCTGCGCCGACGTCTGGCTCCAGTTGATCCGGCCGTCTTCCGGTTTGCGTCCGCCGAAATAGGTCACCTTCGATTCATCCTGCGGCGTTTCCTTCGCCGTGCCGGCCAGCAAGGCATCCATCTGCCGAGCCAGGACGCGCCGCGCGCACGGCATCACTTTGCGAAACGCCTGCTCGGCGGTATCGCGCGGACTGATCTCCACGCCTTCCTGGTCCACGATCGCGCCCGCGTCAGCGGATTTCACCATGCGATGCAACGTCATGCCGATCCGCGGTTCCCCGTGGAGGACCGCCCAGTTGATCGGAGCGCGTCCCCGATAACCCGGCAGCAACGACCCGTGCATGTTCCACGCTCCCAGCGGCGGCATGGCCAGGATCTTCGTGCCGATCATGTGGCGATAATACACCGACAGGATCAGGTCGGGCTGCAGCGCCGCGATTTTCGTCCGCCATTCGTCGTTGTTCACGGTCACCGGCGTGAACACCGGGACGCCCTTCTCGCGTGCGGCGACCGCCGGGGTCTTGAACCAGATTTTCTCGTTCGGGTTATCCTCGTGCGTGATCAGTCCGACGACGTTATCGCCGCGCTCGAGCAGCAACGACAGGCACTCGTAGCCGACCTCGCTGTAGCCAAAGAAAAGAATGCGG
>JBDTJA010000070.1:0-17445 GCA_039936075.1 Opitutaceae bacterium | reverse complement strand
GGCGGGTTTGTAACGTATTGTATTACTAACCCAACCGAATGCTTTGGTTGGGGTCGGGGCGGTTGTCGGGCCGCGGACGCAAGGCTTGTCCGGCGACCTGATCCGAAAACCTGTTCGGGAGGTGGTGTCACTTGGCCCTTTACGCCCGATATGTTTGTCCGCTGTCAGGCGTAGGTTTACCCGATCTCGGGCGTAAAGGCCGACCTACGAGTTCAACAACACCCGCGTGATCGCCTCCCGCTCGGCCTCCAGTGACATCGTTTTGGCTGGCGGCGTCTTTCCCGCACGCGTGTACCAGTAGCGCGCATTCGCCGCATCGCCTTCCTTGCGGTGCAGGTATGCGTGCACCCAGCTCCCGGCTGCGCCTTCGTCTGCCTGCGCGAGCTCGTGGGCTTTCGCCCAGTCGCCCCGCGCATCCTGCCAGAGCGCCTGGAGGGCGGGGGCCGTGCCGGCAGGCGGAGTCGTCGTGGCCATAAATTCCTCAAATGACATTTGCTCACCATGATACGACCCTGTCTATTTTCAACCGTGGCCGCGCCCGCCCCTTCTCCCAGTACCGAACTTGTCATCCTGCGGGAATTGCTCGCCCGCGAGCCCGGTTTCATGTCCGGCGCCGGACTGGCCGCCAAACTCGGTTTGAGTCGCGTGGCGGTCTGGCAGCACATGGCAAAACTGCGCACCCAAGGCTTCGCCTTCGAGGTCGCCCGCGCGCGCGGCTATCGCATTTCTCAGCGGCCCACCGCGCTCCACTTGCCGTTCATTCTCGCGCATCTCAAGGGCCGCGCGCGCGACCCTTCGATCACGCTGCTCGACGAGGTCGATAGCACGAACGACGAGGCTGCCCGCCAGCTCGCCGCCGGCCGGCCGGCGCCATTCGTGATTCTCGCGCGCAAGCAGACGCGGGGCCGTGGCCGGCTCGGCCGGGTCTGGCACAGCGAAGCCAACGGTAATCTCTATTCCAGCTTCGCCTTCCGACCGCCGCTCGCGCCCGCGGGCATGCCGACGTTTACGCTCTGGATGGGCGTCAACGTCTGCGAACTCATCGCCAATTTCTGCCGCGTATCCCCGGGCATCAAATGGCCCAACGACATCCTCTTTGATGGCCGCAAGGCCGGCGGCATGCTCACCGAGGCGCGCATCGACGCCGACCAGATCCGCGATCTCGTCTTCGGCCTCGGCCTCAATCTCAACCGGCCCACCGAAGGCTGGCCCCCCGACCTCGCCCGCCGGGCCACTTCGCTATCCGAGCAGGTCGCCGCCCCGCTCGACGCCAATCGTTTCACCGCCGCTCTTATCGGCCGCGTGCTGCTCGCCTACACGCAGTTCATCGAGGGGGACCATCGAAAAACATTCGCCGATTCCTGGAACCGCCACGATGTCCTGCGCGGTCGGCCGGTCACCGTGCTGCAGGGCAACAGGAAGTTCGCCGGGATGGCGGCAGGAGTGGACGACGCCGGCTCGCTCCTCGTGCGCGCCAGCGGCGGCGGCCGGCCCTTGCGGTTCCAGGCAGGTGAGGTCACCTTGGAAAAGACTGTCTGAGCCCACCCTCTCGCTCGAAACATTCCTGTTTATTCGTGTCCACCTCTGATTCACGCTCCCCGTTGATGCCCGATACGCCTGCCATTGAAGTCGCTCACCTGGTGAAAGCCTACGGAGGCGTGACGGCGGTCAATGACATCAGCTTCAAGGTGGCGCGGGGTGAAATCCTGGGCTTCCTCGGGCCCAACGGGGCTGGCAAATCCACCACGATGCGCATCCTGACGGGGTACCTGCCAGCCACGGCCGGCAGCGTCAGCATCTGCGGCGTGTCGGTCGCAAGCCACCCCGACGGCGTCAAACGCCTGATCGGCTACATGCCGGAGAATAATCCTCTCCCGGAGGACATGCGCGTCTCGGAATACCTCTACTTTCGCGGCCGACTGAAGGAAATTACCCGCCGCAAGCTCGGTCCGCGCATCGATGAAGTGCTCGAGCTGTGCGACTTGAAGCGCGTCCGGCACAAGATTATCGGCCAGCTTTCCAAGGGGTTCCGGCAGCGTGTCGGCATCGCCGAATCGGTCCTGGCCGAACCGCCCCTCATCATCATGGACGAGCCGACCATCGGCCTGGACCCGCACCAGATCCTCATCGTGCGCGACCTCATCGGCAGCCTGCGCGGCCGCATGACGGTCATCATTTCCTCGCACATCCTCCCCGAGATCGAGATGACCTGCGACCGAGTGCTCATCATCAACCAAGGCCGCGTCGTCGCCCAGGGCACGCCCGGCGATCTGCGCCGCGAGGTGCTCGGGCGGTCCTCCTACCAGCTTGAGGTCTCTGGCGACATTGCCGCCCTGCCACCCTTGCTCGCCGCAGTGGACCCGACCCTGCAGATCAGCGCGCAAGGCGAGCCGGACGCCGAGGGTTTCCGGCGGCTCACGCTCTCCACGGAAAACAACGGTGAACTCGGCGAACCGCTGCTGCGCGCCCTGGCCGCACAACCTTTCCGCCTCCGCGCCCTCAGCCGCACCCAGCCCACCCTGGAGGACGTGTTTCTCGCGGCCACCCGCCGCAGCTGGGACGTGAAGTCCAGCGATCTGCGCAAGAAATGACGCCCGGCGCGAATGACCAAGTTCGAATGTGCCATGGCTAACATTCCATCTCCGCCTCCTCTCTCTCCACCGCCAATTTCCACACAGCGGGTCTCTGCCATCAGGCATCAGACCTTGGACCTTCTTCCGACGTGAAACATTTCTTTACCCTGCTCAGCCACGAGATCCGGATGTTGCTCGTCAGCCCGAGCACCTACATCGCCGCCGTGCTGTTTCTCGTCTGCATGGGCTTTATCTTCACCAACATCCTCGAGTACTACAGCCGCGCGCCGCAGGAAATTTCGCCCGCGCTGGTCTTCTTCAATTTGTTCTCGGGTCCGGTGCTCATCATGGTGCCGATGCTGACGATGAAGTGCCTCGCGGAGGAGCGTCGCCTTGGCACGATCGAGACCTTGCTCACCACGCCGGTGACGACCACCGAGGTCGTGCTCGGAAAATACGCCGCCGCTTACCTGCTCTACATGGCGCTGTGGGGCTCCACCGCCGGATTTTTTCTCATCATCCGGAAATTCTCCGGTGACATGCGCTTCATCGATTCCGGCCCACTGCTCGGCGGTTATCTCTTCATCGCCGTCTCCGGTCTGTTCTTCGTCGCGATTGGCGTGTTCGCCAGCTCGCTGTCGCGCAACCAGGCCATCGCCGGCGTCTTCTCCTTCACCCTCCTCCTGATCCTGCTGTTCGGCCTGCCATGGGTCAGCGGTTTCAGCGCGCTCCACCGCGAGGCCATGGCTCCCGTCCGCATGGCGGTGGACTACGCGCAGATCTTTACCCATCGCGACGACTTCACCCGCGGGGTCATCGATACCCGCCAGCTGATCTTCTACCTGAGCGGCACCGTCCTCGCGCTCATCTTCAGCATCCTCGGGGTCGAGGCGAAGCTGCTCCATTCATGAAGCTGCACGTTGAAAGTCCCCGGTTGAACGCGATGCCCTTAGTTGTTCCCGGCGCCGGGAGCATCCTGAGGATTCGTCCTCTCGCCTCTCGCCTCTCGCCCTTCGCCTGACCCGCATGCCCTCCCTCGACAGCTTCCGCACCGCCCGCTGGGTCCGCACGCTCAACCTCGTGCTGCAGGCCATCCTGTTCATCACGCTCTTCGGCGGCCTCAACTACCTCGCGCGCAACCACTCGCTGCGCTACGATCTCACCGCCCAGCGCCGTCATTCCCTTTCGCCGGAAACCCTTTCCTACCTCCAGCACCTGCCGCGCCCGGTGCACATCGTCGTCACGCTCAATCCTGCTTCCGATAACAATGACGTCGCCCAGGCCTATCGCGACGTCCGCGCCCTCCTCCGCGAGTACACCTACGCCACGGAAAACGATGCCAACCATCGCATCACGGTGGATTACCTCGATGTCTATCAGCGCCGCCGGGAAGCCGAGCAGCTCGGCATCGATCAGCCCGACAGCATCGTGCTCATCTGCGGCGACCGCCGCCGCACCGTTACCCTCGGGGAAATCTACCAGATGGAAAAGGGTGTGAAAAAATCCTTCCGCGGCGAGCAGGCCTTCACCGCGGCCCTCCTCGACGTGTCCAGTCCCGGAAAGAAAAAAATCTATTTCCTCACCGGCCACGGTGAACTCAACCCCGAGGATGTGGATCCGGTGCGCGGCCTTTCCATGCTGCGCGACGAATTGCGCGCGCGGAATTTCGACGTGGAGCGCCTTGAGCTGGTAAGCGGAGGCAAGGTTCCTGCTGACGCCGCGCTGCTCATCTCCGTCGCGCCCCAAGGTCGCTATACCCCTGAAGAACAGGAACAGCTCCGCCAGTATCTCGGACCCGGCGCCGGCCGCATGATTCTCCTGCTGGAACCCGCCATGCCGTTCGGACTCTCCAACCTGCTGCTCGACTGGGGCATCCTCGTGGACGACGACCTGGTTTACGACACCGGCGCGGACAACATCACTGAGGAGGGCGACCTGATCGTGCGCCTGTTCCTGCCGCATCCCATCACGCAAACCTTGCTGGACCGGCAGATTCCGCTGCGCATCGGGCCAGCCCGCAGCCTTCGTCCCGATCCCGGCCGCAAGCAAGGCAACGATCTCACCGTCACCACCTTCGCCGTCACCTCCAAATCTGCCTGGGGTGAGGTCGGCTATCGCCTGCGCGTGGCGCCCGAATACGACCCCGGCATCGATATCAAGAATGACAAACCCGGGCTCGAGCCACCGGACCATCTCGCATTGGGCATCGCCTCCGAGCGGGTATCTGCCCGCGCCGGACTCGACTTCAGCGTGCGAGGTGGCCGGCTGGTGGTGTTCGGCACGGGCGATCTGATCGCCAATAACCGCATCGCCGGTGCGGCCAACCTCGGCATCTTCCTCGGCGCGGTAAACTGGACCGTGGACCGCGACGCGCAGTTCAACATCCCCGTCCGTCAGATTGAGCGCTTCTCCCTTTCGCTCAGCGCCGGTGACCTCGCCCGCCTGCGCCGCACCCTCCTCTTCCTGCTGCCCGGCGGTGCTCTCCTGCTCGGCCTCATCGTTTACTGGACCCGGCGGCGCTGAGCCTAAGCGATCAACTCCCGGAATTCAGCACGCAGCTCCCCTCCCACCGTCTTGCCCTCTCCCGTCATGCTCTCATTTTTATCGATCACCCTGATCCAGCCGACCGCTGAAAGCTGACCGCTGATCGCTCCCCATCATGCGCACCAAAGTCACGCTTATCCTGCTTTTCCTGAACGTCGCCCTGTTCTTTTTCATCTTCAAGGTCGAGCGCCGCTGGCTCCACGATGACTCCTTGAAGATCGCCCGGGAAAATGTTCTCGGGCCCGAGGCCGCCGATATCCGCGCGCTGAAAATCACCGGCGGCAATCCCGTTCACACCCTGGCCCTGGCCAAGCGCGGCGAAGCCTGGTTCGTCACCGCGCCGCTCGAATGGCCGGCCAATCCCGCGGCCGTCAATCGCATCCTCACCGAGCTGCAATTCCTCAAGCACGAGACGAGTTTCAAGGTCAGCGAGCTCGCCAACAACGGTCAGTCGCTCGCGGACTACGGGCTCGACAAACCGCATCTCACAATTGCCATCTCGTCCGGCGATCCCGTCGAACATCCCCAGCCCACGCTGCTGCGCATCGGCGACATGACCAAGGACGGCCTCCGCCTGTATGTGCTCTCGCCCGATGGGGAAATCATCCACGTGGTCAGCCAGAGTCTCGCGCGCAGCCTCGGTCTCACGGCAGACGACCTCCGCACCGATGCGCTCTTCACGATCCCGGTGTTCGAGGCGCGCTCGCTCAATCTCCAGACGGCCGGCCCGGCCAGCCTGCGCATCCGCCTGCGCCGTGATGGCAGCCGGTGGTCGTTTGAGACGCCCATCATCGCCCGCGCCAGCAAGACCGCCACCGAGCTCGCCATCAACGGCCTCAATGCCCTCCGCGTCGCCTCTTTCATCACCTCCAATCCGCCCGCCACCCTGCCGTCGGCCAACCCGTCTTTCCGCATCACCCTTGAGGGCAACAACCGCCGCGAGACGATGATCCTCGGCGCGCCCGTTCACCCCGATGCCCCCGCGGGCCGGGGGTTCACCGAATATTATGCGCAGCTTGAGGGCCGGGACGCACTTTTCACGGTGAAGATTCCCTCCGGCCCCGGGGAGCTGATGGACAACTTGCGCAACGCGCAGGTTTCGCTGCGCGAGACGCGCATCCTCGACTTCGACGCCCCGGCCGTCACGGCCGTGACGCTCACCGCGCCCAACCAGCCCCAGCTCATCCTCCAGCGCCTCGAGACCGGCACGCAGTCGCCGGATAGTTCCGCCTGGCAGATCGTGCGCCGCGGCGAGACCACGGTTGCCCCGCAAACGCAGCCCGCGGATCGCGCCACCGTGCAACGGTTGCTCGAGGAGCTCTCGCGCCTTTCGGCCACGGATTTCAAGAGCGACGCCCCCACCGCCGCCGATCTGGAGTCCTGGGGCTTCAACCGGCCCGAGCGCGAGGCCTTCATCACCTTGGGCGGCGGCACGGCGCCGCTCTCGGTTCAGTTCGGGACCGACGCGAAGCACAATGTTTATGCCCGCCTCGGGCCGATCGGGCCCGACGCCAGTCCCGGTTCGTCCATCTACGCCGTGGATGCCGGTATCCTGCGCGAGTTGCCGGTAGCCCCGCGCGCGTGGCGCGACCGCCTGCTCCGCGAACTGCCTCCCGGCGCCCGCCTCACCGCCCTGAAACTGACTGACCTGACTAACGACCGGGTTTTGCTCAGCGTCACGCTCGATGAAGCCGGCCGCCCACCCGCCGGCACCAAAAACGCCGAGGCAGTCGCCACCGTGCTCGCCCAGTTGCGCACGCTCCGGGCAAAGGAGTTTATCCTCGATCAGTTCGCCGACAAGGTGAGCGTCGCGGGCGAGGAGCGCCCTTGGCGCTACCGGCTCGAGGCAACCGCGACCCTCGTCGGCGGCGCCGGCGAGCAGACGAGCGTGACCACACTCTTCCTCACCAGCCGCGTCGGCGGCGGCCAGCAGCTCGCTGGCTCGCGGGCGACGGAATACAACGCCGTGTTCACCATCGAGCAGCCATTGGTCGACGCCCTCTGGACAATCACCGAGTCCCCGCGCGATCCCGGCCCGCTGCCTCCGGAGACGCCCACGCCGGCGCCCGCTTCGACCTCGACCAATCCCGCAGGGAACCCAGAGGCGCCACCTATTCCCGCGCCGATCTCCGCGGCCGCGTTGCCCGCACCGCCTCTACCTACCAATCCGGTGCCTGTCACTCCGCCCGCAACCACGGAGACCAAGAAGTAGCGTCCGCGCCCATATCCCTGGCCCCGTTAACGAACCTCGGAACGGGGTACGGAGCATTGATCAAGCCCACCATGCCCTTCATCACCTGCCGCCTCAGTCGTGGCACGGGTCTCCCGACCCGTGTGATCGGAGGGCACTTGACCGAAATCCCCGTTGATCCAATGGCTCGAATCCAGCCTCACGGGTCGGGAGAACCGTGCATCTTTTCCAACCCGCCGCAGCTGGCTTCAGGATATCGGACCTGCTGCGCATGAAACCTTGGTTGAAGTTCTGCGGTAAGGGCCTGCGCCTTTGCGGGCGTTGCGCACTGAGCCTGGTACTATGGACGGTGTGGCTCGCTCTCAGCCTGTTGCTGGCGGTCGAAATCCGGATCGCCACCTCGCGCGAGCTCGCGGTGCCGGGGTTCCTGCTGCGCTCGTTCGAGGAACGCCTCGACGCTTCCCACGTGCACGTAAAATTTGGCCAGGCGCGTTTTGATCCCGCCGGCCGCATCCTGGTCAACGACCTGACGCTTTCCCTGCCCGCGTTTAACGAACCGGTGGTCACCGCGCACACCGCCTACCTCGAGCTCAATCCCTGGGCGCTCCTCGTGGGTCGATTCGAACCCACCACCCTCCAGTTGTCCGGGGTGAACCTCTCCGTGCCCGCGATGCTTTCCGCCACTGGCCGGGCCGAGCAGATTGTGAGCGATCTCAGCTCCAGCCTGCGCCTCGCGGAAAATGAACTGCTGATCGACCACCTGACTGCGCGCGTTGCCGGCATCGCGGTCGAGGGGCACGGCGCGGTGCATTTCTCCCCGCAGCCCCCGACGCGCACGACCAGCGCGCCGCTGCCGATCGCGGATTACCTCGCCCGCCACTATCCCGAGATCTGCCGGCAGGTGATTCGGGCCACCCAGCGGCTGGCGGCGCTGGACCAGCCGGAGCTCAACATCGAGCTCACGCCCTCCGACACCCGCGGCGCCATTGCCTCCGTCACGGTGTTTGCCCGCGGCCTGAAAATGAATTCTCCCGTCCCCTTCGAAGCCTCCGGACTCCAGGCCACGACGCGGTTTCCCCTGCTGGGCGACGATTCCGTCATGGCTCCTCTCACGCTCAATGTGGACCACCTGCAGCTGCCCGGTGGCGTGGTCGTCTCGGGCCTGCACGCCCGATTGCGCGGATCGCTCAAGCCGGCCCTCTACACGTACGACCCGCACGACGTGCAGGTCAGCGCCTATTCCCTCTCCGTCCGTGGCCTTGAGTTCAACAACCTCGTCGCCCGGCTGAAACCCGGTCCGTTGCCCGAGCTGACCGGTGAGTTGATCACGGAAATCGCCGGCTCGCCCCTCGCGCTGCGCGGCCAAGCCAGTCTTGCGACGCAGACCGCCGCCTTCCGGTTCGATGGCACGATCAAGCCCACGCTGCTTCCGCTCCTGGAGGAGGCGATCGGCCATGCGATCCGGCCGTACGTCGATTTCGCCAGCCCGCTTCAGCTGAACGTGGACGTGGACATCGCCGCGGGCTGGAATTTCAAGCAACTCAGCGGTTTTGCCTCATTGCGCGATATCGAGGCCTACCACGTCCACGTGGACGAGGCGGTCGGTGAGATCGAGTTCGATCGACACCACTTCCTTGCCCAGCGCGCCTACGCCCGCATCGGTGACAATTTCGCCCGGGGCAGCTTCGCGTGGGATTTTGACCACATGGTTCACCGCTTCCTGCTGGAAGGCCGCCTCCGGCCGCTCGAGATCTCCGGCTGGTTCGGCCAATGGTGGCCCCCGCTTTTCAAGGATTACGAATTTCCCCTCGCCCCCCCCGACGCGAGCGTGGACGTCCAGTCGCATCTGGGGGAACACCACCTCAACACTGTCTTCGTCTATGTCGACAGCGCCGGTCCCATCGTCCACGGCGTGAAATTCGACCATGGCCGAGCCCTGCTCTACATCCGCCCCAACTTCCTGGATGGCCTGGAAGTCTTCGCCACCATCGGTTCCGGTTCCGTCCGTGGTAGCTTCGCGCGCCAGGTGAACGCGACGTTCGACCTGATCGGCCTCGACCTGAATTTCGATTCCACGATCCCCATCGAGGTCCCCGGGCAGATTTTCGGGCCGGTCGTCGCGGATGTGCTCACGCCTTACCACTTCGCCACTCCGCCAACAGTCAAGCTGCTCATGCATTTCGACGGGCCCGCCTCGCGCGATGGTTCGCACCAGCTCGCGGATATCACCGCCCAGTCGGTCGGCGCGTTCACGTTCCACGACTTCCCGCTCAGCAACCTGTCCTTCCATGCCAAGATTCACGACGACGAGGTGCTGTTGGATCGCGTCGAGGTGAACTTCGCGGGCGGAACCAGCAACGGCTCCGCCCGCGTCTGGGGCTTGGACGCCAAGCGCCGCCTCGGATTCGACTACACATTGCGCAATGCGAGCCTCGGCCAAGCCGTCAACACGGTGGAGGCGTTTGTCGCCCAGCGGGATGGTCAGCCCGCGCCCGTTCCGGGGAAATTCGTCCAGGACAAGGCCAACGTAAAGGTGGACCTCGCGGTGTCGGCCGAGGGGCTTTACGACAACGTGTACAGCTACCATGGCTCCGGCAATGCCACTGTCACAGGCGACACGCTCGGCGAAGTCCGGATGCTCGGGATGCTTTCGGAGTTGCTCTCCTTCACCTCGCTGCGCTTCACGTCAGCCCGCGGCAGTTTCAAGGTCGAGGGCCCAAAACTGGACTTCTCCCAAGTCAGCATCACTGGCGCCAACTCCGGGATCGAAGGTCATGGCAGCTACACTCTCGACAAGCATGAGCTCGATTTCACCGCGCGCATGAACCCCTTCCAGGAAAGCACCTTTTTGCCCACGGCGCTGCTCGGCGCCGTGCTTACGCCGTTCTCCAGCGCGCTCGAAATTCGGCTCACCGGAGTCCTCGAAAAACCACGATGGGCCTTCGTCAACGGCCCCACCAATTTCCTGCGCAATCTCTCCAAGCCGTCCGGATCCGCCCCCTCTGCGCCGCCGCCCACGCCGAGTCCGCCTCCATCGTCTTACGCCCCTGATCCCGACAAGCTGAAGCCGCATTGAGGTGGGCCGGGCGCTCCGCGCGCGGCAGGATTGAGCGGTGAGGATGCCGCGCGCGAAGCTCCCGGCCCACGTTCGCACGCGGAAACAATCGATCCCCACCGCCCGCCGGAAACTCGTTGCAGGCATTTGCGCCTTGGGGCTTGATCACGGGATCCTCCATGGCGACCTTGCCCACATTGCCGCGTCGCTCGGGGCTCGAACGTCTCACGCTTTTTCTCCTGGCCGGTCTTTTGGTTTGGGGCGCCGTCAGCCTGGTCCGGGGCTGGCTGCCCCTGGCGTCCTCTGACGAAACCGGCGGCCATGTCGGGAGCTTGCTCCGACCGCTCAGCCTGATCATGGGCACGGGCATCACCGTGCTGGTGGCCATCAGCATTTATCTGGCCCGCAAGGCGCGCCTCGGCCAGCTCACCGCCGAGTTGGCCAATCACCAGCTCCAGCTCGAAACCGAGGAACGCCGCCGCATCGAGGAGCGCCTCAAGGTCTCCGATGAGCGCCTTCGCCTCACGCTCGATTCGACGCGCATCGGCATCTTCGAACATCACATTTCGACGGGGCACGTTTACTACAGCCCCGGACTCTGGGCCATGCTCGGCTATGACTACCGACGCATGCCCGCCACCAGCGAGGTCTGGTTGTCCCTGCTTCACGAGGACGACGTCGCCGCCTTCCACGAGCGCGTCGCCAGCCAGCTCAGCGGTCGCGCGGTCTTCCTTGAGGCCGAGTATCGACTGCGCGGCCAAAGCGGCACATGGCGGCGGGTGTCCATTCGCTCTCAAGCCGTAACCGATTCGTCCGGAAACCGGCCTGAGCGCATCATCGGCACCGTGCAGGATATCACGGACCGCCGCGAGGCGGAGCTCGCGCTTCAGGCCAGTCAGGCCGAGACGCGCAAATTATCCCTCGTCGCGTCCAAGACGGACAATCTCGTCCTCATCGGCAGCCGCGATGGCACCATCGAGTGGGTCAACGAAAGCTTCACCCGCGTCATGGAATACCCGCTCGACGAGGTCGTCGGTCGCAATCCGGCCGACTTCATGGTCGGACCCGAGACCTCTCCGCGAAAAGTCCTGCTCATCCGCGCCGCCATGGCCCGCGGCCGCGCGCTGAGCACCGATGTCGTCAACTACTCCAAGTCCGGCCGCAAATACCATCTGCACCTGGAAATTCAGCCCGTCCGCAATGAGGGCGGCGACCTCGAGACGTTCATCGCCATCGAGAGCGACATCACCGCCCGCGTCGAAACCGAGGCCCAGCTGCGCCTTGCCAAGGCCGACTCCGACGCCGCCTCCCGCGCGAAGAGCGAGTTCCTCGCCTCCATGTCGCACGAGATTCGGACTCCGATGAATGGCGTCATCGGCATGACCAGCCTGCTGATGGATTCGAAGCTCACCGCCGAGCAACGCGAGTTCGTCAACACCATCCGTTTTTCCGGCGAGGCCCTGCTCACCATCATCAACGACATTCTCGATTTTTCGAAGATCGAGTCCGGCAAGATGGAGCTCGAACACCTGCCCTTCGAGCTCGTCAGCTGCCTCGAGGAAACCCTCGACCTTTTCGCCCTCCCGGCCTCTGGCAAACAGGTCGAGCTCGTCTATCACATCGAGCCCGGCGTGCCGCCGTGGATTCTGGGCGACGTCACCCGCGTCCGCCAGATTCTCGTCAATCTCGTCAACAACGCGGTCAAATTCACCCCGAGCGGGTCGATCTCCATCGAGGTCCGGCGGATTTCCCCGCCGGAGCCCAACGATGTCCCACCCACGTCGGCGCATCTGGAGTTCACCGTGCGTGACACCGGCATCGGCATTCCCCCGGATCGCATGGAGCGGCTGTTCAAGGCCTTCAGCCAGCTCGATTCCACCACCACGCGCAAATACGGTGGCACCGGGCTTGGCCTCGTCATCTGCCAGCGCCTTTGCACGCTGATGGGCGGTGATATCCGCATCGAGAGCACCGTCGGTCACGGCGCCGCGTTCATCTTCACGCTTCAGGCCGACATCGAGTCTCTGCCCGCCAGCGGCCCCGCCCCCACTCTCGCACCCCGCCTGCGCACCGGCCCCGTGCTCTGCGTCGAGGACAACCCTGTCACTCAAAAACGCTTGCGCGCCCTGCTCGAGCCGCTCGGCGCGACCTGCGCGTTTGCCGCCAATGCCACCGAGGCGCTCGCGGTCGCCGCCACGCTCGAACGCTCACCCGCCCTCATCGTGATTGATGGCGAGGAATCCGGCGGTCCTTCCCCTCTCACCACGCTGCTGCCCCTCGGCGCCGCGCGCCTGCTCCTCCTGCCTTTCGGCTCCGTCCCGCCGCCCGCGCCGCGGGACGGACGGCCTTTCGCCGTCGTCTTCAAGCCGCTCAAGGCTCACGCGTTCCTGCAGGCCCTCGCCAACCTCGGCAATCCGAGCCGCACGCCCGCGGTGCATGGCGGTACCGTTTCGCCGTTCACGCAATTGCTCGCGCACGAATTTCCACTGGATGTCCTGATCGCCGAGGACAACAACGTGAACCAGAAGGTCGCGCTGCGTTTCCTCGAGCGACTCGGCTACGGCGCCGATGCGGTCGGCAACGGACTCGAGGTTCTCGCCGCACTCAAGGCCCGGAATTACGATCTGGTGCTGATGGATCTGCAGATGCCAGAAATGGACGGCCTCGAGGCGAGCCGCCGGATCCGCGATCAACTCCCACCCAACCGTCAGCCAAAAATCGTCGCGCTCACCGCCAATGCCATGCAGGGCGACCGCGATCTCTGCCTCCAGGCCGGCATGGATGATTACATCAGCAAGCCTGTGAAACTGCCTGAAATCGAGGCTGCCATCCGCCGCCTGTACGGTAAATTCACGCCGGTTGACCCGGGCGATCAACTGATCGGTTGAGGCGCCCGGTACTCCTTGTGCACGTTTGCGGATCCGCGCGCGGCAGTTTGCACCAGAATCCAGCCAGGAGAAAACCGCGTGCGGGGTGTCCGATTTCCCAGCCTCGTATTCCTGCTGGTCAAAAAACCTCACCCAAGTCTTCGCGGCGTGGCGCTCTGCGCCTATTTGATCATCCGCCGCAACTCCGCCAGCTCTCGCGACCTCGCCGGATCAGCGACGAGGTTTTCCTTTTCCAGCGCATCCTGCTCGAGGTCGAAGAACAGCCACGGCGAGCCATCCTGTGAGAGCACCAGTTTGCGGGTCTTCGTGCGCACCCCGCGCCAGATCCGGTCGCACTGATAAGGCAGCGCCACGACGCTCGGCATGGAGATCTGCACGCCAACCGGGCGACTCGTCTCCGCCGCGCCACGTTCGATGAAGTCCTTTGTCATTGTCCCCAAATCCAGGAGCGAAACCATCGCGTCATCCTTCCTCGCCGTGACGCCCGGCACCCGGACCAACAGCGGGACGCGAATGCTCTCCTCGTGCGGCCAGCCTTTCCGGAACAAACCGTGCGCCCCGTGCATGTCGCCGTGCACGCTGGTGAACACCACGATCGTATCCTCGCGCGGCAGCGCATCCAGCAGGCGCCCGATCGACCGGTCGGTTGCCTCAATGTGCGCATGGTAACCCGCGAGTTCCCGACGCGCTTTCAATTCCACCTCGCCCCCGCGCGGCACGTTGCGCGCAAGCACTAGCTGAGTCGGATCCCGTGCCGGCACTCCCGCCGCGGGTGCGGCATAAGGCGGATGCGGAGCCTCCATGCTTACCACGCAAAACCACGGCGTCTGCTCCAGATTCAGCCACGTCAGCGCGTCCTCCACCAGCACATCACTCTGATAACCCCTGAACTGGGTGGGCTGGATTAATCGCGTTCCGTGCAACCAGGGATCGTTCAGCAAAAATCCGCCCTCGAAGCCTTCCCAGAATTCGAAGCCTCCCCGGGCTTCCGGCGGCACGATCGCCTTGGCGTGTCCTTCCCCCACCAGCGCGACGGTTGAATCGCGTTTGCCGAGGTGCCATTTGCCAAAAAACGACGTCGCGTAATGCCGCTCCTTCATGACCTGCGCCACCGTCCGCGCGGTTACCGGCAGCGCGTCGAAATAATCGCGCACGCCGTTCCCCGGCGAGGGCACGCCCGTCAGCAACGCCGCACGCGCGAATGGCCCGAACGGATGCGGCGTCACCGCTTGAGTGTAATTCACGCTCTCCGCCGCCAGCGCATCCAGGTTAGGCGTCCGCGCATTGGGATCACCTGCATACCCAAACGCCGACGCCCGCCACTGGGTCGTCACAATCCAGAGAATATTGGGGCGGGGTGGCATGGTTTTACCCGAAAAATACTCGTCGCGGCGTAATCCGCAGCCGGCGGGACAAAGACGGATTCGGCGTGCGCGCGTTCATGCGTGGGTATTACCTAAACTCCAACTCCCTTCGTACCATGACAATCATAGACAACGAATTCACCGACATCGCCACGCCGTCCGGTCCGATGCGGACCTTTATCTTTCGTCCTGCCGCCCCCGGTCGTTATCCCGGCATCCTGCTCTACTCGGAGATTTTCCAAGTCACCGGCCCGATCCGCCGGACGGCCGCCTACCTCGCTGGCCACGGTTTCGTCGTCGCCGTCCCGGAAATCTACCACGAGTTCGAAGCCGCCGGTAAAGTCCTCGCCTACGACCAACCCGGCGCCGAGCGCGGCAACGCCCTCAAGATCGCCAAGGATGTTGCGGCCTACGACGCTGACGCCCGCTCCACCCTCGCCTTCCTTGACCAACACCCGCAGTGCACCGGCAAACTGGGAACGATGGGCATCTGCATCGGGGGACACCTTTCGTTCCGCGCCGCCCTCGACCCCCGTGTCCTCGCCGCCACCTGTTTCTATGCGACCGGCCTGCACAGCGGTGACCTCGGCACGGGCAAAAATGCCGACTCGCTCGCGCGCGCGTCAGAGATCAAAGGCGAGCTGCTCATGATTTGGGGGCGCCAAGACCCCCACGTGCCGCTCGAAGGTCGGATGAAGGTGCAAGCCACGCTCAGTGCCGCCGGATTAAACTTCACGTGGCACGAGTTCAACGGCGCCCACGCCTTCCTTCGCGATGAAGGCACCCGCTACGATCCCGAGCTCGCCTCCCTCGGTCTCGGCCTCGCCATCAGTCTCTTCCGCCGCAAACTCGGCGAAGGCGATCTCCGCGCCGCTGCGAGCGGTCCGGTCGAATCAAAACACTGAGCCAAGGCAGTTGGAATTGGAGGAAGACTGCGCCCACCGAGAATAAAATTTCGCCAAGAATGGGTGCTCCGTTACGTCAGTCTTTTTCCCGTTCAAACCCTTCCGAATCCGTGCCTCGTCCTTCTCCTGTGAAAACGTTCGTTCCCGGCCGGCCGCATTGGTGGCAATGGCCCACCGTCCTGTCGCTCGATGCTCCGGCGATCGCGTTGCTCTGGCAGGGACTGCTCGCGTCCGTGGTGCAGGTATCGCTCGGCTGGCCGCAGCGGTTCGTGCTGGGCGCCTCCGTGTGGCTGGCGTACTCCGCTGACCGGTGGATCGAAGGCTGGCGGCTTGATCCGACGCAGATCCAAACGCAGCGGCATTATTTTTATCAACGCTGGCGATGGCCACTGGGTTTCGGCTGGTGCGCCGTCCTCGGCGCCAACCTTGCTGTCGCCTGGCTCGGACTGAGTTCCCGCGACTTCAAGGGTGGCTTGGTTCTGCTCGCGGGAGTGGGCGCCTATTTGCTCTCGCACCAACTCATCCATCGCGGTCACGCTTGGCGCGCCCCGAAGGAAATTTGCGTGGCGCTTCTCATGGGCGGCGGCGTCTCTCTGTTCGTCGTTACCGCGCCCGCCGTAACGCTTCGTCCTTTGATTGAGCCGCTCACGCTTTTCTGCCTGCTCTGCTTCGCCAACTGCGCGCTGATTTCCCTCTGGGAAAAAGGCGTGGACGAAGCCCATGGCCAGACCTCGCTCGCGCTTCAGTTCCGCTGGTCTCGCGTCCTCAGTCGCGCTCTGCCCTGGGTTCTCGCCGCCATCGGCGGTCTGCTGGTCGCCGCCACCTATGGCCCGGTGCGCGCCGCCACGATCTGCGTCATCCTCAGCGGCGTGTTTCTCGGGCTCGTTGACCTCGCTGAGCCACGCATCGGTCCCCGTCTCGCCCGGGTGCTCGCGGATGCCGCCTTGCTGACCCCGCTGCTGCCGCTGGCCGTGGGCGGGATGATGGCCCGATGAACTCCGCCGCGAACTTCGACCCGCTGGTGCGCAGCTACCGCGCCCTGGAGTGGCTCGCGTTCGGCCACGATCTCGAGCGCACCCGTTTCTGCCTGCTCGACCGCCTCGCCGACCGGAGCTCCATTCTCGTGCTGGGTGAGGGCGATGGCCGCGCCCTCGCCCGCCTCGTAACGCTCGCCCCGACTGCCCGCATCCATTGCCTGGACTCGAGCGCCGCCATGTTGACCCGCGCCCAAGCCCGCCTCGCCGGCAGCGACGCGTTGTCTCGAGTAACCTTCGAGCAAGCCGACGCGCTTACCTACGAATTCAAACCCGCGCACTACGACGCCGTCGTCACCCTCTTCTTCCTCGACTGCTTCACCGCCGAGCAAGCCCCTGCGCTCGTGGATCGAATCAGCGTCGCTCTCCAACCCAACGCCACCTGGCTCTTCGCCGATTTCGTCCTCCCCGCCCGTGGCATCGCGCGCGTCCGCGCGAAAGCATGGCTCAGTCTCCTCTACACGTTCTTCCGCTGGTCCACCGGCCTGCGCACTCGCGCGCTCCCGCCCTCCGAAACCCTGATTCACGCCGCCGGCTTCCATTGCGAGATCACCCGCGATTTTCAGCACGGCCTCCTGCGCAGCGCGTTTTTCCGACGACCCTGACCGCCGCGAGGTGGACCAGGCGCTCCGCGCCCGGTGTTCTCTTCCACCACCCCCCGACCCTGGCTCCGGCTCCTCCCCGGGGCCCTCCCCGGAGCCACGCACCCCCTTTGCCGCGAAAAACGCCGCAATCGTGTTAGTAACACATTATATTACAAACTCGCCCGGCCCATCCCACCCCCCTTCCCGGGCAACAATTCGACCACCTCAAAGAATCCCGCCTCCCAACCCAGTTTGTAACGTATTGTATTACAAACCCGCCTGGAGCGACAATCCGGGCCGTCAGCCC
>JBDTJA010000069.1:0-2829 GCA_039936075.1 Opitutaceae bacterium | reverse complement strand
GTCTCGCCCGGGTGCTCGCGGATGCCGCCTTGCTGACCCCGCTGCTGCCGCTGGCCGTGGGCGGGATGATGGCCCGATGAACTCCGCCGCGAACTTCGACCCGCTGGTGCGCAGCTACCGCGCCCTCGAGTGGCTCGCGTTCGGCCACGATCTCGAGCGCACGCGCTTCTGTCTGCTCGACCGCCTCGCCGACCGGAGCTCCATTCTCGTGCTTGGCGAAGGCGACGGTCGCGCCCTCGCCCGCCTCGTAACGCTCGCCCCGACTGCCCGCATCCATTGCCTCGACTCGAGCGCCGCCATGTTGACCCGCGCCCAAGCCCGCCTCGCCGGCAGCGACGCGTTGTCTCGAGTAACCTTCGAGCAAGCCGACGCGATTACCTGCGAATTCAAACCCGCGCACTACGATGCCGTCGTCACTCTCTACTTTCTCGACTGCTTCACCGCCGAGCAAGCGACCGCGCTCGTGAACCGAATCAGCGTCGCTCTCCAAGCCAACGCCAGCTGGCTCTTCGCCGATTTCGTCCTCCCCGCCCGTGGCATCGCGCGCGTCCGCGCGAAAGCATGGCTCAGTCTCCTCTACACGTTCTTCCGCTGGTCCACCGGCCTGCGCACCCGCGCGCTCCCACCCTCCGAAACCCTGATTCACGCCGCCGGCTTCCAATGCGAGATCACCCGCGATTTTCAGCACGGTCTCCTGCGCAGCGCGTTTTTCCGACGGCCCTGACTGCCGCGAGGTGGACCAGGCTCTCCGCGCCCGGTTTTCTCTGCACCACCCCTGACCCTGGCTTCGGCTCCTCCCGGGGCCCTCCCCGGAGCCAAGCACCCCCTTTGCCGCGGAAGACGCCCTCAATCGTGTTAGTAACACATTATATTACAAACTCGCCCGGCCCACCCACCCCCCTTCCCTGGCAACAATTCGACCACCTCAGTGAATCCCGCCTCCCAACCCGGTTTGTAACGTATTGTATTACAAACCCGTCTAGAGCGATAATCCGGGCCGTCAGCCCCCGAGGTCGCGGCCCTGCTCACGCGCCGAGATCCAGCAGAGCAACCACAGGGTGCGCTCCGCATCGAGGCAGGCGGTGCGGGCTTTCAGGACGTCCTGCAGTCGCTGGCGGGGCAGCCCGAGCAATCGCGCCAGATGCGCCTTGGTGCCGCGTTTTCTCAAGTGCGGTTGGACCCGGGCCAGCAATTCATTCCAGAGCGGCGTACCAACGCCAGGGGCCAGGCAACGCCCACGCACCCGCTTGGGCCAGAGCCGGCGACCCTGCCGGGCCGCGTGTCGCGCAGCGAGGGACGCCGCCTCCCACAGCATCAGGCCCGCATCACCCACTATCCTCAAGCTCAGAGGTTCATTCGTCGTGCTCATGTCGGTTTGTAATACAATACGTTACAAACCCGCCGCTCGCTCGAAGTTCGGCGCGAAATATATCCGTAAGCCCCAAACCCTGGGCCGACTCTGTCTGGCGGGCGCCTGACAGCGCACGGAACTGGCGCGCTCCGATTCCTGCGTATATGGTACGACCATGAAAGCTGTCGTAATTTCCCGCCCCGGTCCCCCAGAGGTTTTGACGCTCGCGGACCGACCCGACCCGATTGTAGGCGAACGCGACGTGCTCATCCGCGTTAAAGCCGCCGGGGTCAATCGGGCTGACATCGGTCAGCGCGAGGGCCACTATCCCGCACCTCCCGGTGTGCCATCGGATATCCCCGGCCTGGAGGTAGCGGGTATCGTCGAGTCCTGCGGCAGCGCCGCCACCCGCTGGCGCCGAGGCGACGCCGTTTGCGCGCTGCTCGCGGGCGGAGGCTATGCCGAACTCGCGGCGGTTGACGCGCGGCACTGTTTGCCCGTGGCGTCGCTCAGCTTTACGGACGCCGCCGCTTTACCCGAGGTCTTGTTCACCGTTTGGTCCAATGTGTATCAACGCGCGCGACTGCAGCCGGGCGAAACGTTTCTGGTGCACGGTGGCACCAGTGGAATCGGGCTGGCGGCCATCCAGCTCGCGAAGCTCTTCGGCGCGACGGCTTTTGCGACGGCGGGCAGCAACGAAAAATGCGACGCGTGCGAACGGGCCGGCGCGGATCGCGCGATCAATTACCGCACGACTGATTTCCTGGCCGCGCTCGGTCCCGGCAGTGTCGACGTAATTCTGGACATGGTCGGCGGAGATTATGTGGCAAAAAATATCGCGCTCCTCCGACCGGAAGGCCGGCTGGTCTCGATCAACACCATGCAGGGCGCGAAAGCCGAAGTGGACTTCCGAGTCATCATGGCCCGACGCCTGACGCTCACCGGCAGTACGCTGCGCGCGCGTGAGCCGGAGTTCAAAGCCGCGGTCGCCGCCGACCTCGAGCGCCACGTGTGGCCGCTCATTACCGCGGGGAAATTCCAGCCGCATGTGTTCCAACCCTTTCCGTTCGCCGAAGCCGCCGCCGCGCACCGCCTCATGCAGTCCAGCACGCACATCGGAAAAATCGTGCTGATCCCCTAAATTTTCCGGGCAAACCCGGACAACCTCAAAATAGCTCCGACGACCTCAGGCTTTACCGTTTACCTCGGTCCTGACGACCTAGTTGGAAGGGTAAAGGTAAAGCCTGAGGTGGTACTGTGTCTCGGAGCGACGCTCACGAGTACGACACCTCCCTAAGCTCTCAAGTCGGCCAGTGACGGCCAAGCCACTCACCTGCCTTCCGCTCCGACCGTCCTGTCAACAGTCAAGACATGTCCCTGTCGGGCCGCTCCGCCGGGTTAGGGGTTCGATCCGATGATAGGTAACACTCTGTCCGGGGAGATAGGTGACACTTTGAGAGAAAGGTTTCTGGGGTTAA
>JBDTJA010000068.1:0-34490 GCA_039936075.1 Opitutaceae bacterium | reverse complement strand
ACCTCGCGGGATTTGTAGGAGACGACCGCGACACTGACCATGGGATCCTTGAGGAATTGGCGGTCGCGATAGGCGGCCTCGAGGGTCTGCTCGGCGGCCCGGATATTTTTGCCGCCCACGTTGATCTGGCCGAGCAGAAGCACGCGCACCTCGCCGGCAGGCCCCAGCATCTGGGTCACCGAGAGGTCAGGTTCGTTATAAACCGAAATGCTGATGGTGTCACCGGGGCTGAGGCTGTACGCAGGATCGGTGGTCGGACCGGCGGCAGACGCCGACACCGTCAGGAGGGCGAGCAGGAGCGGAAGGAGGGTTTTAAACATGGCGGGAGGAGGAATCAGAATGAGTAACCCAACCGAACCGTCGTGACGTAGCGGTCGTAGTCGGACCCGGCAAGGTTTGAGGTGGTCTGGTTGGCGCGGAGAGCCAGTCCCGCGGTCCACCGCTCCGCAAAACTGTAATCCAGTCCGGCGGTAACCGAGAAAATCCGGTCGGCGCGATCGACATTGCGGTATTTTTCCCAGTCGTAAGCTGCGGTGAGCGTGCCATTCAGGTTGTAGCGGAGCCGCTGGGTAAGTGAGAGTTGCACGGACGAGGACACCACCGAGAGGTCATTGGCGGAAAGGCGCTGGCTGCGGACGAAGGCCAGGCCGACGGTGGTGAATTCGCGCGCCTGCCAGTCGAAGTTGAGCCTTCCGGTGAAGACCTTGGAGTCGCCGTTGTCATTGATGCCGGGAGTGGCGGAGTTTGAATAGTCGAGGACGATGGACGATTTGACCTTGGGAAAGTACTTTTGTGGCAGGATAGGACCGTCCAAACTCAGCGTAAACACCGGAGTGGTCATCTGCGTGTTTCCACTCGCCGTCTCGGCGGCGGACCGGTCCAGAATGCGGAAGCCATAGCCGAACCAGATGTGCAGGTCGCTCTCGAAGCGCCGCTCGAGGCCGACCTGGGTTTGATAGGAGGTTTGATCGATGGGCGCGTTGAGCGCGTTGTCGCCCGAAGTTGTGGTCCGGTCGTAATCGCCGGACAGCCGCAAGTTGTAGCCCCCGAGGAAGCCATTATAGTGAAACAGCAGCCCGCTGTTGAGCGCGCGTTGGTCGCTGCCGACGGAACGCACAACGTTGTTGTAGTTGCCGTTGGCGCTGACATCCGTCCGCGGGCCCGTGACCAGCGAACCTTGGGCGGTAAACGTCGTGGACTTCGTGCGGACCCGGGTGTTCAGGTCGGGATTGACGTCGGAACCCTCGAAATACGAACCGCCCACGGCGCCGGATAACCTGGTGTCCTCGCCGGTATCGTAACGGACGTTAAAATTGGCACCGGGATTGTCCGCATTCAGCTGCGTTTGCTTCGCGTAGCGCAGAAACGAGAGGTTGGCCCCGGCCGTGACCTTCAGCACGGCGGCGTTGCGGGCGTAGGTTAGCGCCGGAGTGAAGGAGGCGTAGTAATCCCCCGCTGAGGTCGGGTTGCCGTAAAGGTTGGAGTCGTAGGTTTCGGCGGCGGTGAGTCCGACGCCGATCTCGCCGCGGCCCACCGGGATGGCGGCGGACACCGGGAGGGCGCACAAAAGAAACCCGGCCAGCTGAAGCGGTGTTTTCATGGATGTCATGGTAAGTAAAATTTAAGCGGTGAGCGTGGTGGTTGGCCAGCTGCCGCCATTGGCCCCAGCTCCCAAAAGGAGGCTGACGGGCACAGTTGACCGGTGGCGCGCGAGCTCAATGGAACGCCGGCCGGTGAGCGTTCACCGGGCGCAGAGCCGCGGAAACACTGGCTGCCTGTCGACTCCGGGCGATCAGGTGATCGGCGGGCAGGCTGATCTCGACCTCATGACCGAGGAGGCTGAGCAAAAGACAAACCCGATCCTGGCGGGGGGTGCACTCACGCACGCGGCCCTCGGACCCACGGAAACAACCCGCGGCGACGCGCACCCAGTCGCCCTCGCTGAAGATCGGTGCAACCTGAGCGGGGGCCACGGCCGACGGCAGGGCGTGCAGCCGCAGCCGGTCGATGGTGGCGTCAAGCAAGGCCGGGGGCGGGCCGCCGAAAGTAACCAAGCCAAGTACGCCGGCCGTGCTGACGACGTGGCGGGTTTGGGCGGGGTGACAGAACCGGGCGAAAAGATAACCCGGGAAGAGACCCTCCAAGAGCGTGTCAACCCCGCCCGTCCGGCGCTCGCGGCGGACGCGGATGCGCGGGGCGAAGGCTTCCACCTGGGTGCGCTGGGTGAGGCGGAGAGCGGCCAGATGTTCCCGACGACCCGCGGCGCGCAGACAAAACCAGCTGGGCCCCGGCGAGCACGATATGACCGGCTCAGCCACCCCCTTGGGGATGGATAGGTCAGTCAAAGGATAAGTAGAGGACAAGGCCGGACGCATGACGGTTAGAGCTTCGGATGGCCGGCGACGCTGGCAAGGGCGTTCACCCTATGCAAGCCATGATAAGGTTTTCCCCTATGCGACATGGTGGGTTTCCCCCCTTAGAGGAGCGGAGGACGCCCGATTCCGATAAAATCAGTTCCGGTCTACAGTAAGTGGTTTCACCGACCCTGAGGGAGAACTTACGATGCTTAACCAACGCCAAACCGGACTAGTCACCATGCACGGCACTGTGCTTGTGCTCATCATCGGCGTGGCCTTTCTGCTGTCGATCGTTTTGGTGCAGACCAACGCTTGGATTCATTTCAACCATGACGTGCATTGGGTCCTGTATTTGGCCGGCGTGATTGCGGCCATGATGTGGATTCGGCACAGTCTGCGCGGTGCCGCTGAACGACTCGGGGCTCTGACCTGGTGGGAGTCCGTGCGGCTCACCGGCCACCAGTTGGTGCGCCTGATGGTGGTGCTGTTCACGCTGGCGTTTATCACCAAGGACGTGGCGGTGAGCCGCGCTTTTCTTGAGGGCTTTCTCCTGCTTTCCGGCGTGATTCTCGTGTTGGCGAACCGCTTCCTGCCGGCGCTGCTGTCGCGCGTTTTCTTTGACCAGCGCCGCCTGCGCACGATCATCGTGGCGCCCGCCGACCAGGCGCGGCTGTTGCAAGCGTGGCTGAAGCCGCGCCGCCATCTGGGGGTCCAGACTCTCGGGTACGTGACGGATGACGCGACCGCGGCCGAGGATCGGCTGGGCACGCTGGCGGATTTGGGCCGGCTGCTGGCGGAGCATGCCGTCGATCAGGTGGTGATCGCGCAGAACACGCGGTTGGAACATGGGGCTGAACTTGAGCGGGTGGTGGAGAACGCGGGCTGCCGGATGCAGTGCTTCGTGAACATGGACACAATTTTTGGCGGGCGTCCCGCCCTGATGGAGCACAGCGAGCACTACACGTTTACCCGGGAAGTCCTGGAGCCGCTGGATAATCCGGCGAATCGCGTGCTGAAGCGCACGCTGGATATCTTGGTGGCCGCGCCCGTGGTGCTGCTGGTGCTACCGCCGCTGACGCTGGCTGTTTGGGTGATGCAGCGCCTGCAATCGCCCGGCCCCGTGTTTTATTCCCAGATGCGTTCCGGCCTGAACCGGCGCCGTTTCCGCATTTTCAAATACCGCACGATGGCGAGCGGCGGCGAGGCAAGCACCGGCCAGCAGGCGAGTGCCAATGATTCGCGCGTGTTCGCGTTCGGGCGCTTTCTGCGGCGGACCAGCTTGGATGAGATTCCCCAATTCTTGAATGTGATCCTGGGCAGCATGAGTGTGAGCGGTCCGCGTCCCCACTTGCTGGAGCACGACGAGCGCTTCGCCAAGATTGACAACTCATATTACAAGCGCCATTTCGTGAAGCCTGGCATCACCGGACTTTCCCAGTGCAAGGGGTTCCGCGGTGAGATGCGGGAGGACAGCGATCTTTCCAACCGCGTCCACTACGATGAAATCTATGTGGCCAACTGGTCGCTATGGCTGGATTTGAGCATTATCTTTCGCACTATCCGCCAAGTCATCCGGCCCCCCCGCACCGCGTATTGATTCGAAATCCGGAACGCAGATGGGGCTGTGGCAGCGCGGATTCGGGTTCGATGCCCGATGAGTAATTACCCCCCAATTTACTGATTTCGATGTCTGACCCCCAGCAATTGTTCGCCGGACTTTGTCGCTCGACTCGCCAATGAGCCAAGCCGATGTTCCCGTGGATCGATCGGTTTCCGCTCAGACCTCGTCAGGTCGGTGGCACCCGCCGACCACTCACTAACGTCCTATTGTGATGACAGCCAAAACCTCCTCCCTTTCCGCTCGGCCTGTGCGCCCTGCTCGGAAGGGAACGACCGCGGGCCGGGCGAGGCCGGGCGCCGTCAATCGCAAGCCTGCGGGGGTCAATGTTGATCTGGCTGCCCGAGTGCGAGAGCTCGAGGCCGTAATTCAGGGACTTCAGCCCGCGGTCGCCGCCCAGGCCGACCTCGCCCGCGATGAATTTCTCGTCAACGCTTCGCATGAGTTGCGGACCCCTTTGTTGGGGATGCTGTTGTGGACCAATTTACTGCTGGAACAGGCGGACATCACGCCCGCCATGCGGGAGGGCTTGGACGCAATCAAAAGTTGTGCGGAAGAACAGCAGACGATGATCGGAGAGCTGGCCGACATGGCGCGAATCATGGCGGGAAAGCTCCGGCTCAAACCGCACCCCATCGATCTCGCACACGTGGTCAGCTCGGAGGTGGCGGCCTTGTTGCCCATGGCGACGGGCAAAAAGCTGGCCTTGGAGGGCACCTATGATCTTGCGGCCGGAGTGGTGCAAGCCGACGCCTACCGCCTGCGGCAGGTGGTGAGGAATCTGATTGCCAACGCGGCAAATTGCACCCCATCGGGCGGGCGCATCGCTCTACGGCTCTGGCGCGTCAAGGCGAACGTGACCCTTGAGGTGAAGGACACTGGCAAAGGTCTAACCGCCGAGAGCCTGACCAAGATTTTTGATCGTGGGCAAATGGCCACCGATCCCTCTGGTCCCTCCTTTAATGGGATGGGTCTCGGCTTGGCGATCACGCGTCATCTCGTCGAATTGCATGGCGGCTCAATTGTGGCGAAGAGTCCGGGAGTGATGGGGCAGGGCAGTACCTTCACCGTGATCCTGCCGCTGAAAGTGCTCAGTAGTTAAAGGCTGCGATCGGGAGTCGGCAGCAAGTCGCGCACATCGTGGGTTGGTGGCCATCGACGTTGGCCAGTCCGCGTCAACCCGGCGCACGATGAAGTACCGCGCCTGACGATTCAGCACGAGCGGCCGGAAGACTGGGCACGGCAGGGCTGGCATAGGCGCGAAATATCCGAGCGATGGGAAGAAGATGAAGATGCCGGCCGGGCGGCGGGCGCGAGAAGGCGGCTACGTCCTGGGGATGGATCGGTCCGTCTGCCACGACGGCCGGTTCGCAATCCGCCTTCGCTGGACCATGAATGCCGGGGAACCGGCTCGATCCACTCGCTAATGCTCGTAGCTACACTCTTTCCAGATGTGCTATAGACTTGGATTTCGGGGCTTTTTTGTACCTAGGATTCGGCGATATCCAGCTGGGTTTGTCACTTAGTTGAGCAGACGAAACGGGATCCAAGGCATTCCGTTTTCAGGCTCCGTCCGCCCTGCGCTCTACGATACGATTATCACTTCTGCTCCGCGTTTACCCTCTGCCAATCGATTGCGTTCCGTCCATTTCTCGAGCCGAAGACTCCGGCGCGTCGGCCCCACACGGCAGGCCTTGGCGTTGGCGTCCTCTCGATCTGAAACTCCTTTTACGTTGACCCCCGGTATCCTATGAAGTAATGCCATGCACTTGCGGGGGGAGTTTTCCGCGCTTCACTAGAGATATTCGGTGGCAGCGGACAGATGGGTAGTTTTTCCCATCGAGCGACTCCCTAGTATCTTTCACCGCCGATTTCAGCTATATCCCTGATATGTCATCGAGGAAAGTCCTGCATAAAGAGCCCACCAGGGTGCTGCCCTTCGCACCTCCGCCCGTTCAGCCAGTGGGGGCGATCAAGCGCCATTCCATCTTTCTCGTTGAAGACCATCCGATCACTCGGGCCGGGCTGTCGGCCCTGATCAGCCGCGAACCTGACCTGTTCATGTGCGGCGAGGCGGACAACGCGCCGACGGCGCTGACGATGATCGCCCGCCTGCAGCCTTCGCTGGTGGTCGCTGATATCACCTTGAGGACGAGTAACGGGATCGAGCTGATGAAAAATCTCAGCGCCATCGGGCCAGACCTCCGCATCCTGGCGCTCTCGATGCACGACGAGGTCGTGTACGCGGAGCGCGCCATTCGAGCGGGTGCCCGCGGCTACTTGATGAAGCAGGAAGCGACGGAAAAGATCGTGCCCGCTATCCGGGTCCTCCTTTCGGGTGAAATCTATCTCAGTGATGCCGTGAAGATCCGGCTGGTGGCGAATCTGGCCTCGGGCCGCAAGGCGGGTCAGACGACTTTCCCGATGGAAACGCTGAGTGACCGCGAGATGGAAGTCTTTAACCTGATCGGCAATGGGTTTGCCACGCGCGAGATCGCGGGGCGACTGCACCTGAGCACCAAGACCATCGACACCTACCGCGAGCACCTCAAAATCAAGCTTAGCTTGAAGAGCGGCGCCGAGCTGGTGCGCCAGGCGATTCTTTGGAGCCGCTCGGAAAATGCGGGATTCGTCGAGGCACGAAACGGCGTGGCCTAGCTAGACCGCCCGTCGACGGGCGCTGAACCGCCCGGCAGGGCTTACGGAGTGTCAATGCGCCGGGTAGGTTCCCGGTTTGGGCGGAATGCGGCCAGCGTGTGGCGCAGCTCGGCGATGGAGACGGGCTTGACCAGGTGGGTGATGAAGCCCGCGTCGCAGGACAGGGCCAAATCCTCGGCCATGCCATAACCGCTGAGCGCAATGCCCCGCAGGCCGTAACTGGCATTTAGTTTTTTCATCAAGTCCATCCCCTTGCCATCGGGCAGGCCGAGGTCGGAGACGACCAGGTCGAATTGTTGGGCCGCCGCCGCCTCCAGGGCCGCGGCGATGTTCGTGGCGGCGGTGACCTTGTGGCCATCGCGCTGGAGGAGGCGGGAGAGCGCCTCCAGGGTGCTCGCGTGATCCTCAACCAACAGCAGGCGGAGGGGGGTGACCGTCGCCGCCGGGTTGCCGGGCACCGGCGCCGGCGACACGGGAACATCCAGGGTCGATGCAGTCGCGCCAGGCAGTTCGACCACAAAGGTGGCGCCGAGGTCGGCGCCGTCGCTTTGGGCGCTGATCCGGCCGCCATGCAATGCGATCACCGAACGCGCGATGGCCAGACCGAGGCCGACTCCGCCGTAGCGGTGATCGCCTCTCAGGCCACCTTGATCAAAGGGTTGAAAAATTTGCTCGAGCCGCGTCGCGTCGATGCCAATGCCCGAGTCGGTCACCTCGATGCGCAGCCCCGTTTCACCCGGCGAAAATTCTTCCTCGCGGGTAGTGACACTGATCCGGCCGCCTTGCGGCGTGAATTTCACGGCGTTGCGCAGCAGGTTCCACATGACCTGCTGGAAGCGGGCGGGGTCGACCAGCAAACGGTTGTCGCGAGCCGTCAGCACGCGCTCGATGGAGAGGCCCTTGGCCCGGGCTTCCTCCGCTACAATGGCGACGGCGAGTTCGATCAGTTCGTGAACGTCGCACAGCTGCGCCCGAAGCCGAAGCCGGTCATGCGAGACCTTCGTGAGATCGAGCAGGTCGTCGATCATGCGCGCCTCCAGGGCGATGTTGCGCTCCATCATCCCCAGCTGTTCGCGGACGTCGGGCGGCAACCGGAGGTCCTCGCGCAGGGCGGTGGCGGTGAGCAGGACTGGCGTGAGGGGCGTGCGGAGTTCGTGGGAAAGTGCCGCGATAAAATCCGTCTTCGTCTGTTTGAAGCGGAGGGCTTCGCGCTGGGCGAGTTTGAGTTCCTCGACGCTGGCCAGCAGTTCGCGCTCCATTTCCTTCCGCTCAGTGACGTCATAGAAGCAATTGATCGCTCCCGTGATTTCCCCGCTGGCATTTTTCAATGGGGCGATGTTGACGACGCAGGTGATTTGCGAGCCATCCGGGCGGGCAATGCATATTTCCGAGTCGATGATGTTGGTGGTCCTTCCAGTCAACAAGGCCGCCATCGGGCAATCGTCAGGCGCCAAGGGACTGCCGTCCGGCCGGAGCATCTTGCCCGAGCTGCTGTATCGTTCGTTGACGTCACCACGCGCTGGCCGGCGACCCCACAGCACAGCGGCCTGTTCATTGTATTCCTGGATCACGCCGGCCGCATCGCAGGAATAGACCCCGACGAGTCCCAGATTGAAGAGCGTCAGGTACCGCACTTCGCTTTGCTGCAGGGTTTGCTCCGCCTGCTTCCGCTCCGTGATGTCGCGGATGTTGCATTGGATGACCTTTTGACTGCCTTCCGTGTAGAGCTTGCTCACGAACTCCACATCCCGGCTCAGCCCGGTTTTGGTTTCCACGGCCAGATCCTCGTAGCGGATGAAGCCCTTCTCCTGCAGTTCCCGGAACACGACCTGGCTTGATGGTTCATCTTTGAGTAATCCTATCTCCCACAGTTGCTTGTCCAACAAATCTTTACGATGGTATCCGAGCAGCTGGGTCATGAACGAATTGGCATCGATGATTTTCCGGCTGACGGGATCCACCATGAGGATTCCGTCCTTCGCCGCCTCGAACAGGCGGCGATAGCGGACTTCAGTGGCCCGGGCGGCGTCGCGCGAGACAAGCCGCTCGGTCACATCCTCGATCGAAAGCAGGATCAGCTGGTTGGCGTTTCTCATTTCCAGCCGCCGCGAGTTGAGCCGCATGACGCGCCGGCCAATCAGAGGAAAATCGTGCACGACTTCGTACTCGTCGAAGGAAGTGTTGCCTGGCAGGACTTGCTCCAACAGTTCGCGCAGACGCGGGATCTGCCACTGGCCGTTGCCCAGTTCAAAGAACAGCCGGCCCTCGGTCTGCTTGGGCGTGGTCTGGAAGGTTTGGTAGAACGCCTTGCTGGCCGACTTCACGCGCAGGTCGGCTTGGAGGATGACGGAGGGGTCGCGCAACGTGCTCAGGATGGCCTCGGCGTAGTCGCGGGCTGCCCGGACATCCTGCTCATTCTGCTTGAGCGCATCGATCTCCACCAGCACCAGCATCGCGCCATCAATTTTCCCTTCCAGCGTCAGGGAGGGCTGGGCGCGGAGGGAGTACCAATGGCCGGTTTCGTCCTGCACCTCGCAATGGCGCACGTGGGCGGTGGCGATGACCTCGGCCAGCAGGCGCAGGAGGTCGGGCCCCACCAATTTGTGCCGGATGCCCATGAGGGAATGTCCGACGTCGCTGGCCTGGAGATTAAAAATTTTCTCCGCCAGCGGGGTGAAGCGGCGCAGTTTCAGATCGGGGCCGATCAGCAGGATCGCCGTCTGCATACTCGCCTGCAGGTTGCTCAGTTCCGAGTTGAGCCAGCTCAATTCGCCGTTTTGGTTGCGCATCCCATCGTTGACCCGAACTAGCGCCGTGTTCGTGGAGGCCAGATCTTCATTGAGACTTTGCAGTTCCTCGTTGACGGACTGGAGCTCCTCGCACGAGGCCTGCAATGCCTCAGAGGTGATCGCAGATTTTTCCTGGAGGGATTGCAGGTCGTCGCGCGTCCCGGCCAGTTCCTGCTCGAGCTCGGCCACCCGCCGGGCCGCCCCGTGCAGTCCCTCGGGCTTTTTCTGCCGCTCCTTCTGCCGGGACGTGCGCGGGGCGACTTCGGCCACCGCTGACTGCCCCGGGAAAAGTGGCAGGCGGGAGGTCCGCGTCAGCACGTTTAGCCGGGAGAATATTTTCTGCTTCCGGTCCGCCGGTTTAAAGAGGTCGGTGAATGAGCCGACCGATTCCGTGCCGCCCAGAAAGATGAATCCACCGGGCGTGAGGGCGGAGTGAAAAATCGGCAGGATTCTTTGTTGCTGCTCACTTTGGAAATAGATCAGGAGATTCCGGCAACTGATCAGATCCATGCGGGAGAAGGGTGGGTCGCTGAGGATGTTTTGCCGGGCGAAAACGACTTGCTCGCGCAATGGCTGGTTCACGCGATAGCCGTCCTTTTCCTCGACGAAGAACCGGCGCAACCGCTCCGGCGAAACGTCCTGCGCAATGGTCTTGGGGTAAAGGCCGTGCCGGGCCTGCTCCAGCATCGCCTCGTTCAAGTCGGTGGCGAAGATCCGGAGCCCGGGCGGGCGCTTGATGCCGTCGGCAAATTCGGCATAGGCCATGGCAAGGGAATACGCCTCCTGTCCGGTCGAGCAGCCGACCGTCCAGATGCGCACCGGTCCCTTATGCCGATGCTGGTCAATCAAAGCGGGGAAGATCTTCCGTTTGAGGGTGCGGAAGGCGTCCGCATCCCGGAAGAAGCTGGTCACCCTGATCAGCAGGTCGGAGACAAGCGCGTCTCGCTCCCCGACATGGTCCGCGAGGAGAGCCGCAAACTTCTCGGGAGTTTTTTGCCGGCAGAGTGCCATGCGCCGGGTAATGCGCCGTTGGATCGTGCCGGACTTGTAGACGGAAAAATCGACCCCGCTGTGCTGCCGCAGGATTAGCATGATCTTCTCAATGCCGGTTTGCTTCCCCAGTCGGCGCTGGCCGGCCAAATTGATGGGTGCCGGGATTTTCGGGAGGACGGCACGCGCGGCAGGCCTGCGCGATTTCGCGTGCGCCTTTCCGGAGGCGGCGCGACCCGATCGCGAACCCGGACGGCTGGCGCCGGTTACGGATTTGCCCTTGGATTGAGTTGCGGGTTTTTTATTTATCACGCTCGGACCGAGGTAGTTGGAAGATATTTGGCAGAGTCGGCGCGTGCCGGCTGGAAGGACGGGACCCGGGACAGCAGTGCGCAGTTGAATTTGATTCGCGATCCACGAGCTCTCGACGGGAGCGATCAACGCTCAAAAACCTTATAGCCAGTATTTGTCGTCAAGCTCAAGAAATTCCTGAACAAGCTTCCTCCTGCGGTTTCGGGGTTACCCGTTTTCGACCTCACTACCCCGCAGTTTGGGTTCAGACGGGGGGCTGATGGGCCCGGATCGAAAACATGAGCGGTAGCTGGGGGAACCGCGCGGGGAGCGCGTAATAGGCATGGCTGTCGCTGAAAGTTTCCACGCGCTCAGTGAAGGCGACGACTTTCCAGGCGCAGTAGGGGAATTCGTGGAGGTATTCGATGCACAGTCCGGCGCCGATGAGGGCGTTGACGAGATCGCCCAAGCTGTGCTGCCAGTTGACCTCGGGAGGAGTTTTTGCTGACTCATCCGCATAGTCCACTCCACCACTCCAGAGCGTACCGGCGGGATTGTGAAAGTACGGGAAACGCGGGCTCAGCTCCCTCGAACCATCGGTGATATCGGTATCGAGCGGGAAGACGGTTGCGAGCGGATGAGAATCGATCAGGTAGAAAATTCCACCGGGCTTGAGGCAGCGGGCCACGATGCGGCTCCACGCCGTCAAATCGTGGAGCCAGTGAATGGCGCCGTAAGACATGAAGACGATGTCGAACTGTTCGGTCAGCTGCGACTCGAGGGCATAGACATCGGACTCGATGAAGCGCGCGGCGAGGCCGGTCTCAGCGGCAAGCGAGCGCGCTAGCTCGATGGCCTTGGGGGAGAAATCGACCCCGGTCACTGCGGCGCCGCGTCGCGCCCACGACAGGGTATCAAGGCCGAAGTGGCATTGGAGATGGAGCAGCGTTTTCCCCTCCACCTCACCGAGTTCCTCGCGTTCCACCCGGTGGCGCCGGCATCCCCCCGCCTTGAAATCGTCGATGCCGTAAACGTTGTTGCGCGCATGGATGGCGGTCAGCTCGTCCCAGAGCTGACGGTTGATTTCGAGCGGCGAACTCATGGCAAATCAGTTGGGAAAATTGATGGGCAGAAAGGCCTGCGAGTTTCTCGCGCGCGGCACCGGAGGCGACCATCTTGGCCAGCGCTTGCAGCGGAGCTTTCGGGCCGACGTAAGTGTTGCCATGGTAGGCATCGGAATGAGTTTTGCCGGAACGGTCAACGATCGCGGGGGCGGCGGCCTAACTCACGACAATCGGAGCCATCGCGAGCCGCGCACCTCGGACTGAGGTGCAAAAGGTCTCACGGTTTCGGATTGTGAACGCAAACCCGAGCGCCGGCCAAATCCGAAATCGCGACGTCTGTCCCGTCCACCTTGCTACGGTCGAAGCGGCTCGGAAGCGAAGGGCTACAATTTGAGCGGAGCGGCATAGCCCGTCAGTTCCAAATATGCGGAGCCCACCACACGGCCGGTCGCATCCTTCACCTGGCAGGCGCCTTCCCAGTACGGGATACCTCCGAGTCGCCCGGCAATTTCCTGATTCGCCGCCAGCGACTCGATCGTGAGGTGGACCGCCCTTCCCGTGGCCGGGTCCGTTGTCGTGACCATTACCCGGGAAGGATAGACCGCTCCGGTGTGCGGACTCTTCCACGTTTCCAGCACATGCCACGCAAAGGCTTGCTTCTGGAGGTCACCGTCAACGCCCACCCAAGTGAGAGCCGAGGCGGGATCGGCGTCGCCGTCCCGGGTGCGCAGCCGATAGAGCATGATCTCGCGCCCATCCTTCAACTGGATGCCCGCCCAATCCCAACCAACTTGGTTGGCGTCGAGTTGACTGCTGCTGATCTCGTGATCCATCCACGCTTCGCCGTGCACGGGCCAGCGCTCCTCGCCTAGTTGGAGTACACCCGTCGCGTCGAGCCGCGGAAACGTGAAATAGTAGCTCGCCGCCGTCGGCGCGGCGCCTTTGCGCGAAACCCCTCGGTCCCCAAAAATCACGAGCGGCGTGCGTGGGGTCAGCGTCAGCGTCAGGTCCGCTTCCGCGCGGACACTGCCGTGCATAACGATCTGCTCGCGACCCGCTGCCGCCGTCGGGTCCGTCAGCCGCAACCACGCGTTACCCTGCCGCACGTCGAGTGTGCCCACCGCCGCCGCGGCATCCCAGCCCGCCCGGTCGAGCCGCTCCTGATACAGGAACCGCCCCGTGGCGAGGTCGACCAAGGCGACGTGCATCAAGTGCAGCTGCGTGACGTGATCCGGTCCGGCTTGCCGGAAAAAGGTCTCTTGAAAACCGAACCGCCGCCCTTGGTCCGTGTAAAGGTGGCCCGTGACATACCACCACTCGAGCTTGAATTCCGGGTGCGAGCCGTGGTCCCGTGGAAAGGAAAACACGTGATCAGGCTGCGGCACGGCGAAGCCGTCCACCGTGGTGCGGGGCACGGACTCGCTGGCCCGTCCGGCGACGAGCATCAGCATAAGCGGCAAGTTGAGAGTCCAGCGCTTCATTCTTCCCGATCCGCGGGGAGGTTCGCACCCCAGCGCCCCACCACATAACTCACGAGAATGCCCGTGGCCACGACACTCGCGCCCACGGCCGCCAGCTGACCCCACGGCACCCCAAAACTTAGGGTCCAGCCGAAGGATTGTTTGTTGATGACATGGATCAGCAGCCAGCCGAGCGCCAGGCTGAGCGTCAGTCCGCCGGCGACGGCCGTCGTTGCGATCCCCGCGCCCTCGAGCGCCGCGGCACTCGCCAGCTCATGGCGGTCAAAGCCCAGTGCCCGCAGCGTCGTCAATTCCTCCCGGCGGTCGAGCAGAACGCTGGTGAGCGTCAGCGCCAGGCCGACGACCGCGACCAGGACGCCGATTATCTCCAGCGCGTAAGTGATGCCAAAGGTCTGGCGAAAAATCCGCAGCACCTCGGCCCGCAACTTGACGTTGGTGTAAATCGCGAGGCCGGGAAACTCCCGCCGCAGCTCGGCCCGCACGGTTTCGGCGTCCGCCGCCGGCTTCAGCCAGAGGCTCACGTGGGTCGCGCGGTCATCGGCAAACCATTTCCGGAGTTGCGCCCGGTCGACCATGATGGTGCCGCGCTCGTTGCCGTAATCGGCAAAGATACCCGCGATGGTCAGCGTTTGCGCGCCCGCCGGCGTTGCCACCCGGACCGTCGCGCCCACCGCGCGGTGAAAGCGCTCGGCAAACGCCTCGCTGACGAGCGCGAGCGCGGCGTTGCGCGTCGGTTCCCACACGGCCTCATCCGGCGGTGGCCGGACCCAGGCGAAGGCACCGCGACGGTGCTGGACGGCGAGATCGGCACCGGCGAGGGTGATCGTCACGCCTTCGAAATTCAGCGGCAACAACGTGAGCCGCGCCGACGCGGCCACGGCCGGATGCGCCACGAGCCGGTCCATGGCGGCGACCGAAATGAAACTCTGCGCCGTGCCGCTCGCGCCCGCCTCGCTGCCGATGTACAAATCCGCCTGGAGCGTATGGTCGATCCAGCCGCGCACGGTCTGCTCGAAACTGGTGACCAGGATGGCCATGCCGGCCGCCATCCCGACGGCGCAGTGCAAGGCCGCCACTGCCAGTCGGTGGCGACCGGATGGCCGGCGGAGATGACTGAGCGCGATTCGCGCCGGCGCCCAGCGCCGCCCCAAGGCGCGCGCCGCGTGCGCCAGAGCCGGAATAATCCAGCCGCACACCAAGCCGCCACCGAAGATCCACGCGAGCGCTGCCGCGTAACCAGCAAGGGGAAACCGCCCGAAGCCGGGGAGCGGGACGGGCGGCAGTCGGCACAACCCCGTTCCCAAAAGGATAAGTCCAATGCCCAATCCCAGTTCGGAGGAGCGGGACCGGCCCGGCGCCGGGGCGGCCGCACGGGAGAGCACTTGGGCCGGAGCCGTCCGCGCCGCCATTCGCGCCGGCCACCAGCCGGCGGCCAGGCTGGCCGCCACGCCCAAGCCCAAACCGAGCGCAGCCTCGCCTGGCCGGAGGCCCGCCGCATGAACCGTAGTGGCAAAATACAGCGCGTTGACGGTCTCGCCGACGGCGCGGACCGCGAATTGGGCCGCGATCCAGCCGAGGAGCACGCCGACTGCCCCGCCGAGCAGACCGATCAGCGCGGATTCGGCGAGCCACGCCAGGAGGATTGAGCGTTCCTCCACGCCGAGCGACCGCAGGATGGCGATCTCGGTCCGGCGCCGCACGACCGCGCCGTCCAACGCTTGGAAGATCAGATACAGGCCGACCAGGAGCGCGATAAGCGAAAGGATCGTGAGGTTGAGCCGGAAGGCTCGCGTCATCGTCTCCGCCGACTCGCGGTGCGTGGTCGGCGTCGACACCGTCCAACGCCCGTGGCCCACTTGCTCTAGCAGCGCGCCCAATTCCGCACGGCGTTCCGTTGCGCGCGGACCCGACTCGACCAGAAACTCCACGCGGTCCAGCCGGCCGACCTTACCAACGAGCGCTTGCAGTTGCGGGAGGTCGAGCACCATCAAGGTCGCCGGCGCGGGGGGTGCGCCACGGGCGGTCGGGATCACGCCAGCCACTCGCAGCGTGCGCACGTTTTCTCCGAGGACCAAGTCGAGCGTCGCTGGCGGCACGGCGGCGAACGCACGGCTGACCCAGAGCTGAGGTCCCGCGGTGTAAACCTTCCAAAATTCCTCCGCCCCTTTGCCAGCGCCCCGCGATCCCGGGGCACCCGGGCCTTGCTGAAAATAGCCTCCGTCGGCCGATCGTTCACCTGCCAGGTTGGCGAGAGAAATCAAATCGACCCCCAGCAGGGTGTACGTCACCGGGCGTGCCGGCGTGCTCCGCGTTTCGAGGCGAGCCTGCGCCGCCGTTTCCTCGACGAGGGGAATGATGTCCACCGGGCGAGCGCCGAGCGCCGCGCGCAACTCGGGCAGCACGCTCTCGGGCAGTGTGCCAGCCGGGGCTTGGATCGTGAAGTCACTCTGCCCCGTCAGGACGTCCGTGAAATTGGCGAAACTGGATACCGCGGCGCGATTGGCGAGGCGGATGGAAACGAACACGGCTACCCCCAGCCCGAGAATGCCGACCAACAACGCGGTGCTCCGAGGTGCCAGCTTGGCATGCCGCAACGTAAAGCGACGGAACAGCAGGCGTGTCACCGCAACGCTCATGGTCCGGCCACGATTCGGCCGTCGCGCAGATCGATCCGGCGGTGGCAGCTTGCGGCGGCTTCCTCGCTGTGCGTCACGAGCACGAGCGCGATCCCGGTCTCGGCGATCAACTCATGCAGCAGTCCGAGGATGTTGGCGCCGTTGGCGGAATCGAGATTTCCCGTCGGCTCGTCGGCGAGGATCAGGGCCGGCCGGTGCACCAGCGCACGGGCAATGGCCACCCGTTGTTGTTCGCCGCCGGACAATTCACCGGGCAGCGCGTCGGCGCGCTGCTGCAGCCGCATCCGGTCCAAGGCTTTGGCTACACGAACCTTTCGCTCGGGAGCCGACACGTCGAGCAGTTGGAGCGGCAGTTCAATGTTCTCGGCGGCTGTCAGGGTCGGCAGCAGGTGGAAGAACTGAAAAATGGTTCCGATGTGAGTGCGTCGGAGCCGAGCCAGAGCGTCTGAATCGAGTGCTTGCACCGGTTCTTCCCGGACGGTGATCGTCCCCTCATCGGGCCGGTCCACGCCTCCGATGCAATTCAACAGCGTCGTCTTGCCGCTCCCCGATGGTCCAGTGAGAGCCAGGCTTTCCCCGGAACCCACCGCGAGCGACACGCGGTCCAGCACGCGCCGCGCACCGTAGCTTTTGCTGACGCCGCAAACGGTTAGTACTGGGATACTCGAGGAAGGGAGGGCCATCGATAGCGTCGAACGAGAGCGCCAGGCTGGTTGCGGATGGCACGTCCGCGCCGGCCTTCGCCGTTGCTCAGGGAAGGGGCTGGGGAACGGTGGCGAGGCCATCCGTAGCGATTCCGGCTTCCTGGAGTTGCCGGACAATGCTGGCGTAAAGTTCCGGAGTAATATGCCGTTCGCGCGCGAGCACCCATAACAACCCCGCGTCCTTCGTGCCCACCACGGACCAGCGGTAGTCGGGGTCGAGCGCGAAGATCTTGTAGGTAACTGAAAACGGCCAGATGAAGCTGACCTTCCAGGTGGCATTCGTGTCATGGTCGACGATTTCCGCCTTCCCATGCCAGGTCTTCTCGGACGCCGTCAGGCTGCCTGGTCGAAAAGTGAAGTCGTTGGTCAGCAGGCCGTCGGGCCTCCGTCCATAGGTATCATAGCTCGCGACCTTGCCTCGTTCGAGGAAGTAGGGAACGTGACTGATAACGTACCAGCGGCCAACGTAACGATCGAGGTCCACGTGCGCGACGGTTGGCGCAGTTGAACGCGGGACCGAAACGCAGCCGCTCAGCGCCGCACCAAGGCCCAAAGAGAGCACGGAAGCAACCAGTCGAATGTTCAAGTCGGGACGCGACCCACAAATGGGCAAAAGTCAACGTGCGGAAACGAACCACGCGGCGCGTCATCACTGATCGCCTGGGCCACTAGGGCTCATCGGATAGGCTGTGCGGTCCATGAAGACCGCCATTCTCGGGACGTCCGGAGTCGGTTCTATCGACCAAACGTACCCCAACTCACCCGTGGCCCCCAATTCCCCAAACCCGGGCGCGCTCATCGTATCTGGGGCTGTTAGCCTCGGACAATCCCGCAGCTTGGTTCACCCGCCAAAGTCGGAGTCCCGCTCGGTAATAATGCGGCTGCCCCACCGCTGTCGCGAGCCGTTGCACGCTTTTCGGGTCCGAAACTGCAACGACCATTTGGGCACGTGGCTGGGTAAGAGGCAGTTGTGAATGCGTGCAACACGGCGCCAGCAATTTCGACAGAAAAATTGGCTGGCTGCCCGGGTAGGGATCGAACCTACGACCAAGTGATTAACAGTCACCTGCTCTGCCACTGAGCTACCGGGCAACGTGGCTTTTGACCCAGCTTGCGCCGAGCCAAAGAGGGCACGAAAAACAGGCGGGCACCCCCGGTTGTCAATGCTCGTTTTGAGCGCGGTGCTCGCCAAATGGACGGGACGGCCGCGAGGAAGAGACAAGGAGTGCGAGCCTCTGCTTCCGGCCGGACCTCTCCAGCGGGAGGGTGGTAGGGTTATGCCTTATCTCATTCCTCCCCTCGAAAGTGTTTAATGGTCTCACGCCAGACCCTCGTCGGGCTGCGAGCTCCAGCCCGCGTTTCTCAACGATCAACTTTCTGCTTCCATGGTAACCTACCTTCTCCCGCTCGCCTCTTTCTCGAATCTTCCGGCGCCGGTCGACTCGAGCAGGTTGCCCTCGCCTCGCGTCACGCCCGACAGCTTGTTCGATACCGAGCTAGTTCGCCGCTTTCTCGCTCAGGATGAGACCGCATTCGTCGAGATCATGAGTCGCTATCGTGAGAAGATTTTTTCCGTCGCTTACAATTTGCTGCGCAATCACGCGGACGCGGAAGAAATCACCCAGGACACGTTCATTCGCGCGCATCGGGCGCTGGCGAGTTTCCGCGGCGACTCCTCCCTGGCGACCTGGCTGCACCGCATCGCGCTGAACCTCTCCCGGAACCGCTACTGGTATTTCTTCCGTCGCCGCCGGCAGGATTCGTTATCGCTCGACTGTGCGCTGAGCACAGACAACGCCGGCACGTTTTCCGAACTCGTCGCCGACACCGGCCATGATCCCGCGCAGGAAACGGCCACCCTCGAGTTCACGCAGCTCGTCGACCGTTGCATGGCCAACCTCGATCAGAGCCATCGCGAGATATTAACTATGCGCAACCATCTCAACCAATCCTACGACCAGATTGCGAAGACCTTGGGTGTAAAAGTAGGGACCGTGAAGAGTCGGATCGCCCGGGCCCGGTTCAACCTGCGCGTCTTGCTGGCCGCGGCCTGCCCGGAGTTTGCGGCCAATGCGACCCCGGCCGATTGGTTTTTGCCCGCGCGCTCCGTGTACGGACGGCCCTCGATTGCCTGCGCCTGATCGTCAAAAAGCCTCGACGCCGCGCGTTCCATTGGCGGGTGCCTGTGCGCATCATCATCATTATGCATCCCAAAATCAAGCGACGCTCCTCAGGCGGAAAAACATCGACTGCGGCGGTCAAGCCACTGCTTCTGCACGACGTGAGCAACCCCGCGGCGTCGGCCAACGCGGCTTCGCGCCAGCGTAAAGTCGCGCCGCAGCCCGCATCGGGCCCGGCGAACCACGCGCGTCATCACGTGCCTCCCAGCCAGCAGGGTTAACGGGCGGAGGCTGGATTTGGCCGCGCCGGGCCACCGTGACCGCTCGAAAAAACCTTGTCTTGCAGGGTGTCGGCCGGTCGATTTTTCCCGGGATGGGGGAATTCACGGGTCGATAAAGTTTTGGTTGCTTTCAGTTGGCCCGAACGTATCAACTGACCCTCTTTTCCACTACGCCTGCCCTCAATTCAGGGGCGACAGGGGGAACGAAAACCATGAACCAACAGTACAAACTTAACGTCGCCTCGCGCGCCCAAACTGGTCGCAGCGCCTCGCGCCGCCTTCGCAAAGCCAATCGCGTTCCCGCTATTCTTTACGGGAAGCACACGAACCCGGAGTCCCTCTCCATCGAGGGACCGGAATTCGTCCGCCTGCTGCGCTCCGTCGCCGGTCGCGCCGTCCTCGTCGAGCTCGACCGCGCCGAACAGGGTGGCAAAGCCCTGTCATTCCTCCAGGAGGTTCAGCGCGATCCACTGACCGACAAGTACCTCCATATCGACTTCCAAGAGGTCAAACCGGACGAAAAGTTTGAAATCCGCGTGCCGGTGCAGGTCACCGGCGAATCGTTCGGCGTGAAGAACCAGAGCGGCGTGCTCGAAATGAACGCGCACCAGCTCCGCGTTCGCGTGCTGCCGAAGGATCTGCCCGAGTTCATCGTCGTCGATGTCACCGAGCTCAAGGTCGGTGAGACCATCAAGGTTGGCTCGATGAAGCCGATTGAGGGCGTCGAATTCCTCGATACCAAGGGGCAGCCCGTGGTCTCGTGCGTCGAGCCCGTCGCCGAAATCGTGCAGGAAGTCACCGCCGCTGCCGCGCCCGTCGCAGGTGCCGCCGCTGCTGCTGCTCCTGCCGCAGGCGACGCCGCTGCAGGTGCCGCGGCTCCCGCCGCGGGTGCCGCCCCGGCGGCCGGTGCGAAGCCCGCCGCCGCCCCTGCGGGCGCGGCCAAGGCTGCGGCTGGCGCCAAGCCCGCCGCGGGCGCCGCCAAAGCGGCCGCTCCCGCCAAGAAGTAAATTTCCCCGTCCCGTCGGCCGCTTCATCGCGGCGGGCGGCGACGTTCGTTCTTTGAGTCATGTCCATCACCCTCGTTGCCGGTCTCGGCAATCCGGGCCGAGATTACGAAACCACCCGCCACAATCTGGGCTGGGTCGTGATCGAGGCCCTGGTCAAAAAACTCGGGCTGACGTGGAAAACGTCGGCGCAGTTTGAGGCCGGGATTGCCCGCTGGGAAACGACCGGTCGCACGGTTTACTTTGCCAAACCGCTGACGTTCATGAACGACAGCGGACGCTCCCTCGGAGCACTGGCGCGGTTTTACAAGATGCCGACGGAGTCAGTCATCGTCCTCTACGATGATCTCAATATCGACCTGGGCCTTGTCAAAATCTCCATCACCGGCAGCGCCGGCGGACACAATGGCGTGGCCAGCCTGCTCGAGCATCTCGGTGACGGCTTTGTCCGCTATCGCCTGGGAATCGGCCCGAAAGAGCCGCCGCAGATGGACCTCAAGGACTTCGTCCTCGGAAAATTTACTCCCGATCAACAGCTTCTCATCACCCAACACCTCACCTCCTACCTTTCAGGCCTCGACCTGCTGCTCTCCCGCGGCACCGAGGCCGCCATGAACCAACTCAATCGCAGAGATCCAAAATGAACCCGACCAAACGCAACTACCGCGCCACCTTCATCCTCGATAACCGCGGCAAGGAAGACTCCATCGAAACCATCATCGAAGGCGTCAAGAAGGACATCGTCGCCGTGCAGGGCGAAGTCACCGCCGTGGACAACATCGGCAAGAAGGACTTCGTCCGCGTCACCGACAAGAAGCTCACCGGCGCGACCTACGTGCACGTGAATTTTTCCGCCCCGGCTGACGGCCCCGCTCAGCTCAAGGAGCGCCTCCGCCTCAACAGCAGCGTCTACCGCACCTTCGTCCAGAGCGCCTGACGCTCCGGACGTTTGCGCTTCACCCATGGCCTATCTCAATAAAGTCTTTCTGATTGGCAACCTCACGCGCGATCCCGAGCTCCGGGTCACGCCGAAGGGGACGGCCATCTGCCAGTTTGGCATCGCGGTGAACCGGCAGTTCAAGGACGAATCCGGCGCGACGCGCGATGAGACGACGTTCGTCGATATCGAGGCTTGGGGCAAGCAGGGCGAACTCGTTTCCAAGTATCTCACCAAGGGCAGCCTCGCGATGGTGGAGGGCCGACTTAAGCTCGACCAGTGGGAAGACAAGACGAGCGGCCAGAAGCGCAGCAAGATCAAGGTCGTCCTCGATAACGTGCAATTTCTCTCCACCCGTGGCGGCGCGGGCGGGGGTGGCGCCGGTGGCGCTCCGATGTCCGCCCCAGGTGATGGCATCGACCAGACCACACCGGAGCGTCATTCGCCTCCGCCGCGGAGCGGTGGGGCGAAGCCGGCCGCTCAGGAAAGCCTCGATGAAGATGTGCCGTTTTGATCCGGCGCCGTGCTCTCAATTTAAACTTACAGCTTAAAACTCAAACCCGCACTCCCATGGCCACTAGCGAAATCCTCCTTGTCAAACCCGTCGACGGTCTCGGCGGCGAAGGCGACCAAGTCAAAGTCCGCGCCGGTTACGCGCGCAATTATCTCCTGCCCCGCGGCATTGCGGTGCCGCTCACCGGCGCGAACCGCAAGCAGGTCGAGGCGCTGAAGAAGCGCCGCGCCGTCCGGGAGACGGACGAGCTCTCCGGAGCGAAGGAACTCGCCTCGAAACTCGAGAAGACGAACCTGGCGTTCGCCGTGAAAACCGGCGAGGGCGGCAAGATGTTCGGCGCCATCACGGGCACCGACATTCACGACAAGCTCGCCGCCGACGGTTTCACAATCGAGAAGCGCCGCATCCTGCTGCACACGCCGGTCAAGGCGCTGGGCAAGCACACCGTGAAGGTGAAGCTGCACCCGGATGTCACCGTGGAGCTCAACTTCGACGTCGTGTCGGAGAACCCCATCGTCCCCTCCGCCGAGGAGCAGAAGTAATTCGACTCCCGCTTTACCGAAGGCCGCGTCCGATGACGCGGCCTTCGTGCTTTGGGAACATCTTGTTGAAAACCCGCTGTTGCTGACCAGGCACTGCCAAACCTGACTCGTCCGCCATGGCTGAAGAAAACGCTCCCGCCCTCCGTCGCCCGGATAATCCTGGGGCCGTGGTAGGGCGAATGCCGCCCCACAGCATCGAGGCCGAGGAGTACCTGTTGTCGTGCTGTCTGCTCGACGGCTCCGACTCGATCGCCCGCTGCCTCGAAGCCAAGCTGCCCAGCGCGGCATTTTACGCGTCCGCGAACCGGCTCATCTACGAGAAGCTTTGCGAGCTTTACCAAAAGAACCCGCCGGTGGACATCGCGGTTCTCGCCGAGGAGCTCAAGACGTCCAAGCAGCTCGATAGCATCGGCGGCTTTGCCTATCTCACGCAGATCAGCGGCCGCATCCCCACGACCGCGCAAGCCCAGTACTTCATTGATAAAGTCCGAGAACTCTACCTGCTTCGCGAGCTGATCAAGGTCGCGACGGGCGCAGTCGAGAACTGCTATAGCTATCAGGGCGGACTCGAGGAGTTTATCGACAAGGTGGAGCAGGATATTTTCAAGGTGACGCAAGACCGCGTCTCCGACGCAGCGAAGCCGATGAAGGAGTCTGCGCACGAGGCGGTGAACGTCATCAACAAGATGATGATGAAGAAGGGTGAGCTCACGGGCGTGCCCTCGGGTTTCCGGGATCTCGACCAGCTGACCTGGGGTTTCCAACGCGCGGAAATGATCGTCCTCGCAGCCCGTCCCTCGATGGGCAAGACGTCCTTCGCGCTTAACATCGCCGAGGCCGCCGCCATGCCGAAGAAAGGGGAGGGGGTGGGTACCCTGATCTTTTCGCTCGAGATGAGCGCGGCCCAGCTGGCGATGCGCATGCTCTGCTCGCGGGCGAGGATCAACATGAAGCTGTTGCGCGAGGGCCTGTTGTCGAAGAATGGCAACGATCAGGCGGAGCTGCTCAAGGTGGCCGACGAGTTCTCCAAATCGCCGCTGTTCATCGACGATTCCAGCCATCTTTCGATCATGGAGCTCCGCGCGAAGGCCCGCCGGGTGCATGCCCGCCACAAGCTCGGATTTATTATCATCGACTACCTCCAGCTGCTGAGCCCCACGGATGCCCGGGTGCCTCGCGAACAGCAGGTCGCCGAGGCCTCGCGCGGATTAAAAGCACTCGCGAAGGAACTCAATCTGCCGGTGCTTGTATTAAGCCAGCTGAACCGTGCGTCCGAGAAGGAAAACCGCGCTCCCCGTCTTGCTGACTTGCGCGAATCCGGCTCGATCGAACAGGATGCAGACGTTGTACTTATGCTAGCCCGCCCCAAAGATGCTGACGAAAAATTCCAAGTTGCCTCTGACTCAGCCGAGTTAATCGTTGCTAAGCAACGAAACGGCCCGGTAGGAGAACTAAAGCTCACTTTCCTTCGAGATATCACCCGCTTTGAAAACTTTACTCAGTAACCTGCTTCGGCGGGTCACAGCCTCCTTATTTTCTATTGGTATCCTCCTGGCTGTGAGCGGGATGCCACTGCACGCGCAACAGACCACGGCGCCGGCCTCTCCGGGGTCGCCGCCTGCGCCCGTTTACCACGTGGGCACCATCACGGTGAAATTCATCGGCACGGCGGTGGTGAATGAACAGATCGTCCGGGCCAACATGCAGGCGCGCGAAGGTGGCGAGCTAGATGCCTCGATGATCGATCGTGACATCCGGTCACTTTACAAAACCGGTCTTTTTGAGCTGATCGAAATCAAGCAGGAGCCGGTCAAGGACTTGAACACCCTTAATCTGGTGGTGGAACTTACGTCAAAGTTCCGCGTTCTCGCTATTCGCTTTGAGGGCAACCAGAAGATCAAATCCAAGCGGCTCGAAAAAGAGGTCAAGACCAAGATCAACACCCCTCTGGACGACCGCCAGGTGAAGGAAGACGCGGAAAAGCTCCGGGCCTTTTACCAGAAGAGGGGTTACAATCAGGTCTCGGTTAATTACTCGATTGAGCGAAATCGCGCCACGAGCTTTGGCGTCGTGGTTTTCAAAATCAAGGAAGGCCCGCGGGTGCGGTTGAGCCTCGTCAAGTTCACCGGCAACACCCACGTCAAGTCCAGCCGCCTGATCAGCGAGATGGAAATCCGGAAGTGGAACATTTGGTCATGGCTGACGGACACCGGCGTTTACAAGGATGATCAGTTCGAGGACGACTTGGATAAGCTCCGGGATTTCTATCGGGAGCAGGGTTACCTCGATGTGGAAATTTCGCAGGACAAGGTTACTTTTGACTATCCCAAGCCGAATCGCTTGGTCCTCACGATCGCGGTCACGGAAGGCCGGCGCTACCGCATCGGCGACATTTCGATCACCGGCTCGAAACTGCATCCGGAGGCGCTGCTTAAGCGCATTCTCCGCCAAAAGAGCGGCGCGGTCTTCAGCCCGTCGAAAATCGACAAGGACCGCGATCGCCTCGAGGAATTTTACGGTCGCGACGGCCATTTGGAAACGACGGTGCAACTCACCCGCAAGTCCAATGTAACCACGGGCAATATCGACCTCGTGTATACGGTGAACGAGAGCGAAAAATTTACCGTCGAGTCGATCGTCATCGAGGGTAACTCGAAGACCAAGTCCACTGTCATCCTGCGCGAGCTCACGCTCGGTCCGGGTGACGTGTTCAACACGGTGAGCGAAAAAATCAGCCGCCTCCGCCTCGAAAACACCCGCTTTTTCGACGATGTCAGCGTCACCCCGCAGGAGACGAACATCCCCGGCCGTCGCAATATGCGCATTGCGGTCAAGGAAGGCCGCACAGGCAACCTGACCTTTGGCGCCGGTTTCAGCTCGCTGGAGCGCGCCAGTGTGTTCGCGGAAGTCTCCCAGACGAATTTCGATCTTTTTAACCGTCGCTCTCTCTTTCAGGGCGACGGCCAGAAGTTCCGCCTGCGCCTGCAGATCGGCCAGGTGTCCAATGAAGCCATTCTCACGTTCGAAGAACCGTGGCTCTTCCAGCGGGAACTGGCGCTCGGCTTCAATCTCTTCCGTACAAGCTCCGATTACACCAGTGCGTATTACCGCGAGGTGGACGCCGGAGCCACGGTCTACCTCCGCAAGCGACTGTTCGAACTCGTGGAGGGCACGCTCTCGTACACCTACGAGACCATCACGATCGATCAAATCACCGCTGGTGCTGACTCGACTATCCAGTCGCTGTCGGGTGCCAACCGCGTCTCGCGGGTGTCCTTTACCATTTTGCGGGACACGCGCGACAAGATCATCAATACCACCCAGGGTAATTACTTTACGGCTACAGTCGCGGTGGCGGGTGGCCAGTTGGGCGGAGACGAGAATGATTACCGGCTCGAACTCCGGTCGTCACAATTCTACCAGCTGTTCGAAACGCACAGCCAGGTGCTCAGCCTGATCAGTCGCGTGGGCGTCATCGAGAATTTCGGCAAGAGTGCGGATGTACCGTATTACTCGAAGTTCTACCTCGGTGGCCCAACCGACCTGCGCGGTTTTGAATACCATGACGTCAGTCCCCGCGATGGCTCGGTGGTCGGCATCCCGCTCGGTGGCAAGACGTACGGATTCTTCAGCGCAGAATACCAAGTAGATATCGTCAGCCCGGTCCGTTTCGCCGTTTTCTACGACGCCGGCTTTGTGAACGTGAATGCGTACGATTTCAGCCCGGCCCACTATAACGACAACTTTGGCTTCGGCATCCACCTCTTTGTGGCGGGTTCGCCGCTGGCCCTTGACTTCGGTATCCCCATCACGGGCGACAAGTTCAACAAGAAGGGCAACCAGTTTAACTTTTCCTTTGGCACCCGTTACTAATTCCCTTCTACTCCCCGTTCAACCCTCCGATTTCCATCATGAAAAAATCCATCCAAACTCTGCTGGCTCTTACGGCTTTTGGCGCAGCTGCGCTGTTCGCTTCGGCCCAGCCGGCACCCAAGATTCTGGTCGTCGACCTCGGCAAGCTGTTCGACACCCATTACAAGACCCAGGAACAAAGCACCAAGTTGCGCGATGACCAGGCGAAGGCTCAGACCGAGCTCGACCGCCTCAACAAGGAAGGCAATGGCCTCGTCGAGCATTATAAGGAACTCGCCGACCAGGCCAACAGCCCGGTGGCAACCGCCGAGGCCAAGGGTAAGGCCCAGGCCGAAGGCCAGAAGGTCCTCGAGGAAATCCGCGCCAAGCAGACCGAGGTGCAGACGTTCCAGCAGGACACCCGCGCCAAGCTTCAGCAGCGCATGAAGGCCTTCCACGACGTCATGCTCGCTGAGATCAGCGCGACGGCCGTCGACATCGCCAAGCGCAAGGGCTGCAACCTCCTCATCGACAAGTCCGGCCAGACGCTCAATGGCGTCGCGGCCCTGATCTATTCGGATCCGGATTTCGACATCACGGCTGATGTCCAAAAAGAGATCAATAAGGACCGCCCTGCCTCAGCTGTACCGTCCGCGATGGCGCCGGATACTGGCTCGAGCACCCCAGCGTCGGATTCGCCCAACATCACCCTGCCGGGCGCCAGGAAGCCGTAATCACGGTTCATCGTCTTGTTTGCGACCGACCCCCGTTCCTCACCGGAACGGGGGTTTGTTTTGAGGCATTGCACCACCAGCGGAAAATTTCCACGTTTGTTCATGCAGGTTTCCTTCACCGCCACGGAACTCCAGGCCATCACCCAGCCGAAGCAGGTCCGCGGCGCCACCGCCGAATCGGTGCGCGGCATCGCCGCGTTGGGGACCGCCGGTCCGGGTGAGCTGTCTTTTCTAGGTAACTCCAAATACCGATCGGAAGTCGCCATCACCCGCGCTTCGGTCGTGCTGCTGCCTGCGGATTACGTCGGCCTGCCCGCGGCCAATCAACTTTTCCTGCTGGTGGAGAATCCCTCGGTGGCACTCGCCCGCGTGTGCGCGCGCATCGAACAGCAGCTCTGGCCCAGGCCTGCGGCTGGCGTTCATCCCTCGGCCCAGGTCGCCCCAGGCGCGATCGTGGCCGCCACCGCCACCGTGGGTCCTCTCTGCGTGATTGAAGCGGGCGCGGTCATCGGCGAGCGTTCCCACCTGCAGGCCCAGGTCTTCGTGGGCCGTGAAGCACGGATCGGGGCTGATTGCTGGCTCATGCCAGGCGTAACGTTGGCGGCCGATTGCGTGCTCCACAACCGCGTCCGGCTCCAGCCGGGGGTCATCGTCGGGTCGGATGGATTCGGTTATGAATTTGTCGGAGGGCGGCACACCAAGGTGCCGCAGGTTGGGCAGGTCGTGATCGAGGACGACGTGGAAATCGGGGCGAACAGTACCTTGGACCGCGCCCGGTTCAGCCGGACCGTGGTGGGCGAGGGCACGAAGATCGATAACTTGGTCCAGGTCGCCCATAACGTCATCATCGGGAAGCACGTCATCCTTTGCGCCCAAGTGGGCATTTCCGGGAGCACTACAATTGGCGACTACGCGGTTTTAGCAGGCCAGTCTGGCATCGGCGGCCACGTCACCATCGGCACCAAGGCCAAGGTGGGGGGCGGCGCAGGCGTGGCGCACGATGTGGAGCCCGGCGGTTTCGTGAATGGCACTCCCGCCATTCCCTATATGCTGGGCCAGCGCCTCGAAGTGCTCTACCGGAAGCTGCCGGAATTGTTCAAGCGGGTGGACGGACTCGAGAAATTGCTCGAGCGGCGTTAGAAAAGACTTCCGCCACGGGCGGTTCCTCCCCAGCGTGCGCGCATGGGCGAATCTCGGCTGAAAATCTTCTCCGGCAACTCCAACCGTCCGCTCGCGGAGGAGATGTGCGCCTCCATCGGCATGCCGTTGGGCGAGGCCACCGTCACCAGTTTTCCCGATGGCGAATCCTTCGTGAAAATCAACGAGAACGTCCGTGGGCACGACGTCTTTATCATCCAGTCCACCTGCCCGCCGACGAATCATCACTTGATGGAGCTGCTGATCATGATTGATGCCGCCCGCCGCGCCTCGGCCCAGCGCATCACCGCCGTGCTGCCGTTTTACGGCTACGCCCGGCAGGATCGCAAGGATCAGCCCCGCGTGCCAATCACGGCCAAGCTCGTGGCCAATCTGCTCGTCGCCGCGGGGGCCACGCGCATCCTGACGATGGATCTGCACAGCCAGCAGATCCAGGGTTTCTTCGACATTCCCGTCGACCACCTTTTCGCGTCGCCGGTGTTTTTCGAATATCTCAGCAAGCAAAAGCGGGAGCGCTCCCTGGTGGTCTGCTCGCCTGATGTGGGCGGCATGAAGATGGCCTCCGCGTACGCTGACACCATGGGCGCCGCTCTCGCCCTGGTGGCCAAGAAGCGGAAGAGTGCCACCACCGTCGAGGCCATGAACGTCGTCGGCGACGTCGAGGGCTGCGATGTGCTGCTGGTGGACGACATCACGGAAACCGCCGGGACGCTCACGGCCGCGGCCAAGATCCTGAAAGAACACGGTGCCGCGCGGATTACCGCCGCGGTCAGCCACTGCATTCTGAACGAAATTGCCATTGAGCGCCTGAAATCGGGGCTGATCGACGAGCTGATCACGACCAATTCCACGCCGATTGATACGCACGGCCTGCCCATCACGGTGCTCAGCATCGCGAAGCTGCTCGGTCAGGCGATTGTCCGCATCAATGGCAACGAGAGCGTGACCAGCCTGTTTCGCATCAAGGGATTCTAATCGCCAGCGGGCTGGCCGGGGCGGGATTATTCCCTTGGTTCGCAGGGCCGCACCGGGCGCAACCGGGGTTGCGGCGAGGAACTTTTTCGCCTAGCCTCTCGTCCTTCCGTTTTCTCCATGAAATCCAAGTTCTTCGCCAGCATCCTCGCGATCGTCGCCGCCTTTACGGCTTTGATCATCTCTCTCCCAGCCAAGGATGCCGTGGTCGTGCCGGTCAAGAAGGCGACCCTGCATGTTGACAACAGCGCGATCACCGAAGGCAAGGTGCCCTTGGTGGCCAGTTATGCCGACGTCGTGGAGCCGGTGCTGAAGACCGTCGTATCGGTTTACTCCAAGAAGACCGTGCGCGAGCGAGTCTCGGCCAATCCACTCATGCGGCAGCTCTACGGCGATGTGCCGGATCAGGAACGCGAGCGCAAGGAAGAGGGTTTGGGCTCGGGCGTCATCATTTCCGAGGATGGCTACATCCTCACCAACAACCATGTCGTCGAGGGCGCGGACGAATTGAAAGTCGGCCTTTCCGATGACCGTGAATTTGTCGCGAAGGTCATCGGCACCGATCCGAAGACCGATGTGGCCGTGATCAAGATCGAGGCGACGAAGCTGCCGACGATTACGCTCGCCGACAGCGACAAGCTGCGCGTGGGCGATGTGGTGTTTGCCGTGGGCAATCCCCTCGGCGTCGGCCAAACCGTCACCTCGGGTATTGTTTCGGCCAAGGGACGCAGCCAGCTCGGCCTGCTCGACGGCGGTTATGAGAGTTTCATCCAGACCGACGCGGCCATCAACATGGGCAACTCCGGCGGCGCACTGGTGGACGCCAAGGGGCGGCTGGTTGGTATCAACAGCGCCATTATTTCCAACACTCAAGGTAGTATCGGCCTCGGCTTCGCCATTCCCATCAACCTCGCTTCCACCGTGCTGCAGAGCCTCATCGCGACCGGTACGGTCACGCGCGGCTTCCTCGGCGTATCGGCTCAAAGCGTCCCGGCGGAGGATGTGGAAACTCTCCACCTTCCCAAGGGCTCGCATGGCGCCATGATTACGGATGTCACCCCGGGTTCACCGGCGGAAAGGGCTGGCATCAAGCGCGGCGACGTTGTGTTGGGCTTCAACGGGCGGACATTCGCGACTTGGGAGGAACTGCGGTTGCTCATCGCCGAAACCCTGCCGGACACGAAGGTGACGCTCAGTGTTTCGCGCAATGGCAAGCCGCTCACCATCGCGGCCGCACTCGAGAAATTTGATGAGAAACCCAACGAGCTGATCCCCGGTGTGGATGTCACGGCGCTGACCCTCGAGGCCCGTCGTCGTCTCGGGATTCCCGGGCGATTTAACGGCCTGCTGATCACCGCCGTGGACGAGAGTTCGCCCTATCACGATCAGCTTATCCCCAATATCCTGATTGTGCAGATTGATCGCGACGACGTGACTGATCTGGCCTCCGCCAAAGCGGCGCTGACGCCGGGCCGCCACATGGTCTACGTTTTCTTTCGCGGGGCGCTGCGGGTGGTCCGGATTGAGATCAACTGACGCCCAGCTGGGTAGGACCGGGGGTCAGCTGCCCGGCTTCAATATTGGAAGCTTCGCGAGCCACTCGGGCACCGCGTCAGACGCATACGTGGGGAAACTCAGTTCGAGCAGGGAAATAGCGGGCACGTCGAAGCGCGCAGCGCCGGCGCTACGGTCCACCAGCATTCCAACGGCGACGGGCGTGCCGCCCGCTTGGCGCACAATCTCGAGACACTCCAGCACCCGGCCACCGCGGGTGACCACGTCCTCAACGACCAGGACCGGTTCGCCCGGCGTGAGGGTGAAGCCACGCCGCAGCACGAGCCCATTGTTTTCCTTCTCGGCAAAGATGTAGCGGGCTTTGGCCTGCCGGGCGACTTCCTGGCCAATCACGAGACCTCCCATGGCCGGGGCGAGAACGGTGGTGAAGGAGAATTGTTTTAGCTTCGCCACCAACAGCTCGGCCAGCCGCTCGACGGCGTCCATGCGCTGGCAGACTTGGGCGCACTGGAAATAATGGCCGCTGTGCAGGCCGGAACGGAGCACGAAATGCCCCTCCAAGAGGGCGTGGGTGCGGATGAAGATGTCGCGAACTTCACTTTGATCGGGGGCCATGGCCCGACCCTGAGCGGTGTCGTGCAAAAAACAAAATCATTTTGCACGCGACGGTTTCGCCGCGTACGGTGCGGGCGCCGTGTCGAATTTAACCGTACCATTGGAAGATGAACTGGGCGACGTGCTGGAAAAGGCGATGCGTCGCGCCGGCCTCACGGAGGAGGCCTTGGCGGTGCGCGCGGGGGTCTCGCCGGCCAAGATCAGGGATGCGATTGATTACCGGCCGGATTTTTCCGCGGCGGATTTGCGCCGGATGGCGACCGTGTTGGGCCTGAATGAGATTGGCCTCTGTGCGCTCGGCTGCGGCCAGTATCCGCTCCCCGAGGCCGTGGCGCTGCCTTTCTGTGTTTATCCGCTGCGCATGAACCACGGGGTGGGTTTCGCCAACGCATACCTGGTTGCGGATTGCGGAGCTTCCCACGGTCTCTTGTTCGACACGGGTCCGGGGATCGAAGCGTTGGTGGCGAAATGGCCCGCCGCCATCAAGCAGGTTGACGCGGTGTTCCTCACCCATGCCGAGGGCGAACACACGGGGGGGTTGTGCGAGGTGGTGGAACGCTTCGCGGTGCCGTCGGCGTTTTGTCCGGCCGGCGCGGAGGTGCCTTGCGGCCAGGCGATGAACGAGGGCGAACGGAAGCGTTTTGGTGGATTCGAGGTGACGGCCCTGAGCACGCCCGGGCATTCGGCGGCGCATAATTGCTACCTGGTCACGGCGCCTGCGGCACAGCCGGGTGGGGCGCTCCTGATCTCCGGCGACCTGATTTTTGCCGGTTCCGTGGGCGGGGGCTATTTTTGCCACCAGCAGCTCGTCACGCACCTCCGGCGAGTTCTGGCGGCGGTGCCGCCATTGACGGTCATCGCGCCAGGCCACGGGCCGCTGACAACGGCGGAGAACGAGTTGCGCTACAATCCCTTCGTGGCCTGAACCACGGCGTTGGCGTCCTTGAAATGGTCGGGGCGGCGAGATTCGAACTCGCGACCTCTACGTCCCGAACGTAGCGCTCTACCAGGCTAAGCTACGCCCCGATTACATTTCCCGGCGTTTGTCGCCGTGAGGAAGGCGGAGAAAAGGCCGTGCAGGCGACCACTGCAAACAAAATATGGATGCAAAAAAAAGACCCGGGTCACAGGGACCGCGGGTCTATCGAAAAAGGTTGGGGACGGCACTTAGGAGGACGGGCGGGTGGAAACCGCCGGCGGTCGTACCAGGGAGCTCTCGGCCGCCCGGTTGGCGATCATGGTGGTGGTGCGCTGGATTTCCAGCTCCGCGGTGCGGCGGTTGACCTTGCCCTGTTCGACCTGCTTGGCGAGTTCGAAGGTCTCACGATTGAGTTTCTCCTTCTCGGCGCGCAGCGAGCTCAGCGTGACTTCCAGAGCGGATGCCTTTTTGGCGAAACGGTCAGCCTCGGCGTTAAACTTGTCCGTCGCGTCTTGGATCTTTTGACCCTCGGCCTCCCACTTCGCGAGTTTCTCGGCTTCCTTCTTGGCGTCGACGGCGGCGCGCTCGGCGGCGCGTTGGTCCGCGTCAGCCCGGGCCTTGGCTTCCGCGGCATCCTTTTCGGCCTTCATGGCGGCGTCCTTCACCGCAATCTGGGCCATGCGTTCGCGTTCTCGAACGTCGTGCTTCTTCATTTCCGAGAAGTAAAACGCCAGGAAGATGGCCAGCATACCGCCGACCGAAATAGCATACATCCATTTTTTCATGGGGGAGTGAGTAAGTTGGGTTAGGATTTTTTCTTGGCGGCGGCCGCGGCATCAGCGGCAGCCCGCGCGGCATCGGCCGCGGAAATCTTGTCGAGAATCTGGGTCAGATTGTGGGCGTTCTCCTCAGCCTGTTTGACGTACTTCTTCAGGAATTCCTGCTCGGCGCGGAGATCGGTTTTGTCAGCCGCAAGCTTGGCGATGGCTTGCTTTTCGGTGACGACGTCTTTCTCGAGTCTGTCAACCTGCAGCCCAAGCTTGCGCTGGTCGCGGTCAGCCTTGTTCTGGGCCTCGACGGCGGCGGCGCGGGCATCCTTGTTGGCTTGGTCCTTGGCTTCCTTGGCTTCGCGCTCGGCCTTCCGCTTGGTGGAGGATGCTACGGCCTCCTTAATCGCCTGTTCATTGTCGCGAGCTTGCTTGGCCAGCTTGGCTTCCCTCTTTGCTTTTTCATTGGCCACGCGGGTGGCCTCGCGCTTGGCGAGGCTCTTGCTGAAATTCCAGTAGATGGCCCCGAAAATGATCAACCCGACGAGGGGGGCGAGAACGTAGAGATAGGTCTTCTTCATGAGGATAAAAGGGCGGGATTAGTGGGTTCTGGCGCCAGACTTGAGCAGGGCGCGGTCCCGAAGGGCGTCTTCAATGGCTTGTTTCAGGCGCGGAAGCTGGGATTCATGCTCGGAGCCGGGCGACGCGATGGCCTTGTTGACCGCGACGAGGGCTTCGTCGAACTTGGTCAACTCGTAGGCCACGTAGGCTTCGAAGTTATAGACGGCGTAGGCCTTTTCCAAGTGGCCCTTGGTTGTGGCGGCAACCAGGCTCTGGTAGGCCTCCTTCGGTTTCTCGAGACTGTAGTAAATCTGGGCGATCTGGTAGTCGAGCTGGCCGGATTTCGGGAAATGGACGGCGCCTTCCTTGAGCGTCTCGATTGCCTGGAAAGGCTTGTCCACCTGCTGATAGGAGTAGGCGAGCAGTTCCCAGTTGGCTTGGGTGGATTCAATGGTGCCGTTTTTCAGGCCGGCATGGAGGAGTTCGGTGGCGCGACCAAACTGGCCGACGTTGAAATAGAGACCAACCAACGTGTAGTTGTCCTTCGGCGTCCGCATAAAGCCGAGCGCTTGAGCACGCTCCAGCGTCAAAATGGCGCGGATATTATTGGCACGAGCCTTCTCCGGGTCCTTGTCAAAGGCGAGATTGAGGTAGATCGGAACCAGCTGGGCCCAATAATCCTTCTTGGCGGGGGAGAGCTTGACTAACTGCTCCAGGATCTCCGCCGCGCGGACAAAGTTGCCTTCCTGCTGGAAGGCCGCGAGGAGGAGAACGTAGAAGCTCTCCTTCGGATGGTTCATGGTCAGGAGAAACTTCTCGATGGCCTGCTCGCACTGCTTGATTACCTTGAGATCGGTTGAGTGGGGATTGATGACGGCGCGGTTATAGAGAACCGTGACATAGAACAGCATCACTTCCTGACGCTTTTGGTCTTGGCCATTGTGGGTATCGTGATCGAGCCAGCGCTTCGCGTAGTCCGTGGACTTGTTGAGGTACTGCTGCTGCAGGGCGAGGGACTTTATGCCGACCGCCTCCTGATTGTACATCAGGGCAAGATAATAGACCAACTCCTGCACTTCCCTTTCATCCAGATAATTGTAGCTGTCAGACAAACGAACGGCGGTCTCCATGGCCACGAGGGCTTTGGGATAGTCGCCCTTCTGCATGTAAATCTTCGCGATGACCTCATCGAGGAGCGCCGTATCGTAGCTCGTGGGGCTGACATTCGGCAGCTGAGCCTGAAGGAGGGCAAGGGCGCCGTCCCAGTTCTTGGCGTCAGTCAAGTCCTTGACCTTGCTGAGGGCCTCGCCGGTGGCAGGCTCAAGCGAAGCGTGTTCCGACTGGGCCCGAAGCGCGGGGCTCAGCAGCGCGGCACAGGCAAGAGCGAAGCCGGTTAGGGCAAGGCGGCGAA
>JBDTJA010000067.1:0-1758 GCA_039936075.1 Opitutaceae bacterium | reverse complement strand
TTGTGGACCATCTTGACGAAATGCCCCGCGCCGTTCGGGCCGCAATGCAGGTAGCCTAGCTCTGCGGTGCCGCTCCGTTTCGCCCGGCCCTGCGTCCGCGCAATATCGCCCTTCCCGGGTGCCAGAGTGGCAAAAATGGGATCGAGATGCTTCACGATCGCCAGCTCTCCCCCAATCATTTGGCAGTAACCGCGATCCTCGCCCCACACGCCCCCACTGGTGCCGACGTCCACATAGTGAATCCCTTTTTCCGCCAGATGTTTGGCGCGGCGGATGTCGTCCACGTAATAGGAATTCCCCCCATCGAGAAGAATATCGCCGCGATCCAGCAGGGGCACGAGGTCCGCGATCGCCCCGTCGACCGCGGCGGCCGGCACCATCAGCCAGATCGCGCGCGGGGTCTGCAGTTTTTTGACGAGGTCAGCGATCGAGGACGCGCCCACCGCCTTGAATTTCGCCAGCGCCTTCACCGCCTTGGGCGATTGATCGAAAACCACGCATTTGTGACCGTCCTGGATCAGGCGACGCACCATCGCGCCGCCCATGCGACCCAAACCGATCATCCCAAGCTGACGGATGTTTTTCTTTTTCATAAAAGGGTTGTCGCGGCGCACCGCCCCGTCCTGGAACGCGTCACGCCGTCATCTTCATTTTGCCGCCGCACGTCCCGTCTCCACGGCGAGGCGTTCGCCACGCACCGTTTCCGCAGCAAACCATGACGGGCCCGCCAATCTAGCGCTGTCCAGTCGGGCTTGATCCACCCAGACCGCGCCAGACGTCGAAACAAATAAAGGACCGTGGCGTTCATCGCGGACGATGGATCGGAGTAAGCGGGGCTACGCCGTGGGTTTCAGTGTCGAACTCTTGGTTGCGATCACGCCCATCAGCTCATCCCAGGATTTGACGAAGGAGGCGGCGCCTTCGTCCTGCAGACGCTGCGCGAGCGCGACGACATCGCAGCCGGCTTGACTGAACTTCGCCAACACCGTCTCGCAATCGCCACCGTCGGTCGCCAGACCCGGGCCGAGCTCGCTCTGTTTGGCCCAGGCGTTGAGTGTTTTTTCGGGTATGGTGTTGATGGTGAGCGGGGCCGCGAGCGCCTTGACGTAAAGGTTATCCGGCGCCTTCGGGTCCTTGGTGCCCGTGCTGGCCCAGAGGAGTCGCTGTGGTCGCGCGCCGGCGTTCAAGCTTCGCTGCACTCGCGGCGAGGCCAAGTACTCCATGTAGGCGCGATACGTCCGTTGCCCGATGGCGAGGCCGAGACGGTTGTCCAGGTTCGGAAATTTCCCCGCGACAGCCACGTCCCAGCGGCTGATAAAGACTGAGGCGACGGAGGCGACATCGGGGTTCAGTCCCGCAGCGAGGCGGCGCTCAATGCCGCGAAGATAGGCGTCGGCCGCGGCGACATACTGCTCGCGGGAAAACAGCAAAGTCACATTCACCGGCACGCCCGCAAAAATGGACTCCTCAATGGCCGGCAGACCGGCGGGGGTGCCGGGGATCTTGATATACAGATTGGGCCGGCCCGCTCGCGCGTGAAGATCCTTGGCGGCGGCAATGGTGCCAGCCGTGTCGTGCGCCAGCGCGGGAGAGACCTCCAGCGACACCCAACCGTCGACGCCATTCGTCTTTTGGTGGATCGGGCGAAACAAATCAGCCGCTGCCGTCAGGTCTTCCAAAGCCAGTTCGAAGAACAACGCCTCGCCGGCGCGGCCGGCCTTCACTTTTTGGCGGATGGCATCATCGTAATCCGAGCCG
>JBDTJA010000066.1:0-4379 GCA_039936075.1 Opitutaceae bacterium | reverse complement strand
CCACATCATCACCGTCGAGGACCCGATCGAATACTATCACAACCACAAGCGCTGCGTCGTCACCCAGCGCGAGGTGCACTCGGATGTGCCGAGCTTCGCCGAGGCAGTTCGCCGGGCGCTCCGGCAGGATCCCGACATCATCCTCGTGGGTGAAATGCGCGATCTGGAGACGATTGAAGCGGCGATCAGCGCCGCCGAGACTGGTCACCTGGTGTTCGGCACCCTCCACACCAATGGCGCGGCCAAGACGATTGACCGGATCGTGGACGCATTTCCCGCGAACATGAAGGACATGATCCGCACGCAGCTGGCTTCGTCGATCCAGGCGGTTATTTCCCAAGTGCTCTGCAAGAAGATCGGTGGCGGCCGCATCGCCGGCTACGAGATCATGATCAACACCACGTCCATCGCGTCGCTGATCCGCGAGAACAAGACGTTCCGCATCAACTCGGACATCCAGACGGGAGCGAACCTGGGCATGATCACGATGGACACCCATTTGATGAGTCTCTTCAACCGCGAGCTGATCACGGCAGACGAATGCGTGGAAAAGGCGCAGGATCCCGTGCTAATGCGAGAAAAACTGGTGGCCGGTGGCGCAAAACTGAAGGCGCTCTGACGACCGATGGGGCAGCATGTTCGAAAGTCACAGCGAGGCCATTTACGAACTGCTGCGCAACGAGGCCGGGCTTGATCCATCCCGGTTGGCGGAATTGTGGAAAGAAAGTCGCGAGCGCGGCTGGCCGCTGGCGGACACGCTCATTGACCGCGGTTGCCTGACGCGGCCGGCGTTGCTGGCCACGATCGCAAGGCAGCTGGGATTCGCTTATGTCGCCGATCCGCCGTCGGAATTGGCCGCCGAAACAGCGGGACTGGTACCGGCAGCGATGGCCTTGGCCTATGGCGTGGTTCCGGTGGGGATGTCAGGCCAGACCCTCGATTTGCTGGCGACGGATCCGTTCAACGATCGTTTGGCGAGCGAGTTGAGTTTTGCCCTGGATCACGGCGTGCGGCTCATCGTGTGTGACCCGGCGCGGGTAGGAGGGCTCCTTAAACAATACTACGATGAGTCCGATAAGCCGACGGCGTTACAAGGCAGGCTTAAGCGCGAGCGATCAGCGCCAGAGGCCGCGGATCCCACGGCACATGATCTGGCGACCCTGGCCGGGCAGGCGCCCATTGTTCGCCTCGTCAACGAGATCCTCGCCCAGGCGATTCGCGAGCATGCGAGTGATGTTCACTTCGAGCCGTTTGAGCACGAGTTCAAAATCCGGCAGCGGGTGGACGGGACACTCCGTGATTTTGCGCCGACGCCCAAGGCGCTGGCGCTCTCCGTAGCGTCGCGGTTAAAGGTGCTAGCCAATCTGGACATTGCCGAGCGCCGCGTGCCGCAGGATGGGCGGATTCGAACAACGCTGGCCGGTCGAGCGGTGGATTTGCGGGTTTCCACGCTGCCGACCCAGTTCGGCGAGAGCGTAGTGTTACGGGTACTAGACCAAACGGCGGTTCCGTTGGAACTCGATAAGTTAGGTTTGCCCGATGACGTGCTGCGGAGTTTGCGGGATGTGCTTCACCGGCCGAATGGCATCGTGCTGGTCACCGGCCCGACGGGATCGGGGAAGAGCACGACGCTCTACGGAAGCTTGGGTGAACTCAACACGATGGAGCGGAAGTTGGTCACGATTGAGGATCCGGTGGAATACGAGATTGAAGGCGTCATGCAGGTGCCGATCAACCCGGTGGCCGGACTGACGTTTGGCGCGGCCTTGCGCGCGTTTTTACGCCAGGATCCCGACGTAATTATGGTCGGCGAGATCCGTGATCTCGAAACCGCCCAAATCGCCATTCAAGCGTCGCTGACCGGCCATCTTGTCCTCTCGACCTTGCACACCAATGACGCGCCGGCGGCCATCACCAGGCTCCTCGACATGGGCGTGGAGCCTTTCCTGTTGGCGTCAACCGTCGAGGCGGTGCTGGCTCAGCGGCTGGTGCGCCGGATATGTCCGCATTGCCGCAAGGTGCAGGAGCCGACAGCAAAGCAGCTTGCCCAGCTGGGCTTGGCAGCTGACGACGTGCAAGGCAGACAGTTTTATTACGGTCGGGGTTGCGCCGAATGCAGACAGACCGGTTATCGCGGAAGAATGGGAATCTTTGAATGCCTGGTACTGACTGATCCGGTCCGCGAACTCGTGACGCAAAATGCCCCGGTGCAACTCGTGCGAGAGCAAGCGCGCGCACTGGGCATGCGATCATTGCGCGATGTCGGATTGCAGGCGGTCTTCGCGGGATCGACGACTTTGGAGGAAATGGGCCAGCACCTCTGAGCGTGCCGCAGTTCGCCTATACCGCCATCGAGCCCAGCACGGGGGAGGAATCCCGTGGATGCGTCGAGGGAGAAACACGCGAGCAAGCCGTGGCGGAGCTGAAAACCCGCGGCCTCGCGCTGACATCACTGGTTCCGAATTTTTCGGAAGCGCCCAGAGTCAGCGAACGAGTCGAGGAAGCAACGGTCGCCGGCCCCGCTCATCGCACACCCAAGGTGCAGGCGGGGCGAACGTGGGCGGGACTGGTTCACCGGGTGAGGCGCCAAGATGTGATGTTCTTTACTCGCCAACTGGCCGTGCTGCTGAAGGCGGGCATGCCGATTGTTCGGGCGCTGGAAGTGCTGGCCCGGCCCGAGCGCAACCCCGTGTTCGAGCCCGCAATTCGCAACATGGCTGACGTGATTCGGGCGGGTGGAAATCTGTCAGACGGTCTAAAAAAATATCCGAAGATCTTCGATCCGCTGTTCATCAACATGGTTAAGGCGGGGGAGGCCGGCGGCGTATTGGATGGGGTGCTTGAACGCCTGGCGCGGCTCTTGGAGCGAACGGAACGGATCAAGGGCCGCGTAAAAGCGGCGCTGACTTACCCGGTGGTAATCCTGCTGGTGGCGGGAGGAATTCTGGCTGGACTGATGGTTTTTGTCGTCCCGAAATTCGAGCAAATCTTCAGCGGTTTGCTGCGCGGTCAGCCGTTGCCGCCGTTGACCCGGCTCGTGATCGGCGCCGGAAATTATGCGAGCCATCATCTCGCGGTCACTGTGGGGCTGCCCGTGTTAGGCTGGATTGCATGGCGGGCGTTCCGGCGCACCCGGACCGGAACGGCCCTCATGGATCGGTTTCTTATTCGAGCTCCGCTAATGGGCGACCTGTTTTTGAAAACCGCGGTGGCCCGCTTCACGCGTACATTTGGTTCCCTGCTGGCCAGTGGTGTGCCAATGTTGGATGCGCTGCTGGTCACGCGGGACACGGGGGGAAACGTCCATGTCGCAACGGCCCTGACGCAGGTCCATGACCGGGTCAGAGCCGGGGCGGGGGTGGCGCGATCTCTCGAAGCCACCGCGCTTTTTCCTGATCTCGTCACGAGCATGATCGAAGTCGGCGAGGAAACCGGCGCGCTGCCGGCCATGCTTACGCGGATCGCAGACGCCTATGACGAGGAAGTGGATAATGCCGTGGGGGCACTTACCTCAATCATTGAGCCCATTATGATCGTCGTCATGGCCATCGTGGTCGGACTCATCGTTATCGCGCTTTTCTTGCCGATTGTCGGTGTCATCCAGCACCTGCAGTGAGGAAGGTGAAGAGGCGCCATCCCATGTCTGCGCGTTGCGCGGATTTAAGGTTAGGGAGCCGGGCCAGCGGACTTGGGCACCGGCTTGGTCAACAGCACTGAACTCAGGCCCTGGAGACGTTCAGAAAATTCCTCGCCATCACCGGCCTGCCGCAGCGCGCGCTGCACCATGCCCATTTTGGCGTCGAGGTTATCGATCATGGACACAAACACGGCCTCCGGAGTGGCGGCGTAAACGGCCGCGCCCCATTCGGGTTCGCCCTGATGACTGAGAATAATGTGTTCCAATCGCTCGAGCAGTTCTTCGTCGAGCTTGGCTTTCTTACCCGCTTTGCGCGCAAGCTGGTAGCCGAGTACGACGTGGCCCTGCAGAATACCCCGGCGGCTGCGCTTCGTCGCCAGCGTGCCCTCGTACTCGATGGTCTTGCCCGTGTCGTGCAATAGGATGCCCGCCATCGCGAGGTCGGCGTTCACCTCGGGGTAAAGGGGAAGCAGAGCCGCGCAGGCGCGCGCCATGTGGACGGTGTGCTCGAGGAGGCCATGGCGGTACGCGTGGTGCATCGAGACCGCCGCCGGTGTCCACCGAAACGCCTCGCCAATCTCCTCGAACACGGCGCGCACTGTCGCCTGTAATTCCGGCTGCTTGATAACGTCAATGAAGCCGTTGAATTCCTGCCCGAGTGCATCAGCGTTCTCCGGCGCGAGCTCCACGAGATTGTCGAGCAAACCCGGTGCGCCCAATTCGGCCTCGGTGAGGACGGCGA
>JBDTJA010000065.1:0-6437 GCA_039936075.1 Opitutaceae bacterium | reverse complement strand
GCCGCGAGACCCATCATGCCGAGATTCGGCAGCCAGGCCGCGACCATCGGATCCACCAGCTGTTTCGTCGCGAGCGACGACGCAATGTTGGTGAAGATGTAATAGAGAAAAAACAAGATGAAGGACTTGGATACGCCCACCGCGGGATTCACGCGCACTCCGGTGACGGCAAACGGGATGGCGATGGCAATCACGATCAGCGGCCCGAGGGTGTCGGCGATCAGGCTGTAGTACCGCACGGCGTAAGGTGTGATCTTGGGGCTTTGCTCGGCCTCGAAGTAATCAATCAGCAGTCGCAACTCGGGAAACGACAGGTCCACGGGGCGGCGGTCAATGAGGAGCATCAACTTCGGATCCTCGTGGTAGGCGCCCACGATTTTCTGCGTGAAGGGGGCCGTGCTGAGCAATTCACCCGTCTCGGGATCAAACTTCAGCTCGCGACCATACTTGAAAATCCAGCCCTGGCCATGCTCCAGCGGCGCGCCCTCGGTGGCCACGATTTGCGCCGTTTCGCGCCGCTGCGCATCGAGCTCCGAGACCGTGACGCCAAAGCCCCGGTGCAACACCTGGCTGTACCGGTTGAAAAACCACATGCGCTGGGCGCGGGGATTGTTGAAGGCCACGTCTTCGACGGCGCCGATGCGGTCCGCCGCCAACGTGCGTGCCTGCCGTTTGAATTCGAGGCTGTCGCGCAGCTCGCGCGAGGTCTCCACCGACCACGGCACAATCGTGGAATTCAGCCACCAAGCGAGCCCGCAGGCCAGCACGCCGACGAACCAGATCGGTGCCATGATCCGCCCCAGACTAACGCCCGCCGCCCGCAGCGCGGTGAACTCGTTCGCGCGATGCAGCTTGCCGAGCACAAACAGCAACGAGAGCAGCAGCGCCAGCGGGAGGACGACCGCGAGAAAACTCGGCATCGTCACGAAGAAATACATCCACATGTCCAACCCGTGCGCGCCCAGGTCACGCAGGTCGCGGAAATCGTTGTACAACACCTGCACCAGCATCAGGCCGACGGTGGCGGCCAGCACGAGCCCGAGAATGGAGAGCCATTCGCGCAGCAGATGTCGATCGTAGGTGTTCAACCCCGCCGATCAAACCCCGCCCTCGTCCGAAAGCAAAACCCAAACCATCCGTGCCCTTGCGGCCGGCACGCGGGCTGCTAATCCGAGCAACAGTTTGGTTGAAAACCCCTTCGCCCTGCCCTTCTCTTCCCACGCTCCTCAATCACCGCCCCTGTCCCTTATGTCTAATTCCCCCCTCCGTTCCTCCCGGCTCGTCCACTTTACCACCATAGTCGTTTGCGGACTTCTTTTGGCCAGTTGCGCAAAGAAAGCTCCCGATGCCTCTGCGTCGGACGTGATCAAGGTCGGGGAATTCGCCTCGCTCACCGGCAAGGAAGCGGCCTTTGGCCAGTCCTCCCACAAGGGCACGATGCTGGCGATTGAGGAACTCAACGCCACGGGCGGAGTGCTGGGAAAGAAAGTTGAATTGTTGACCGAGGATGACCAATCGAAGCAGGGGGAGTCCGCGACCATCGTCAAAAAACTCATTTCGCGCGATCAAGTGATCGCGATTCTGGGCGAAGTCGCCTCCGGCCGCTCGCTCGAGGCGGCGCCCATTTGTCAGGCCGCGAAAATCCCCCAGATCTCGCCCTCTTCCACCAATCCCGCGGTGACCCAAACCGGGAATTACATCTTCCGGGTGTGCTTCATCGACCCCTTTCAAGGCACCGCGATGGCCAAATTCGCCAAGGGCACCCTGCACCTGAATAAGGTCGCCCTCCTCACTTCCGTCTCGTCGCCCTACAGCGTCGGCCTCGCCAAATACTTCAAGGAAACCTTCGCCGCCATCGGGGGCGAGGTTACCATCGAGCAGAAGTATTCCGAGGGCGACAAGGACTTCAAAGCCCAGCTGACGGCCATCAAGGCCGCCAATGTCGATGGGATCTTCGTCCCTGGTTATTACACCGAGGCCGCGCTCATCTCCAAGCAGGCCCGCGAGCTTGATCTCAACTATCCGATTTTTGGCGGCGACGGCTGGGAAGCCCCGCAGCTCATCGAGATCGGCGGCAAGGCCATGGAGGGCACGTATTACTCGACCCATTACTCGCCGGAAAACTCCTCGCCCGCGGTGCAGGACTTCGTCAAGAAATTCCGGGCCCGCTTCGACGGTGAAACCCCCGATGCCATGGCCGCGCTCGGCTATGACTCCGCCATGGTCCTCGCCGATGCGATCAAGCGCGCCGGCACCACGGACGGCCCCAAGCTGCGCGACGCCATTGCCGCGACCAAAAACTACAACGGCGTGACCGGCCTCACCACGATCGACGCGAACCGCAACGCCACCAAGTCCGCCGTCGTCATCACGGTGAAAAATGGCGCGTTCAAATTCGTCGAGTCCATCGCTCCGTAATGCGATTCCGCTCGTCCTCCGCCACGCGCAGCCTCACCCGCTGCGCGTTTTTTCGGGCGCTCGCGCCGGCCTCCGCCTGCGCCACAGGTGACGCCACCGCCAACACCTCCTGGCTCGCCCAGCCGGAAGCATGCGAATCCCTTTCCGCGGAGCTCGCGGAGTGACGCGGATAGCTGGAGACCATCCGCGTTCCTCCAAGTCATTGGCGGGAAAGATCGATTCCGGACAAAGCGGCGATTGACCCGCGCTCACCACTCTTCCAACTCTTCCTCTCCACCGTGTCCGAATTTCTTCAACAGCTCTTGAACGGTCTTTCCCTCGGCGCGATTTATGCGCTGATCGCGCTTGGTTACACGATGGTGTACGGCGTATTGCGCTTCATCAACTTTGCCCACTCCGACGTGTTTATGGTCGGCGCCTTCATCGGTTACTACCTGGGGAAATTGATTCCTGAAGGCACCATCTGGGGCGGAGTGCTGGTGCTGGTTGCCGCCATGGTCGGTTGCGCGCTGCTCGGCATCAGAATCGAGCGCAGTGCGTACCGCCCCTTGCGCGAACCCACCAAATTCAACCTCGTCACCATCCTGGGCGCGGTCGTCGGTGGCGTGCTGGGCTACTTCCTATGCAATGCGATTTTTGCCGGGAGAGGAGCGGGTGATTTCACGATCCCGCTGCGCATCATGTTTTGTTGGTCGGGTGCGGAAGGGTTGTCCTGGCTTTTGAGCCGCACCGGCTGGAAGGTCATCCTCTGGAAAACGACGGGCGGTGCCCCCACCCTCAACGTCCTGATCACGGCCATCGGCGTTTCGCTGCTCCTCGAATACACCGGCCAGGTTTTCTTCGGCGCCGCCCCGCGCAATTTCCCCGCGCTCTTCCCGGTGCATAATTTTTCTCTCGGCACGGTCATCGTCTCGAGCAACCAGCTGATTGTCATTGTCGTCTCGGTCATCCTGATGGTGGTGCTCCAGCTCATCGTCTATCGCACCAAGATCGGCACCGCCATGCGCGCGGTCTCGCTCAACCCCAAGGCTGCCACCCTCATGGGGGTGAACAACGACGTGGTAATCTCGTTCACCTTCGGTCTCGGCTCGGCGCTGGCCGGCGCCGGCGGCATCCTCTACGCGCTCAACTATCCCTCGATCGATCCACTGATGGGCGTGATGCCTGGCCTCAAGGCTTTCGTCGCTGCCATCCTCGGGGGCATCGGCAACATCCCCGGCGCGGCACTGGGCGGACTGATCCTCGGGACCGTTGAGACGTTTGTGGCCGGCAGTCAGTTCTCGACGTACAAGGACGCCATCGCGTTCGCCATCCTCATCATCATCCTGCTGTTCCGGCCCGCCGGCCTGCTCGGGAAATTCACAGTGGAGAAAGTCTGACGCGATGAAGCTCCCGCCGAAACCGCATCTTTTTCTGCTCGCCGGGCTCCTCGTGGCCTTCGGCGTCCAGCATTATTCGGATCAGATCAACCCCTACTACCTCGACGTTCTCACCGGGATCGGGATCAACATCATCCTCGCCGTTTCACTCAATCTCGTGAACGGCTACACCGGCCAGTTTTCGCTGGGCCATGCGGGCTTCATGTCCGTCGGCGCTTACCTTTCGGCGGCCGTCACGCTGTACTTTGCGCCGCGCTGGTTTGGCGGGGCCGGCGGCACCGCCTGGCAGCAAGGTGGGTTGTTTCTCATGGCGCTGCTCGCCGGCGGCCTCAGTGCCGCGTTTGCGGGCCTGCTCGTGGGCGTGCCCTCGTTGCGCCTCAAGGGCGATTACCTCGCGCTCGTCACCCTCGGGTTCGGCGAAATTATCCGCGTTATCTTCCAGAATGTGGATTCGCTCGGCGGCGCCCTTGGCCTCAACGGCATCCCGCCCTACACCACAATTTTCTGGGTGCTCGCCTTCGTCGCCATCACGATCTTCGTCGTCACCTGCCTGGTAAATTCGACGTACGGCCGCGGGTTTCTAGCCACGCGCGATGACGAGATCGCCTCCGAGGCCGTCGGCCTCAACACCACCCGCTACAAGATCGTCGCGTTCGTGATCGGCGCGTTTTTCGCCGGGATCGCGGGCGGCCTCTACGGCCACTTCAAGCTCACGATCACGCCGACCGGTTTTGATTTCACCAAGTCGATCGAGATCGTCGTCATGGTCATCCTCGGCGGCATGGGCAACACCATCGGCGTCATCCTCGCCGCCATTCTCCTCACCTTGCTGCCTGAGGTGCTCCGCCCCATCGCCGAGTATCGCATGGTGCTTTACTCCTTCCTCTTGATCGTGCTCATGCTCGCGCGACCGCAGGGGCTGTTCAACTTCAAGTTCGGCAAGTCCTCCAAGGCCTGATGCCCGCGCCGCTCCTCCAGCTCGAGAAAACCACGATTCGCTTCGGCGGCCTCACCGCCGTCAACGGCGTGGACTTCACCGTCGGCGAGGGCGAACTCTGCGGCCTGATCGGCCCCAACGGCGCCGGCAAGACGACTGTCTTCAATGTCATCACGGGCGTCTATCAGGCCACCGAGGGCACGGTGACGTTTTGCGGAAAAAATCTCGCCGGCCTCAAGGTCAACGAAATCGTCGAGTGCGGCATCGCCCGCACGTTTCAGAATATCCGCCTCTTCGACAGCCTGTCCGTCTTCGATAATGTCCGCGTGGCCTGCAATCTGCACCGCGACACCAGCGCGGTCCAGCCGCTCATCCGGATGAATGCGTTCCGGGCCGACGAGGCCGCGATCAAGCAACGCGCCGAGGAGCTGTTGGATATCTTCAACCTGCTCCGCTTCCGCCATGCACCCGCGAAGAGCCTGCCCTATGGCGAACAGCGCCGCCTTGAGATCGTGCGCTGCCTTGCGACCAAGCCGAAACTCCTCCTCCTCGATGAGCCCGCCGCCGGCATGAACCCATCTGAGAAGGTGGATCTCATCCGCCTCATCCAGCAGATCCAAAAGCAGTTCAATCTCTCCATCCTCCTCGTCGAGCACTCGATGAAGGTCGTCATGGGCGTCTGCCAGCGCATCGCCGTCCTCGACTACGGCGTGAAGATCGCCGAGGGCAGTCCCGCCGCCATCCAGAGTGACCCGAAGGTCATCGAGGCCTATCTTGGCGAGGATCACACCACGAGTTTGTCCCATCATTGAGCGAGCGATCAGCCGTCAGCCTTAAGCCCTCAGCCCCGAATGTCTTCCCCCACTCCCGAGCTTTCCGCTGCCAGCGTACCGCTTGACGCTTTCCCGATGCTTCGCGTCACCGATCTTTCCGTCAGTTACGGCGCCATCTCCGCGCTCGGCGGTATTTCCTTCGAAATCAAGCAGGGCGCGATCGTCACGCTCATCGGTGGCAACGGCGCCGGCAAGACCACGACGCTCCGCACCATCTCCGGTTTGCTGCGGCCCAAGACCGGCCGGATCGAATTCATGGGCGAAGACATCACCAAGCTCGCCGCGCACAAGATCGTCGCCCGCGGACTCTGTCATGTGCCCGAGGGCCGAATGATTTTTTCCAATCTCTCTGTGGATGAAAACCTCTCGATGGGCGCGTACCTGCAGAACGACAAGGCCCTCATCGCCAGGAACCGCGAGTATGTGTTCAGCATTTTCCCCCGGCTGAAGGAGCGTTTCAAGCAGATGGCCGGCACCCTGTCCGGCGGCGAACAGCAGATGCTCGCCATCGGCCGGGCGCTGATGGGCAACCCGAAGTTCCTCATGCTCGACGAACCTTCGCTCGGCATCGCCCCGCGGCTGATCAGTACCATTTTCGAGAAGATCGTGGAGATTAACCAAAAGCAGGGCATCACGATCCTGCTCGTCGAGCAGAACGCCAACCTCGCCCTCGAGGTCAGCAGCGAGGCCTACGTCCTTGAGACCGGCCGCATCGTGATGCAGGGCGAAAGCAAAAAACTCCGCACCGACCCCCAGCTCAAGGCCACCTACCTCGGCGGGTGAAGGATTTTATAGTCATGAAATTTGTCTTCGTAGTGCTCCCCCGTACGAATTGAAGGGCTTCGCGGAGATAAAACTCATCGGAGCATA
>JBDTJA010000064.1:0-3164 GCA_039936075.1 Opitutaceae bacterium | reverse complement strand
CTAGTTGCCCAGCTTGAACCAGAGGATTTCGCCGCCCTTGCCGTGTTCGCCGGGCGAAGCGGCCAGGTACAGGCGATCCAGCTGCGGAACGACGATACCCGACTTGGCCCCGATGGCGCTGCTGATCCATGGCCGCGCAGCGTAGAGGTTGGGAGTGACCTGCTGGAACACGCCGAGGTGGCCGTCGCCGCCGGGCACATAGACGCGCTTGCGAGCACTGTCCCAAAATAACCCGTCCGAGGTTGCCGGTGCATCCAGCATCGCGACCGTGGCGCCGGTGTCCGTATTGAGCACGAATAGCTTGCTCGGGTTACGGGTACCGACGAACAGGCGGTGGTCGGCCTCGTCCAGTGCCATGGTCAGATTGGTTTTGGCCCCACTGAGCGGCCAGTGCGCCACAACCTTGAGCGTCTTTTTGTCGACCACGGCCACATAGTTCAGGTCGGCCACGTTGACGAACAACCGATCGCCGTGCTGCTCGACCTTGACGGCCTCGACGTGGTCGGAGTCGAACTTTAGCTTGGCGTACACACGGCCGGTCAGCGGGTCCACTTCATTGAGAAAGCAGTCCTTCATGTCGACGTCTTTGCCACCGGTGACGATGTACAGGTGACCGGTCGAGGTGTCATACTCAGCCGAATCGGCGCCGGGCTCCAGCGGGATGGTGCCGATGACTTTCAAGGTCGTGGCATCCAGGATCTTGGTCATGCCCTTGCCGCTGTCGGTGATGATCAGCCGGTTGTGTTCGGGCAGGAAGACGAAGGCGTGCGGCGTCTCGACGCCGTGGAGCGTGCGCTGATGCTGGCCGGTCTTCAGGTCGAACAGTTCGACCGTCCCGTGATCTTCCGCGGCCAGGAACAGCCGGTCGTTTTTGACGTCGACGCCGAAGTGGTCGAAGTCGCCCGAATAATCGGGGTGCCAATCCGTGCTGCGCCCCATCAGCGTCGCGGTCGGGTTGGAGTCCGCGACGGCTGCAGGCGACACCGGCTCCATCAGCTTGGCCAAGGAGGGGATCTTCGCGCGCAACTCGTCACGGATCGCAAATCCCTCGCGCTTCAGCGCGTCCTTGTCGTCGCCGGGCTGGTACGGAAACACAATGCCCACCGCACCAAGCGTCTTCCCGTTGGCATCGAGCAGGCGCGTTTCGACTTCGAAGCGGTGGGCGTTGACCTCAAGGTTGGGAATACCGGTATTGATCGCGCGCAGGTCATCGTCATCGGCCGGCTTGCCGAAGCGCCCGATGCTGGTGCCGACCACCACGTTGGTCGACATGCCCGGCGGCACGACGTGCAGCATCAGAATCAGCAGCTTCGGGTGCGCGGCCATGGTCTGCTCGACCAGCTGCTGCGCGTAGGTATGGGTCGGGATCGACTGATCGAACTGGTAGGCCTGGGTCAGGTTGCCGACGTTGGATATCTTCCGCCGCAGCTCGTCACGCACGACCTCTGCACCCTTCGTCATTGCCGCCTTGTCGTCGCCGGCCTTGTACGGATAGACGATGCTCACCGCACCCACGGTGTCGTGGGTGACGTCCTGCAACGGCAACTCGATTTCGAAGTGGTCGCCTTCTGCGTTGACGGCGATCGCCGGCTTGCCGGTGTTGACGACACCCATGTCGTCGGAGTCGGCCTTCTTCCCGATGCGCCCGATGTTGGAGGCGATGATGACGTTGTCGGTCTGCTCCGACGGGGTGACGTGCATCGCCATAATCGCGATTTCCGGGTGACTGGCGAGGGTCTCGTCCACGAGTTGCTGGGCGTAGATTTTGGAGGGGGCCTGGGCCAGCAGGGGGGATGCCAGCAAGCCGGTGGTCAGGAACAGGGCGGTAAGGCGGATGGACGGTTGCATCAATGAGGGAATAACGGGTTGGGAATGCGAGAGCTCGGGATCGGAGCGTTGTTCCACTTTACGAACCGTACCTTGCGGATACCTGTACCCATTCTTAAAATAGATTAAGCTGATGCCTGTCGCTGGGGTGACCACGGCGGGAGCTCAGGCCGTTGCAATGGGTCGTGGTAATGAGGATCGGCGGCCGGCCCAACGTGAACTTTGGGGTGCTTGTGGGTGGCGGATCCTAGTCGCTGATCAGATGCAGCTCGAGCGCCGAAGGCATTTGCTCGTCGAGATGGCGCACGAATGAGGAACTCTTAATGGCGGTGGCGGGATTGGCGGGGGCTGAGCCGTTGGCCGTTCGTCTCCTCCAGTGCGGCGAACGACGTGGTCGCGCCGGGCCGGCAATCTCGAGCGTTCCAAGCTGGATTGACGCGACACCGCTGCGGCCTGCTGGCCGTCCCGTGTTTGTCCTGAGAACTCCTTCCTTCGGCGGATTCCCAGGCAAACCGGCCCCAGGCTGAACGAAATTTCAGATGAGGTTCAGTCGGAATTTAGTTAGTTCCGGCATGCTGCCGCACCCCATGAGCGTGTTTTATCCGCAAAGCATCGTGGCCCCTGCTTCGTTGGGCGGGTCTTATACCAATCGCCCGTGGCTATTTCTCAGTCATTGCGAGGAGGCCCGCTCGGCGGGACGACGCAGCAATCCAGCTGGATCGCCACGGCGCGCTGCGCGCACCTCGTGGTGACAAGGGTAAATGCTCAGGCGATTGGTATTACGATTGTCCGGTGCTTAAGCCTGGGGAGGAGATTGGGATTGATGCCTCCGGCTCTTCCACCACGGCCATCCCGCTGAATTGACTACACAAACTACCCCGACTGGGACAAATTGCAGCTGGGATTCAGCTCCGCTTCAACCTCGCCCGCCCGCCTCGCCTCAATGAAAACATCTCCTGCCCCCGCCACGGAAATCCAGCGCCATACATTTTTTGTGCGGGTCGTCCACTGGTTGGTCGCTCTCAGCTTCATCATGGCGATGGTGACTGGCCTTTCGCTGTATTGGGGCAGCATCCTGAAATGGCTGGTGCCCTATTTCGGCGGGGAATACGGCGCCATCGCGATCCATTTTATCGCCGGACTCGGCCTCGCCGCCCTCGCGATCCCGCTCTTTTTCAAGTGGCGGCGCCGGATGCGGTGGACGCCGGCGGATTCCCACTTCATCCGGCATCTGCCGCAGCACGGGCTGCGGCCGGATCAACTGCCTCCACCCGACACCGGTTTCTTCAACGGGGGCCAGAAGCTGTATTTTTGGGCGTTTATTGTCAGCACGGTGT
>JBDTJA010000063.1:0-2637 GCA_039936075.1 Opitutaceae bacterium | reverse complement strand
AACTGCCCGTGGAGAGGATGCCATCGTTGGCGCCGAGCACGGCGGCGCGCAGCCAGCCAATGCGCTGACTGAGGTGGATTTCGACCTGCTTTTTCATGGGTGGCTCAAGGTTTCTTCGCAGTCACCGGAGGGCCCGCAGACTTGGATTGAACCGCGGAGGCGGGTTCTGACTTCGAAGAGGATGCGGAATGCGCCGTGGCCCCGGCCTCCGGGGGACTCGACGCAGCCGGGGTCGCGGGCTTTGATTTTGGCGCAGATTCTTCCCGGGGGTTGGCGTTCGCTCCGGGCTCGGCTGCGGGTTTGGGCCGAGTTTCATCTGCCGGGCTGGACTTGGCTTGAGTCGTGGTTTCCGGCTTGGACTTGGGTTTGGCACCAGCCTTGGCATCTGGCTTGGGTTCTGACTCACCGTCGGACTTTGCGGCCGGTCCGGGTTTGGCTTCACTCTTCTTATCGGGCTCTGGTTTCGCTGCGGGCTTTGGTTGGAAAGGCACGAGCGCCTGGCGGGCGATTTCGATGATCGCCTGGCGGTCCGCGTCGCTCAACTTGTCGGCGGTTTCAAAACGCGCGCACACGTCGGGCGGAATCTTCGTCGCCGCCTCGCGCACGGCACCCCGGGCCTCCGTCATCCTGGCCAACGGCACCGGATCGAAGAGCTCCGCGGTCAACGCCAGCAGGATGGCAATTTGCGCGGGCACTGAGACCGGTTCCGCCTCCGACTGCTTGAGGCAAGCGCGGATTCGCCGGCCGTGCTCGATGATTTTGCGCGTGTCATCGTCGAGCCGGGCACCAAAGCGGGCAAAGGTCTCCAATTCTTCAAACTGCGCGTAGGAGAGTTTTAAATCGCCTGCCACGGCACGGTAAGCCGCGTGTTGCGCCTTGCCACCCACCCGCGAAACGGATTTGCCGACGTCCACCGCGGGGAGCACCCCCAGTTCAAACAACGAGGGCGACAGGTAGATCTGGCCGTCGGTGATGGAAATGAGGTTGGTCGGGATGTAGGCGGAAATATTCTGGGCCTCGGTTTCAATGATTGGCAGCGCGGTTAGCGAGCCACCACCGCGTTCCTTCCGCAGACGGGTGGAACGCTCGAGCATTCGCGAGTGAATATAAAAAATATCCCCCGGAAACGCCTCGCGGCCGGGCGGCCGGCGGAGCAGCAGGGAAATTTCGCGGTAGGCGCGGGCATGATGCGTGAGATCGTCATAGACGATCAGGACATCGCGTCCCGCCTCCATGAAATGCTCGGCAATGCTGGTGGCGGCGTAGGGCGCGACGTAGGCCACGCCGGGCGCCTCGTTTCCCTCGGCGACGACGACCACGGTGTAGTCCATCGCGTCCTTTTCGCGGAGACTCGCCACGACTTTGGCCACAGCCGAGGCCCGCTGGCCGATGGCGCAATAGACACAAACGACATTCCGTCCCCGCTGATTGAGGATGGTATCGATGGCGATGGCCGATTTGCCGGTCCGGCGATCCCCGAGAATCAACTCACGCTGGCCGCGGCCAATCGGAATGAGCGCATCGACCACGGTGAGGCCGGTCTGCAGCGGCACGGTCACGGGTGCGCGATCCATGATAGGCGCGGCCGGACGCTCGACCGGCAGACGTCCCCCCGTTGTCAACGGACCGCCGGCATCCAGGGGGCGGCCGAGTGGATCGATCACCCGGCCCAGCAACTCATCGCCGACACCCACGTCCATGACCCGACCCGTGCGTAAGACTTCATCACCCGCGTGCAAATGCGAATACTCACCCAGGAGCACGACGCCGATTTCTTCCTCGTCCAGGTTAAAGGCGATGCCGAAGACACCACCGGGAAACTCGAGCAGCTCCTCAAAACCCACGCTGGGCAGACCGGAGACGCGGGCAATGCCCGTGGAAACAGTAATGATCGTGCCGACCTCGTGGGGTGCAAACTGCGGGATGAAGACCTCCCGACCCTTGTCGATTCCCGCAAAAGTGCGGTCGTAGACCTGCTGCAACGACTCGAGCGGTGCGCTCATGGGCTGGCGGGCGCAGTCGCAGCAGTCTTTGCCGTGGCCGCCGTTTCAGGCGCGGGCGTGGCTTCGGTCGTCGGTTTGGACACAGAGATACTTTTTGAGGTCGATGGCGCCTTATCCCCGGCTTCCGTTGCTGCGGGTTTGGGTGCGGGCGCGGTTGCCGACTTGGGCTCAGCCCTAATTTCTGGAGTCGGCTTAACGGGAGCTTCGGGTTTCGCATCGGGCTCGGCCGCAGCTTTCGGGTCCGGCTTAGGCGCGGCCTTGGGCTCGGGTTTTGCCCCGGCTTCCTTGTCTACCTTGGCTTTTGCATCCGGTGCGGGCGGGGTCGCGGTTGCCGCCTTGGGTTCGGCCTTAACTTCTGACGTCCGCTTGGATGGAGCCGCAGCTTCTGGTTCAGATTTTGAGTCAGCCGCAGGTTTCGGCTCGGGTTTTGAGTCAGGTTTTGCCGCGGCGTCTTTGTCTGGCTCCGCCTTCGCATCCACTTCCGGTTTGGGCGCGGACTCAGTTGCAGGCTTCGGCTCGGTCTTAGCTTCGACAGCAGCTTTGGCCGGCGCCGTGGTTTCCGGCTTGGATTCTGGCTTGGGCTCGGATTTAGCGGCGGCCTTGGGGGCGGGTTTGTCCTGCTGTTTGATGAGCT
>JBDTJA010000062.1:0-7776 GCA_039936075.1 Opitutaceae bacterium | reverse complement strand
CCTCGCGGCCGCCGCCACGCACTGGACCTCTCCGGCCAAGGTCGCCGGACTCATCCACTCCTGGCTCGCCGATCAGGTAAACTCTGGCGCTCCAACCTAAAGTCTGTTTATTAAGGGACGTTGGTATTACGCCCGACATGTTGCGCGGATCGATACGTGGCTGCGGCATCCTGCCGCAAGGCTCATTCCCGGTCAGGCTTTTGTGGGTTGGGTTTTATCCCCGACAGGCTTGCTCTGGATTTGCTTGTCGGGCGTAAAGCCCGATCCACGGTGGGCAGACCGACGCTAGGCCCTGCGGCTGAAAGGCGCCGCCACATCAAGCGCAACCCAAGCTGGGCCGCCGCAGGGTCGGCCGCGAGCTCGCTCGCGCTAGATTGGAGAATGGAGCGATGGCATCCGCCTTCGCTCAGCCCAGGACGTGGGAAGAGCAGCGGCTTGGGAACGATTCCCCACGCCAAAATATTTTCCTCGATGAGTGGAGGATTATGGGCCGTGCCTTTTGGCCTGAGCGAAACAGACGCCGAGTGCATTTTTCATGGGCCGGGCTTTGCGCCCAAATATTCTTAAAACCCTGTCTCGGATAAACGCCGATTCTCAAAAGCCATCATGCTTTTGTTCGGATCGCTGTGGGCGGCACCATGCTACCTAGGTCGAAGGGGAGGCTTGGCGGACGGAGCCATGAGGCTTCTCCCGACGACCTTCGGCGCGAATTCACCGGTGTGGTAGTTGTGGCACAACATGCAGTCCTGACGGGCGACCTTGCTGTTGTGGCATTGGGCGCAGGTTTCCCTGGCCACGTTGCCAAAGTTGCTCGCGAACCTTCCCGGATCAAACTGGCCTTGGTAGGCGACGGGGGGCGTGTCCGTGGACTTGAGCGTGTGACAGGTTTCGCAACCCTTCATTCCCAAAAGACTGAAATGGGCGGCGTGACTGAATTTCGTGATCGGGTGCTCGTCGGCCGGTGGTTGGTTGGAATGCCAGTTGATCAGCAAGGCGTCACCCCGCGGAGCAGCATCGATCGAGTGGCACTTGGCGCAAAGCCCCGGACCCTTCATATCGCTGAGAGCGGCAAAGAGCGGTTGGGCGACCGGAACGGCCGGGTCGCCGAAATGCTGGCCGGCAAACGTTAGCCACACGGTCAGAAACGGGTCGGCATGCCCCACGGCCCGGTAGTAGAGGGTGAAGCCGCCGGTGGACCGGTACCAGCCCCCGGCGATGGCCCATTCCTCGGGTTCCTTCATCTTCAGAGGCGTGAAAGAAGGAGCGGCCACCTTGGCTGCGGGCTTCGCGGCGGTGGCTGAGTCATCATTTCCCAGCAGGTCATCATCCGCGGCCTTCGCGGCGGGGGTGGGGGCGGGTTTTGCGAGGCCGGCCGATTTTGTCACGGGAGCCGGATCATCCAGCAGGTCGTCGCCCGCGGACGCGGACTTTGCGGCCGGCCCGGTTGGCGGCGGAGTCATCGCGGCCGTGACCGCTGGCTTTGACGCTGGTCGGATTCCGGCGCGGTGATTGGCCACCTCGACCAGCAGGTTGGGAAACCATGCGGCTTGGGCGGAAAGGAGTTCGTCGCGCGGGATCTGCGCGGTCATCGCGAGCAGCTGCGACCGGTCGGAGCCCGGGCTCATTCTGCCGAGTTTCGAAACCATCGCTTCATGGCCGTTGGTCACAAGATCCGCCAACAATGACTTGATCGACCAGGCGAGGGTCTCGGCCGCGGCAAGTTGATCACCGCTCACGTTCCTCAGATCGGATATATCCATACCACCAAGGGTCTTGAGTGCAGAGGCGGCGGCCGGGTCGCCAGCGAGCAGGAGACGGGTGAAGGGGGTCAACTTCCCGTCCGCGTCGGCCGGCCAGTCTCCGACCGGGTGGCCTTGTGCCGCCAGGGTGGCAGCGTCAAGCCCCGGCACACGGAAAAAGGCGATGCCCTTGTCGGCCGCCTGGCCCTCCCCCTCGATCTGGGCTTCGTGGCAGGCAGCGCAGGTCTGCGCGAAACTTTTCACAAGCATGTGACCGCCGGCCGGCGACGGGACATGGCAGACGCTGCATTCGGCTGGAGCCAGCGCGGCGAAGTCCTTATCAACAAAATGCACGCTAAAGTGCTTTGCGTGATCGAAGATGATCCGCGTCCGGCGCCGGAATGGAAAATTAGTGAACGCAGGATGTCCCTTGGAGAATGAATGGAAGGTAGTTTGATGACACACCTGACATTGCTGGTCCGTAAACCCGGTGAGCGTGCCGACCTTGCCGTGGTGCTCCTTGTGGCAGGTGACACATTCCTGCGTGGCGGCGGTAACCGGCAGTGCCAACCGCGCGAAGGCCAGCACGACTGGGCGTCCTGAGCCCGACCGCTGAGGCCGCGGTGCGCGGTGCAAGGACGCCAGGGTCGCCTGGTCAAAGCCGTGCGGCGCGAGTGGCTGACCGCCGATATTGTGGCACTTCAGGCAATTTTCGCTCAGCGGATTGTGCACGCCCAACAGAAAGGTCCCGGACTTGGCGACGTGGGTGGCGTCCGCCGTGGCGTGGCAATCGCTGCACTTGGTATTGGAAAGGGCATGCGCCGAGGAAAGCGGCCCTGGCGAAATCCATTGGCTACGGGCGGACGGATTGCCGAAGATCACCAGCAGGAATCCCACCGTGAGGGCGAGTGCGGCCCAGACCCAGCGCCCGCGTCGGGTCCGGATGCTGAGCACAGGCTGGCAGGGGCCAATCTTGTGGCAGCATTCTCCGTTGGGAAGCGGTCCACGCTCGCAGGCGCCGCCGTGGGTCTCGGCTCGGGTACAGGCCCAGCGATCGCCGGTCTTGGCCGGCTGGCACTCCCCGGTGGTGTGGCAGCGTCCATCGGGGCCCGGTCCAAAGATGCAGCCTTTTCCCTCGCACGTCAGGCCGCAGACCCATTTCTGTTCAGGACGCTGGTATTCGTCCCGCTTGAAGTTTGGAATCTGAAAGAAGCGGGCCATGGGAATCAGAATCCCGACGTGTAGCGCAGGGCGATAAGGCCGTGGACCAAGCCGAGCAGGAGGAGCGAGAAGCTGGCGGGAATGTGGACAAAGAGCCACAGCTTGAGCAGCCGCTGTCCGAAAAGTTGCGTGTCGAGGTTGCGCTTGGCTTCGATCCACTCGCGGAGCTCGGCTGCGACCTCCTTCTCGCGGGGATTCGAATAGCGCTCAAGGGACCCGAGCGCGGCCACAATTTCGCGGTAGCGCCGCTGGCGCATGCCCAGGTGAAGAAAGAGGCCGGGACGCCAGTTGATGTAGGCCATCAGGTGATTGAGGTAGAAATCTCCCATGGTTGACGACACGCTCTCGCGATCCGCAACGGCCACGAGCGATTCGACGCTCCGGCGGATTTCGGCGCGAAACTCGGGGATGCGCTCGAAGGTGAGCGCCTCCCCGGAGCGGGTGAGCAGTTCGGGCAGCCTCCGGGTGAGGGCTAATCCAACCACCCCGCTGACCGCGACAAGAAGGAAAACCCCGGCCAGGAGCTGCTCAAAGCCGCCTTGCGGCCACCGGAAGTTGGTGTGGAGGCAGAAGAGGAGGACGGCTAGCCACCCCGCATAAATGTGGACCTGCATCCAAGTGGAAGCCCGGGCGAGTGGGAAAAAGGGGATCTTCTTCCTGGCGTTGAAAAGTGAGAGGCCGACGACGAGGGCGAAGAGCGCGAGGCCGGTATAGGTCGCCGCGGGGCGTAGCGCCGTGCGCACGATGGACACGGCAAGAAGGAGCGCCGCGGCGACGACGGCTGTCCCCAGCCACCACCGCGCGCGCCTGCGGCAGAGATTGATCAGCGCTTTATCCACTGGGAAAGGAAGTCGACGTCGCTCATGTCTGCGCGGAGCATCGCGTCATGCGGGCACGCATTGACGCAGGCGGGGCCGACGTTCTGCTCGACGCACAGGTCACACTTGGTGGCTTTTACGATCGGAGTGCGCGTGACCTCGTCCAGGATGAACGTGCCGGTCTGGTCCCGCACCGGTACCATGTGGATGTTCTGGTAAGGGCAACTGTTGGCGCAGGCCGCGCAGCCGATGCAGGTGCTGTCGTTGATCACAATCTGCCCTTGGAATGAATCGCGACTGATGGCTCCGGTGGGGCACCCGATCATGCAGACAGGATCGACGCAATGCATGCAGGCGTTGGCCACCATGATATGGTCGACGACCGGGCCCTGGCGGATGAAACGGGGATTGCCGTCGTGGGTGGCAGCGCAGGCGCGCACACAGTCGTCGCAACGCGTGCAGCGATCCATGTCGATCAGCATGGTCGCGGCTCCGTTGATGAAGCGGTTCTCGACCAGGAACTCGAGCATGTCCGGCCCGAGGACCTTGGGGGCGTCGACCCCGCCGACGGCCTCTGAAATGGACGCGGGCTCGGGATCCACGCCCAGGAGGGCGAGACGCTCCGGCGTCAGCGTGGGCAGGACAATCCGTTCGAAGTCCGCGGTGGGAATCATCAGGATGTCGACGTAGCCGATGGCGCGGAGCGAGCGGCGGAATGGGATCGGCGGCAACTGCCTCGCGTTGTGGAGCATCTCCTCAAGGCCAAAGCACCGGCCCTTGCCCAAGTAGCTGATGGTGCGCTCGCCGTGGTTGTAAATCTGGCTGAGGCGCACATTCCCGCTCCGGATGAGGATGAGGCCATTTGGATAGTCCCCCTCGCGAGCGATGAGCGGCTCTTGCTCGACGCGGACACGGCCCGAGGCCGCGGCCATCTTTTGGAACGATGACGTCCAGTCGAAGTTGCCAAAGGTCTCAAACTTCGTGAGGGCCGCCAGCTCCGTGAGCTCGTCCGCCCCCAGGAAGGAAAGAACCGGCGTCTCGCGGAGGTGGGAGAACAGCGCTCGTTCGCGGTAGATCCGGTCGATGTGCTCTTTCCATGCCGGAGCAAAGAGCCGGAGCTCGCGGAGGCCTTGCCAACGGATCTCGAGGAGCTCCGTGTCGCCCTCCGCCAGGACGGTGGTGGTGCGGGGCGTGCGGCCGATGGCCGCGATTTCACCCAACAGCTCGCCTTCGCGAAGGATCACGTGTTGGTGCGCGGGCATGGCGTGGGCCAAATCCTGCACGAAAACGTGGGGGTGGCTGTCTCCGCCACGATGGAGCCGTCCCCGCGCCCGGTTGCGCATCGCAAGGGAGACGGTGTCGCCGGCGAGGGACCGGGCCTCAGGAATTTTGCTGTTCGTCCAAAGCTGTGCCAGGGAGCCGAAAAGGCTCTTCTTCTCGTGGGTACGCCGTCCCAGCATGGCGGCCGGCAGCGAGTCGAGCACGACCCTCACACTGCCATGAAGGATCAGGAAGGCGGAATTTCCGTAGTCGCCCTCACGGACGATAATATCGCCCTTCTCAAAATTGCGGATCTTGGTGTCGTTCTTAAGCACCCCCTGCAGGGGCAGGCGCGGTGGGAAGCGGCCCGCGTCAATCTTCGCGAAGGGACCGCGGACCAAGAGGTCGGCGACCTGCTCGTCGGTCATCTTGTCGCTGAAAGGGACGGTCCATCGGCGGGGACGCGGAATGCGGATGCCCGTCGCGGAATCCTGGACGCGCGAGCTGGCTGCTGGATCAGTGATGCTCACGGCAGGCGCATTCCCGATTGGGAAAGGGCTGACCTCGGCATAATCAGCCCTTGGTCGCCAGCGGTTGGTAAACTTGACCTTTGTAGGCGGCCGGCTTCGGCAAGAGCGGGTCCAGGGCCGCGAGATCGTTGCCATCGTGCGCGGTGGCAAACGTCTTGGCAAACGCCTGCACCTTGTTCGCCGCGGCATCCAGCTCAGCGGCGTTGTTCAACTTGAGTGAAATCTTGTCCACGGCGGCGAGGGCCCCTGTGACCTCACTGGTCGGAGCCAGCTGGTTGATCTTGCCGAGCTTCTCCTTGAGGGCCTTGACGCGGTGAGCGTAGGTAAGCGCGTAGGAGGCCTTCTCCGTCGCGCGGCCGACGGCGCGAAGGCTATACTCGAGATCGAGCAACGTGCCGACTGTGAACAGCAGGCGAGCCCGGGGCTGCGAGTCGACCGCGTTCACCTTGCCGCCGCTCTGGAGGAAATTGTGGCGGACCTCACCCTGGCTGTAGGCGAGCAGTTCGAAGTCTGCGCTGCCGGCCGTATGGCCGCCCACGTTTACGAGTTTCTCGTCGGTGACGACGTGGCAGTGGAAGCAATTTTGCGCGACAGAATACACGTCGTCGGGTCGAAGCATCCCCGCTTTGACGGCCGCGGCGATCCGGTTCGTCCGGTGCTCTGCGGGCTCCGTCTCCTTCTTGAATCCCTTGCCGTAGTCGTTGTGAACATTGATCCAGTCCTTGGCGGCCCCGTGACAGGATTCGCATGAGACACCGGCGATCACGGCGGGGCCGTCGACCGTCTGTTTCTCAGTATAGTGGCAATTCACGCACAGGCTTTCCGACTTGATTCGACGGATGCCCATCTTTCCGGCGATCGCCTTGGCGTCGTCAGTGCGATGCATGTCGTTGACCGTTGAGAAATGGTGGGTGAGCTTCCAAGCCTCGACCTCCTGCTTGTGGCATTCGCCGCACGCCTCCGGGCCCTGCACCTTCATGGGGTCCGGAGTCGCGGACACTTGGCAGGCGATGGCGACGCCGATCAAGCCAGCCAGAAGACGGAGGGAAAAGCGGGAAGGCTCAGGTTTCATGGGGCGAAGGGGCGACTAGGGGCTGCGATACAACACACCGGCGGTCAATCGACTTGCTCGGCTCCGATGTTTCCAAGTTTTCATCTGTGCTCAGTTAATTGACTGGATAAGACCGCAAAATGACCATACGGAATCCATCGTCCATTTTAACCGTGTTCAAGCTAAACCTTCTCTTTCGCGGTTTGTGCATGACGGGCGTCCTCGTGATCACAGGTAACCTCCCGTCTCTCCGGGCGGCCGGTGATGACGATCTGCTGGATACTCCCGCCCCTGCGTCCGCCACCGCCGCAAAGTCCAGCGATGACCTTGACGGCCCCGTTCCGGTTGCCCCTCCGAAGACGGAGGTATCGAAGGCCGAGGCCGCTAAACCTCTGACTTCCGAGCAGGCTGCGGACGAGCACGCCCGGCTTTTCACCGAGAGCAAGTTCCCGTCGGCCACGACCTGCGCAGTGTGCCACCCTGCGCAATTTCGCGAATGGTCCGTCTCTTCCCACGCGTATGCCCAGCTGAGCCCGGTGTTTAATGCGATGGAGGCGACAATCGTAAAGGAAACCTCCGGGACCAATGGGGACTTCTGCATCCGCTGCCACACCCAAGTCGGAATGCAGCTCAAGGAGTCTGTTTACATGAGCAACCTGGATCGCTCGCCGACCGCCCGCGAGGGCATCACATGCATCGTGTGCCATCGCGTAAACCTTAACTACGGCAAGGTCAGCGGCCGCACCAGCATCAATGAAGGAGATGTCTTCGCCCCCGTTTACGGCCCGAGGGATGGGTCCGTCCTGAAGCAGGTCCTGGCGGATCCGGACAAGTACCAGGTCGTCACCACGCCGGGCCAAAATGGCCGAGCGATCCACACCCAGGCGTTCAAGTTTGATCCGATCACGAAGTCGGGCTTCTGCGGAACGTGCCACGATGTGAATCTTCTGAACGGCTTCCGTCTCGAGGAGGCCTTCTCGCAGTTCAAGAATTCCCCGGCCAACAAAAAAGGCATAACGTGCCAGGATTGCCACATGGGCAATACCCCCGGCATCGCTTCCGGGTACGCCGAGGGCCCGGCGGCTATCGTCGGCGGGGTCCCGACGCCCGCGCGCAAGCGCACGAACCATATGTTCCCGGGTCCCGACTACTCCATC
>JBDTJA010000061.1:0-3205 GCA_039936075.1 Opitutaceae bacterium | reverse complement strand
GCCGCCAGGAAGGCTGGCTGCGGCCCAACCCTGCCCATCCCACCGCCACGTGCTGGGGCCGGTGGTCGGGCGTCACCTCGCTCGATGATCGTTCGCTTTTCGAAAAATATCCCGCGTGGTCGAATCGATCCAAGGCCGTCCGCTCGACGGCGACGAACCATCTCACGGGTTACGGCTGGTGGGCATGGATCATTCCGCTGAAGGGCGGCGATGTGAGCATCGGAATCGTTTACGACCAGCGCATCATGGAACTGCCGCCGGGGCCCAGCCTCGGGGAACGTTTGAAGGTCTTCCTCATGGAGCACCCCGTCGCTCGTGAACTGCTGGCGAACGCAACCTACCACGAGGATGACGTGCATTTCCGGCGCAATCTTGCGTATTCCATGACGACGCATGCCACCGACGGCGCGGTGCTCGTGGGCGATGCGGCGGGTTTCATCGATCCGTTTTATTCGCCGGGCATGGACTGGATTGCTTTTTCCGCGAGCGCGGCGGCCGCGCTGGTGGGCGATAGCTTTAAGGGCAAGCCCGTCGCGCCACGCGTGGCCCGACATAACGAGAATTTCCGGCTCAGCTACGACCGCTGGTTCCGCGCGCTGTACCTCGACAAGTATTACTATCTGGGCGACTTCGAGCTGATGACGTTGGCCTTCCGCCTCGACCTTGGACTCTACTACCTCGGCATCGTCGCGCAGCCGTTTAAGCATGGCACGCGCATCCTGGAGACTCCGCCTTTCGCCCACGCCAACTCCTACTGGCCGTTCCGCCTGATGGAACTCTACAACCGCCGCCTCGTCGCGATGGCACGCAATCGGCGGAAGCGCGGCGTTTATGGGCGGCGCAACGATCGCGCTTACTTCGGGTTCATTAGCTACGAGTTCAACTCGCGCCTGCCCTGGCGCGTCACCGGCGTGCTGGTCAGTTGGATCGGCCTTGAACTCCGCGAGGGCTGGCGCACGTGGTTCACGGCTGAGCCCACCGTCGTCCATGCGTCGATGCCCAAACCCGCGGTCGCGCGGAATTGAATTTTGCCATGTCCCTGACGCCTTCACCCTCGGTTTCTTCCGACAATCACGACGCGATCCAGACGCTCGCTCGTCATTTTTCGGAGGAGGTGCAACAGGCCTACGCTCGGTTTCGGCAGACGCGGGTCCCGGCCGACGCCGACGCCGTGGTCGTGGCGGTGATGCTTGATCATGTGCCGGGCGAAGATTCCGGGTCTAAGGAAACTCCGCCAGACACGGCGGGGCTGGTCGCCGACCTGGGCTTCGATTCCGTGTCGATCACGGAGATGGTGTTTTTTCTCGAGGATCTCTTCGCGGTGCGGATCACCAATGACGAGATCATGCGCGTACGCACCGTGGGTGACCTTCGCGCGTTCGTGCGCAAGAAACTGGTTGCGCTGTCACCGGCGGCATCGCGTCCATGAGTCGCACGGCGGTCGTCACGGGCCTCGGCTTCATCACGAGCATCGGTAACGACCGCGCGACGGTCACATCGAGCCTGCGCAAGCTTACGCCTGGCCTCGCGCGCGTGGAATTTCTGGGCAACCCGGCACTGAACGTGAAGGTGGCGGGCACCATCAAGGAATTCACCGTAGACTCGCCCAGCTGGCGCGACTGGCGATATCCGGAGCGTTACGTGCTGACGCGAGAGACGCTCCGCAGCCTCGCGCCCCACGGACTCTACGCGATGTGTGCCGTGGAGCAGGCGCTCGTGGATGGCGGGCTCAAGCCGGAGCAACTGACCGATGGCGGGACGGGCCTGTACTGTGCCTCGGCGGGTTCGGCGTTTTTGCTGCATCACCACTTGGCGCAGATGCACGCGGTGCGCGGCGAACGCGGCAACCCGATGGGCGTGGTCGCCTCGATTGCCGGGACGCTAAATTTCAATCTCGCCGCGCACTACGGCATCCGCGGCGCCGTGGGCGGATTTGCCGCGGCGTGTGCGTCGTCGAGTCATGCGCTCGGCTGCGCGCTCGATGACATCCGGCTCGGCCGCCAGACGCGCATGCTCGTCGTCGGCGCCGAGGAAGTGAACGCCGAAACGATTCTGCCGTTTGCCGCGATGCGTGCGCTCTCGACCAATCCCGATCCGCTGACGGCCTCGCGGCCGTTCGATCGCGCGCGAGACGGCTTTGTCGGCGCGGGTGGGGCGGTCTGCCTGATCCTGGAGGATTCCGAGACGGCCAAGAAACGCGGCGGGACGATCTACGCCGAGCTGGCCGGCTGGGGTCAGGCGGCGGATGGCTACAACGTCGCTGTCTCGCACCCCGATGGCACCGGTCTCGCCGATGCGATGCGCCGGGCCTTGGCCGACGCGGGCGTCGCCGCCGATGCGATCGGCTACGTTAACGCCCACGCCACCTCCACCCCCGCGGGGGATCGGTCGGAGGCGCTGGCCTTGCGAAAAATCTTCACCGCGGCGCGCGCCTACCCGAAAATCAGCAGCACGAAGGGCCTGACGGGTCATCCGCTGTCGATGTCCGGCGTGATGGAGGCCGCCTTCTGTTCGCTGGCGATCCGGGAGGGCTTTACGCCGGGCAACGCGAACCTGGTTTCACCCGACGAAGCGTGCGCGGGTCTCGACCTCCCGACCGCGACGCAGCCCACCGCGCCAGGGATCGTGTTGAACAACAGCAGCGGGTTTGGCGGGAGTAACGTCTGCCACGTGCTGAAAGCCGTGGGGGCATAAGTCCCGCGACCCAAGAAACCGTGAAAACGGGGGCGGCTGGAGCCGTTTCAAAAATGTCAGAGCCGAAGGACCGGAAGTAGTTACGAGCGCAAGCGAGTGGCCGGCTCCCTCCACTCGCTCACGCTCGTGGCTACACCTTTTCTAAATGGGCTCTAGTGAAACGGGCGCACCTCGACCGGCGCCCGACAGGCGACGGCAGCTTTGCGACCCCAAGCCAATGCCTCGTCCAGATTGGCGACTTCCAGCACCCAAAAACCGCCCACGTGCTCGTTGGTCTTGAGGTAAGGTCCGCCGGTGATGAGCACTTCTCCATTGGGCTGCGCCCGCAGTGATATCGCGCAGCTGGCCGGAGGCAGGCCGCCCACGAAAATCCGAACCGCCGCAGCCACCATCTCCTCGTTGAGAACATCGATCGCGTGGGACATCGCGTCGTCTTCTGCGAGGGCGGGGTCGTAGTTATCGGGGTGGTGAATCGCTACTTAGTATCGGACCATTTTTTCCTGCAGCTGGA
>JBDTJA010000060.1:0-36445 GCA_039936075.1 Opitutaceae bacterium | reverse complement strand
GCCGGGCACTGATCGCCAGTTTCCCGTTGGCCAGCTGGTCGGGCGCGGCCGCGGAATCGTCCGGATGGATCAGCTCTCGCCACTGATCAATCGTGTCGGGCAACTCGGCGTCGAGGTAACCAAGAATCTTTTTCCACGCGGCGGAATAATGTGCGCGACCGGTCTTGAGGTTGAGATCGAAAAAGCCCGCGACGCCCTTTTCCGTGAGCAGACGGAAGCTGGCCACGTCGCCGACCGCGGGGACCGACAACGTCTGCGTGGGCTGAACCGTGGCGATGTAGCCCTGCGTGGTGCCGAGGTGGGTTTCGAGCCGGGTCGTCACATGGCGCGACACGCCGGACTTAGGCTTGGTGATGAGGAGAGCGTGCTGGTCGAGAGTGGCGTTGAGCAGGACCTTCCACTGGGCCACGATCCAGCCGGGTTCGTCGGACACCAAATCGAACTGAAACAAACTGGCGAAGTGCGTGCCGACTGGCTCGCGGTTGGTGGTCTGCCAGAGGGACCGCGCCGAATGGTTGGCGGCGGTCACGCGCCCGTCGGCGTCGAGCAGCAGAACGGCGCTCAGCTCCGGCAAGGGCAGCGACGAGGCGGATTGACTCGAAAAGCCAAACGGTGGCCGAGAGAGAATGGGTTGATCCACGGTTAGGACGAAGTGAGCCACCGTTGCGTCCGCTTGGCGAGAAAATCGATAAACGCCGGATGGTTGTTCAGGCAGGGAATTTGCGCGAATTTTACGCCGCCGGCTGCGAGGAAAGAGTCGCGGCCCCGTTCCGCGATCTCCTCGAGCGTCTCCAGACAGTCCGTCACAAAGGCCGGGCAGATCACGAGGAGATTTTTGACGCCCGCCTTGGGCAGGCGTTCCAACTCCCGGTCGGTTGACGGATCGAGCCACGGTTCGCGGGTCAGGCGCGACTGAAACGACACGGAATATTTCGCGGGATCGAGTCCGGCCCGCTGGACGAGCGCGCGGGTGGTCGCAAAGCATTGCGCCCGATAACACGTGGCGTGCGCCGGCGAGCAGGTCTCGCAGCAGTGAGCCACAGTCAGGCAGTGGGCATGGGAGGAATCGGCCTTGCGCATGTGCCGTACGGGGAGGCCGTGGTAGCTGAAGAGCACGTGATCGTAATCCTGCGCCAGGTGGGGGGCGGCGACGGCGTGGAGGGCCTCAATGTAGTCGGGGTCGGCGTAGAATGGCTGGATGGTGGTGACGCGAATGGCCGGGCACTGCCTGGCGATTTCCTCCATCACTCGAACGACAACGGTCTCCCAGGAGGACATCGCGTAATGCGGATATTGCGGAAACAGCAGCAGTTCCTTCACGCCATCGGCCGCGAGCTGGGCGACCACGCTGGCGATGGACGGCGAGCCGTAGCGCATCGCCAGGTAGACCGGGGTGTCGGCGCCGAGCGTGGCGGCGAGGGCGGACCGGACCTTTTGCGAAATCACCACGAGCGGGGAGCCTTCAGGGGTCCAGATTGACGCGTAGGCGTGGGCGGAGGCTTTCGGGCGTTTGCGAAGGATGACGCCCTCCAGCAGCAGCCAGCGGCCCACCGCGGAAAAATCGAGCACGCGTTCGTCGTTGAGGAACTCGCGCAGATAGCGCCGGACCTCCGGCTCAGTGGGGGCTTCGGGTGAGCCGAGATTGACGAGCAGAACTGCGCGGGAGGCCATGGCGACGAAATTGGTCGGGGTTATGCGAAGTGTTGTCAAACGCGCGAAGCAGCGTTTCTTAGGATACCTCCTTCCATGGCAACTTCCCGCAAACCCGTCCTCCTCGTCATCCGTGATGGCTGGGGCAAGAATCCCGACTCGAAGCAGAATGAGGTTAACGCCGTTTATCTGGCCAAGAAGGCCTGCGATGATGCATTGCAACAAAAGTATCCGCACACGCTCATCGCCGCCAGCGGCCTGGATGTCGGCCTGCCCGCCGGCGTGATGGGCAATAGCGAAGTGGGCCACGAGAATATCGGCGCGGGCCGCATCGTGGATCAGGAACTCGTGCGCTTGAACAAGCTCTTTTCCGAAAAGCGTCTCGCGACGAATCCCGTCTGGCGCGGCGTGGTCGATCGCGTGAAGTCGCGTGCCTCGCGACTGCATCTCATGGGCATTGTGTCCGACGCCGGCGTGCACGGCATGCTCGAGCATCTTTACGGTATTCTTCGCCAGGCGAAAGAGGACGGAATCAAGGAGGTTTTCATTCATGCCTTCACCGACGGTCGTGACACGCCGCCCCAGAGCGGGCTCGGTTACGTGCAGCAGGTGGATGCCGAGTGCAAAAAAATCGGCTTGGGCAAAATCGCCACGGTGTGCGGTCGATTCTGGGCGATGGACCGCGACAACCGCTGGGAACGCGTGCAGCAAGCCTACGATCTCCTCACCGGCCGCCAGGTGGTCGCGACGGCGCCCAACGCGGCCGCGGCCGTGCAGCAATATTACGATGCGCCACTCACGGCCACGCAGAAGGGCGACGAGTTTGTCGCTCCGACCGCGATTCTCGGCGCGGATGGCAAGCCGCTGGCGGTGATCGCGAACGGCGACGCGGTGCTGTTCTACAACTACCGGGGCGATCGTCCGCGCGAGATCACGAAGGCGTTCGTGCTGAATGACTTCAAGGGCTTCGACCGCGGGCCGAAGATCGATCTCTATTTTGCGACGATGACTGAATACGAAGCAGGCCTCCCCGTGCATGTCATCGCGATGAAACCGCCAGCGCTGAAAAACATTCTCGGCCAAGTCATCAGCGACGCCGGCATCGCGCAGTTCCGTTGCGCCGAAACCGAGAAGAACCCGCACGTGACATTTTTCTTCAATAACTACCGCGCCGAGCCGTTTCCCGGTGAAGATCGCGCGTGTCCGCCGAGTCCGAAGGTCGCGACCTACGATCTGCAGCCCGAGATGTCAGCCGCGGCGGTGACGGACCTGGCGAAGGCGGCGATCCTCTCCGGCAAATACGGCTTCATTGTCGTGAACTATGCCAACCCCGACATGGTCGGCCACACCGGTTCACTGCCCGCGGCGATCAAGGCGGTTGAGGCGGCGGATCGGGGGGTGGGGGAACTGCTGGCCGCCATCGCGCAGCGGGGTGGCAGTGCCGTCATTTGCGCCGATCACGGCAACGCCGAGCAGATGTGGGACTTCGTGCACAACGCGCCGCATACTTCCCACACGCTCAACTTGGTGGAGGTTTTCGTCGTGAGCGAAGGACTCAGCCCCGGCAAGACCAAGATGCGCACCGGTGGCCGCCTGGCTGACATCGCACCGACCGTGCTGGGCCTGATGGGCCTCCCGAAGCCGGCCGAAATGACGGGGCAGAATCTCGTGCTGTCGCAATGATGATCTCCTTGGCCTTCGTGGGTCGGGCTTTACGCCCGACATCTGACATCGGGCGTAAAGTCCGAACCACATAATCAACCCATGAAAATCCTCATTCGAATGGCCGGTCTGCTGGTTCTGATAAGTGGCCTCGCGGGGTTGGTGCGCGGCCAAGCGCTCTTGCCGGGCACCACGGCCGGCATGAAAGTGGAGGATGTTCAGAAGCTGTTTCCCGAGGCCCACGCGCCCGAAAATACCGAGCCGCTGCCGGGCGGCCACGTTTTGCAGCTGCTGGAGGTGGACCGCCTGGTTATCGCGGAGCACGCGTTCCGGGTGAAATTTTTCTTCAACGACGAGCGGCTGGTCAAAGTCACGCTGTTTGAGTCGGGCGACATCTTGGAGAAGGATTTTGCCAAACTCCGCGACCTGATCCGCGCCAAGTACGGTCATGAAGACTCCACCACGAGTTCGGATGCCATCCAGCTCAACTGGAAGGCGGTCCAGACGACCCTCCGGCTGAAATGGACGCCGGCCCGACGCGATGAGGCCACGTTGCTCCTCACTTACGAAGCTCCCATTCCCAAGGAATCCGAACGCCTATGAAATCCAATCATCCTGATGAAGACGTGACCTTGCTGATCGACGCGTCGGGCGGTGTCATCCTGCTTAAGGCGATGGGTACGTTTGGCGACCCGGTGGAGCTGACGGCGGAGGAGGCCCGCGAGCTGGCGGCGCAGTTGACCCTGCTGGCAGAAGAGCTCGACTAAGCTGGGGTTGGGGTGAACGGAGCGCTCCGCGCTCCGGTTCGGCGCGTGGCGGTCCCGGAACACCGCCCGGGAAAGGGTTGGTTTAAGCCAATGATTCTATTTGCCCGGAGCCGCGGCGTTCCGCTTAGCTCATCCGCTCCCTACGCACCTTTCCATGCAACGTTCCCATCACTGTGCCCAGCTTACCAAGGCCGATCTCGGCGCGACTGTCTCGCTGCTCGGCTGGGTGGATTCCATCCGCGACCACGGCGGCATCATCTTTATCGATCTGCGCGACCGCAAAGGCCTCACGCAGGTGAAGTTCGACCCGAAGGACAACGCCGCCCTTGGCACCGCCGCCGCGCACCTGAAGCCCGAGTCCGTGATCGGCATCGGCGGCAAGGTCGTCCAGCGCCCGGAAGGCACGATTAACTCCGCCCTGCCAACGGGTGAGGTCGAGATCGCGGCTGACCGCCTTGATGTCCTCAATGTTTCCGACACCCCACCATTTCCGCTCGACGATGTGGGCGGTGACAAGGTGAACGAGGACCTGCGTCTGACCTATCGTTACCTCGACCTCCGCCGGCCGAAGATGCGGAAGAATCTCCAGGTGCGCCACAAGGTCGCCAAGTCCATCCGCGATTATTTTGATGCCCAGGAGTTCATCGAGGTTGAGACGCCCGCGCTGTTCAAGAGCACGCCCGAGGGCGCGCGCGAATATCTCGTGCCGTCCCGAATCCATCCGGGTGAATTCTACGCGCTTTCGCAGTCGCCGCAGCAGTTCAAGCAGATCCTGATGGTTGCCGGCGTGGAGAAATATTTCCAGATCGCCCGCTGCTTTCGCGACGAAGACTTGCGCTCCGATCGCCAGATGGAGTTCACGCAAGTGGACGTCGAGGCTTCGTTCATCGACCGCGAAGGCATTTACTCCCTCTTCGAAGGCATGCTGAAGAAGGTCTGGCGCGACGTGCTCGGCACGGACCTGCCGACGCCGTTCCAGCGCCTGACGTACCACGACGCGATGAATCGTTACGGCGTGGACAAGCCGGACGTGCGCTTTGCGACGGAGCTCGTGGATTTCTCGGAGGTCTTCAAGAACTCGGCGTTCAAGGTTTTTCAATCCACGGTGGCCGGCGGCGGCGTGATCAAGGCGATCAACGCCAAGGGTCTGGCCGATCTCACGCAGGGTGAGCTCAAGAGCCTCGAGGAGATTGCGAAATCACTCGGCGCGAAGGGCCTCGCGTTCATCAAGATCGAGGGAGGGGAATGGAAATCGCCCATCGTCAAATTTTTCTCCGACGCTGAGAAAGCCGCGCTCGCTGCGCAGCTCGCCCTGGCGGACGGCGACATGGTGTTTTTTGCGGCCGCGCCGTGGGAGAAGGCCTGCGCCATCCTCGGCCGGTTGCGGCTGGAGGCGGCCACGCTGCAGCAGAAGCGCGGGCTCCTCACGCTGCGTCCCGACGACTGGAAGTTTCTCTGGGTCGTGGATTTCCCGCTCATGAGCCACGACGAGGCGGAAAATCGCTACGTCGCGACGCACCATCCGTTTACCTCACCGGTCGTGGAGGATATCCCCCTGCTCGACACCGATCCGGAGAAGGTCCGGGGCCAGCATTACGACGTCGTGCTCAACGGCATGGAGCTGGGCGGCGGTTCGATCCGGATCCACCAGCCGGCGCTGCAGAAAAAGGTCTTCGAGGACGTCCTCAAAATTCCTGCCGACGTCGTCGAGAGCCGCTTCGGTTACATGCTCAAGGCCTTCACCTACGGCGCTCCGCCGCACGGGGGCATCGCCTTTGGCCTCGATCGCATGGCCGCGCTGCTGTGCGGCACGACCAGCATCCGCGACGTGATTGCCTTCCCGAAGACGCAAAAGGGCCAGGACCTGATGGCCCAGAGCCCGACGCCGGTCACGGCGAAGCAGCTCAAGGAGTTGCACATTGCGGTCGTAATGCCAGAATAACACGGGCTTGCGCCAACCGGCCATCGCCATTCCAATCACCGACTTCCAGCCTTTACCCTCATGAAACTCATCATTGCCGTCATCAAGCCGTTCAAACTCGAAGAAGTGAAGGAAGCCCTGGCCAAGATTGGCGTTGAGGGCATGACGGTGACCGAGGTCAAGGGGTTCGGCCGGCAGAAGGGCCACACGGAGATTTATCGTGGCAGCGAGTACACCGTGGATTTCCTGCCGAAGGTGAAAATTGAGATCGTGGTGGCCGACGACGTGAAGACCAAGACGGTGGAAGCCATCGTCAAGGCCGCCAAAACCGGCAAGATCGGCGACGGCAAGGTGTTCGTCGTGCCGGTGGAGGACGTGGTGCGCATCCGCACCGACGAGCGCGGCGAAGCAGCGGTCTAAAGTCCGTTTTTCTGATTTATTTAGGGCCGGTCCTGTCCAGGGGGCCGGCCCTTTGTTTTGCACGAATGATGCGCATGCGCTGGAGATGGCATGGGTGCTGCTTAAGGGGCCGCGACCATGCATATTCCTCTGCGTCTTCTTCGCACCGTCCTGTTCGCGAGTCTGGCCTGTTATCTCAGCCTGACCGCCGTAGCGCAGAGTGCAGCCCCGGCTGCAACTCGCGCTCCCACCGCCGATGAAAGAATCTCGGCCCTTGAAGCCTACGTGACCAACAGCGATCCCGGCAAAAGCCTGACCGGGGTCGCCGGTCCCGGCCACAATGCCTGGATGATGACGAGCGCTGCGCTCGTCCTCTTCATGACCCTGCCTGGCCTGGCCCTCTTTTACGGGGGCTTGGTACGCAAGAAAAACGTCCTCTCCGTTCTCGCCCAATGTCTGGGCATCACGGGACTCGTCACGATTCTTTGGTGGGCTTTCGGCTACAGCCTCGTGTTCGGGACGAACTTTGGTAGCTCCATCTTTGGCGGTTCGGAATTCTTCTTTCTCAAGGACGTGACGTCCGCTCCCAACACCAACTACGCCTACTGGGTTTCGCAGAACGTCTTCTCCATGTACCAGATGATGTTCGCGATCATCACGCCGGCGCTGATTGTCGGCGCGATCGCCGAGCGCATGAAATTCAGCGCGATCCTGGTCTTCGTGACGGTGTGGATGTTTGTGGTCTACTTCCCGCTCGCCCACATGGTCTGGGGTGCCAACGGCCTCATGAACGGCACGTGGAACGCCGCCGCCCGGATCCCCGCAATCGACTTCGCCGGTGGGACTGTGGTGCACATGAGCTCCGGCTGGTCCGCGCTCCTGCTTTGCATCATCCTCGGACCGCGCCTGGGTTTCGGCAAAGAAAAGATGGCGCCGCACAGCATGGTGCTCTGCATGGTGGGCACCGGCATGCTCTGGGTTGGCTGGTACGGCTTCAACGCCGGTTCCGCCATCGCGGCCGACGGGGTTGCCGCCAACGCTTTCATGACCACCACGCTGGCCGCGGCTGTCGCAGCGTTCACCTGGGGCGCGATCGAGAGATTTTTTCGCGGACACGCTTCCATCCTTGGCTTTTGTTCCGGAGCTGTCGCCGGCCTCGTTGTGATCACGCCCGCCTGCGGCTTCGTCAATAGCACGGGCGCGGTTATCATCGGCGTGCTCGCCGCTGTGGTGCCTTACCTCGCCTGCACGAAGCTCAAGGCCCGGTTCGGCTATGATGACGCCCTCGACACCTTCGGCGTTCACGCCATTGGTGGCACCTTGGGTGCGTTGCTCACCGGCATCCTCGCCACGGCCTCGGTCAACGGGAATCTCACGGGCGCCGCGGCGACCAAGAGTGGTCTGGCCAAGCTCGTCACCGACGGCGGTCTGTGGATGGCACAGTTGAAGGCCATGGGCGTCACCATCGTTTTGGCGCTCGTGGCGACCTTGATCATCGCCTACCTTGTCAAGGTCACCATCGGCCTCCGTCCGACCGAAGAGGTCGAGCGTCAGGGTCTCGACATCAACGAGCACGGCGAAGAGGGCTACGCCAGCTAACCTCAACCTACTCCCCTATATGAAACTCATCATTGCGATCATCAAGCCGTTCAAGCTCGAGGAAGTGAAGTCGGCCCTGGCTGAAGTGGGTGTCGAAGGCATGACGGTGACCGAAGTCAAAGGCTTCGGACGCCAGAAGGGCCATACCGAGATCTACCGCGGCAGTGAATACACGGTGGACTTCCTGCCGAAGGTGAAACTCGAGATCGGCGTGGCCGATGAGACTGTCGCCAAGGCGGTTGCCGCCATCGTCAAATCCGCCAAGACCGGGAAAATCGGCGACGGCAAAGTGTTCGTGCTCCCAGTCGAGGATGTGGTGCGCATCCGCACCGACGAGCGTGGCGATACCGCGCTCTAACTGATCCGCAGGGAAGAATTACCAGCCGGCTCCGGGCAACCGGAGCCGGCTTTTTCGTTTTTGTAGGGCGGGATCGCTGATCCCGCCATCGCTGTGAGCGGGAGAATCCTGCCAGGGTGGACCGGGTGCTCCGCCGCACGGCAGGCTTGATCCCCGGCTTAAACGCGATCTGGCCGCGCGCGGAGCGCCCGGCCCACCTAAAACAGCCGTCGGCCCAGGGCGTTGCCTTTTGTGCCGCCATCCTTGGAATTCAACCATGCCCGCCCCCCAGCGCATTCGGATCATCGACTCCCATACGGGCGGAGAGCCGACGCGCTTGGTGCTCGATGGCGGTCCTGAGTTGGGCACGGGCCCATTGAGTGAGCGGGTGGGGCGTTTTCGCGAAAGATTTGACGCCTGGCGCACTGCCGTGGTGAACGAGCCACGCGGCTCTGACCCCATGATCGGCGCGTTGCTCGTGCCGCCCCACGAGGCGGGGTGCCAGTTTGGCGTCATCTTCTTCAACAACGCCGGTTATCTCGGTATGTGCGGCCATGGCACAATCGGCCTCGTGGCTTCACTGGCGCACCTCGGGAAAATCCTGCCGAGCCGCGTGAAAATCGACACACCCGTGGGAGTCGTTGCCGCCGAGCTTCACGCGAATGGCGACGTTTCGGTCAACAACGTGCCCAGCTACCGCAAGGCAAAGGGCGTCGTAATCCAAGTGCCCGGACTGGGAGAGGTGCGTGGCGACGTGGCATGGGGTGGGAACTGGTTCTTTCTCGTCGAGCGGCACGGCCAGTCTCTTGAGCTCGCCCAAGTCGCTAAGCTCATGGACTACACCCTCCGTGTGCGGGGCGCCGTCATCGTGCAGGGTTTTCCTGAGGTGGACCACATCGAACTCTTTGGACCCGCGTCGCAGTCAGGCGCCAACAGTCGAAATTTTGTTCTGTGTCCGGGCAACGCCTATGACCGGTCGCCCTGTGGCACGGGCACGAGTGCGAAACTCGCCTGCCTCGCCGCTGACGGCAAACTCGCCGAAGGGTCCACTTGGGTGCAGGAGAGTGTGATCGGCAGCACGTTCACCGGTCGCTACCGCTGGCTCGACCGCGCGAAGGGCGAGATCGCCCCGACGATCACGGGCGCGGCTTTCGTCATCGCCGAGACGACCCAGTTGCTCGATCCGCACGACCCTTTTTGCTGGGGTATCCGCTGATTCTCGCCCGCGAATTGCGCGAATCGACGCGAATGAAACGCCCTCGAAACCAAGTCAGTTCAATTTCGCATTACCGCGATCCTGGGTCAGGTCGTTTGATGTTTTTTTGGATTCTTGAAATCCGTGGTAAATGTCCCGGGGTTCCCTAGTGTCCGCTCATGAACTGGAAAGGTCTCATTTTTGCCCGGATGACCAATGGCCGCGCTCACGGCGCCGTGGACCATTCGGCCTCCAGATTTATGCAGCTCACTGACGAAGACGCGAAAAACCCATCCGAAAATCTGAAATGAAACTAACTGGCACCTCGTTCATTGGTTTTTCAACCGGTCTGCCGGGCGGACCCACATTCCGGGCGTTTGACCCGACGGCGACGAAAGAGCTCGAACCCGTTTTTCACTCGGCCTCGGCTTTCGGGTTGGAGCGCGCAGTGCAATTGGCGGCGGCGGCGGCCCCGACCTGGGCGAAATTGCCAGGTGCCGAGCGCAACCGTTTCCTCCGGCTAATCGCAGACAAACTTGATCAGAACAGCGCGCTCCTCGCGGACCGCGCGATGCAGGAGACCGGCTTGCCACTGTCGCGGTGCACCGGCGAGATTGGCCGTACGTCCGGCCAGCTGCGGATGTACGGTGATACGGCGTTGCGAGGAGACTGGGTGGACGCGCGCATCGAGACGGCAGTGCCCGACCGCAAACCGGTGCCGAAACCCGATCACCGTTCGATGCTCCGGGCACTCGGCCCCGTGGTGGTATTTGGCTCGAGCAATTTTCCTTTTGCCTACTCGGTCGCCGGGGGGGACACGGCCTCGGCTTTTGCGGCGGGCTGTCCGGTTATCGTCAAGGCGCACCCGGCGCATCCGGGCACCGGCGAATTGGTTGGCCGACTCATCATTGAGGCGGTGAAGGAGTGTGGTCTGCCCGAAGGCACGTTCTCGCTGCTCTTTGACGCGGGGTTCGAGGTGGGACAGTCGCTCGTGAAACACCCCGCAGTGAAGGCGGTCGGTTTCACCGGTTCGCTCATAGGCGGACGGATCCTCGTGGATCTGGCCGCGGCGCGACCGGAGCCGATTCCGGTTTACGCCGAGATGGGCAGTATCAACCCGGTGTTCATCCTGCCCGGCGCCTTGGCCGAGCGATCAGCGGCGCTCGTTGATGGGCTTTACGCCTCGGCCACAGTGAATGTCGGTCAATTTTGCACCAATCCCGGGTTGATCGTGCTGCAGCGCTCGGCGGTGGCCGATGCGTTTGCCGGGGCGCTCGAGGCCAAACTCGCGGCCACCCCCGAAGGCGTGATGCTGACGCCCGGGATCGAGAAACAGTTTGCGGCTAATGTCGCCGCCCGGGCCCAATTGCCCGGCGTGATTATCAGTGCCGAGGCGATCGCCGTGACACCCTGCGGCGCGGCCCCAACGTGGTTTGAGACCGAGGCGGAGATTTTCCTGAAAAACAAAACACTTTCCGAGGAAATCTTCGGCCCGAGTTCGCTCGTTGTTTGGTGCCGTGATCAGGCGGAAATGCTTGAAGTCGCGCGTCATCTTGAAGGCAGTCTGACCGCCACGGTGCAGGCCGGGGCGTCGGAGGCGGCAGGGCAGGGCGAGTTGATCGATCTGCTGGCCGCGAAGGCGGGGCGGATCATTTTAAATGGTTATCCGACCGGTTTGGAAGTCAGCCCCGCCATTGTGCATGGCGGACCGTATCCGGCGGCGAGCGATGGCGGACGAAGCACGTCGGTGGGCACCCGCGCGCTGAACCGCTGGGCGCGGCTCATCTGCTACCAGAGTTTCGCGGATGGATTGCTGCCCGTCGAACTGCAGAATGCGAATTTGTTGGGCATCTTCCGATTGGTAAACGGAGACTTTACGCGGTCTGGGATCTGACCGATTCGATTTTAACCACGAAGAGCACGAAGTTCAGATCCTTTTGGATCGGTCTTCCTTTGTGCCCTTCCCACTCTTCGTGGTTAGAAATCAGGGCGTCGCCTTCTTCTGCGGTAAAGCGCGCGTCGCCACCTCGGTCTTGAGCTTCGCAACGTAGGCCTCGACCGTCATCACGCCTTCGTCACCGCGGGCGCGGCTGCGGACGGAGACGCTGGCCGCCTCGGCCTCTTTCTGGCCGATGACGAGCGTGTAGGGAATCTTGTCCATTTCGGCGCGACGGATCTTGGCGCCGAGTTTGTCGCTGTGTTCGTCGAGCGTCGCACGCAGGCCCTCGGCCTTGAGCTTCGCGAGCACGTCGTAAGCGTAGTCGTTGAGTTTGTCGCTGATGGGCACGAGGCGCACCTGCTCGGGCGCGAGCCAGGCCGGGAAGTCGCCGGCGAAGTGCTCGATCAGCACGCCGCAGAAGCGCTCCATCGAGCCGAAGGGCGCACGGTGGATCATGACAGGACGGTGCGGCTGGTTGTCGGCGCCGATGTACGAAAGGTCGAAGCGCACGGGCAGGTTGTAGTCCACCTGCACCGTGCCGAGCTGCCATTCGCGGCCGATGACATCCTTGATAACGAAATCGATTTTCGGGCCGTAAAACGCGGCTTCGCCAGGCTCCTCGGTGAAAGGCACGCCGAGCGTCTGCGCCGCGGTGCGGCAGGCAGCCTCGGCTTTGTCCCAGTTGGCAGAGTCGCCGGTGTATTTGTTGGAGTCGGGATCACGCATGCCGACGCGCACGCGATAATCATGCATGCCGAGCGTGGTGAGCACGGTTTTTACGAGCGCCAGGCAGCCGATCAGTTCCGCCGGGACCTGGTCCTCGGTGCAGAAGAGATGCGCGTCGTCCTGCGTGAACCCGCGGACCCGCGTCATGCCATTGAGCTCGCCGGACTGTTCCCAACGATAGACGGTGCCGAATTCGGCGAGGCGCACGGGCAGGTCGCGGTAGGAATGCGGCTGGGAGGCGAAAATCTTGATGTGATGCGGACAGTTCATCGGCTTCAGCATGAAGCCATCGAGGAGCAGCGCGTCCGGCTTCACGCGGTCAGGCGTGATGGTTTCCTTGCCAGTGCGGGCGTTGATCTGCGACGCGAGGTGTGCGGAGACTGCCTCGAGGCGCGAGAAGGCCTCGCCGCACGAGCAGCCCTCGTGGATGGCCTTCGTGAGCGACTCGTTTTCGAAGACGGGCGAGAATTGCGACTCCTTGTAATACGGAAAATGGCCCGAAGTCTTGTAGAGCTCGAGCTTGCCGATGTGCGGCGTGAAGACCTGTGAGTAGCCCTGCTTTTGCAGTTCGCCACCGATGAAGTTCTGCAACTCCTGGCGGATGATTGAACCGTTGGGTGTCCAGAGGATGAGGCCCTGGCCGACATCCTCATCGATCACGAAGAGCTTGAGGTCCTTGCCGAGCTTCCGGTGGTCGCGGAGTTTGGCCTGTTCCTGCTGCTCGAGGTAAGCGGCGAGCTCGTCCTTCGTCGCGAAGGCCGTGCCGTAGATGCGCTGGAGCTGCTTGTTTTTCTCGTCACCGCGGTGATACGCCCCGGCGATGGAGAGCAGTTTGAACGCCTTGAGCTTCGACGAGTAGCGGACATGCGTGCCGGCGCAGAGATCGGTGAAGTCGCCGTTCGTGTAGAACGAGATTTTTTCCCCCTCGGGAATGTCGGCCAGACGACCCAGCTTGTAGCGCTCCTGGCCGCGAGACTTGATGATCTCGGCCGCTTCCTCGCGGGAGACTTCCTTGCGGAGGAACGGCTGGTTTTCCTCGGCGACCTTCTTCATCTCGACCTCGATCTTGAGGAGGTCGTCGGCAGTGAGTTTGTGCTCGAGATCGATGTCGTAATAAAAGCCCGTGTCCGTCGGCGGACCGATGTCGAGCTTGGCCTCGGGAAAGAGGCGGAGAATGGCGGTCGCCATGATGTGCGAGGCTGAGTGGCGGAGTTCTTCGAGGGGAGACATGGGCGAGGACATGGCGGAGAGGAGGATTAAGCGCAAAGACGCGAAGATGCGAAGGTCGAGAAAAAATAAGATGCAGGGGTTGTCATTCTGAGCAAAGCGAGGAATCCCGTGCGAATCGGGAGGGAGAATCCGAGTTGATTCTTCGCTGCGCCCAGAATGACAAAGGGGGCGACTAGATTGTTTTCAAAGGTTCGAGAGAATAGCCATCCTTGCGGTCGAGCATGGACCAGCCCGCGGCGGTAAGCTCTTTGCGGAGGGCATCGGCGGACGCGAAATCCCTGGCTTGTTTGGCGGCCCAGCGCTTCGCGGCGAGGACGGTGACCGTGGTGGGGACCACGGCCTGAGGCGCGACGGCTTTAAGATCGAAGCCGAGCGCAAACATCGTGCGGTCGAAGGCCAAGACGCTGGTCTTTGCGTTCTTGTCGTTAACAACGGTGAAAAGGGCGCCGAGGGCGGCGGGGACGTTAAGATCATCGTGCAGGGCGGCAAACACCGGCTCGAAACCCGCCGAGTCACCCCCGGCTTCCGGCAGTGACGCACGAAAAGCGCGGAGGGTCGCGAGCGCGCTTTCAGCGGCGTGCAATGAATCCAGGCTAAAACTCAGCTGCTTGCGCGGGTGGCCCATGAGCAGCGCATAGCGCAAGGCCATCGGAGAATAGCCGCGGGCGACGATGTCGTCCACGGTGTAGAGCGTGCCTTCGCTCTTGCTCATCTTTTTGCCTTCCACGAGCAGATGCTCGTTGTGAAACCAGTGCCGGGCTAATGCCTGTCCGTTGCAGCACTGGCTCTGGGCGATCTCGTTTTCGTGATGGGGGAAAAGCAGGTCCACGCCGCCGGTGTGCAGGTCGATCGTTTCGCCGAGGTGCTTTTTAATCATCGCGCTGCACTCGATATGCCAACCGGGACGGCCCCGGCCCCAGGGACTGTCCCAGGCGTTGTCGCCGTCGTCGGCCTTGTGGGCTTTCCAAAGCGCGAAATCGCTGACGTCTTCCTTTTCGTCGGCATCGGCGGCGAAGGTCTTGAGTGAACTGCCGGCCTTGAGCTCGCGCTCCTTGATGCGGGACAGCTCGCCATAATGATCGAAGGAGGCTACCTTGAAATACACCGAGCCGTCGGCCGCGCGGTAGGCGTTCCCTTTCTGCATGAGCACGTCGATCATGTTGACCTGCTCCGGAATGTGGCCCGTGGCGGTGGGTTCGATATGCGGCGGCAGGCAGTTGAGCGCGGCGCAATCGGCGTGGAATTTGGCGGTCCACTGCTTCGTCACCTCCGCGAGCGGACGGCCCTCGTCACGGGAGCGCTTGATGGTCTTGTCATCAACGTCAGTGAGATTGCGGACGTGCTTCACCTTGCCGGCGCCGAACTCGAGTTCGAGCAGGCGGCGGATCACGTCATTGACGACGAAGGCGCGGAAATTGCCGATATGGGCGGGCGCGTAGACCGTGGGTCCGCAGTTGTAGAAGCGGAAGACCCCGTCGGGCTGCGAGGGCGAGAGTTCGCGAAGCCCGCGCGTGAGCGAATCGAAAAGCTTGATGGCCATGGAAACGGAGGAAAGGGAAGAGAAGGGGAGACGGGAGACGGTAGCCTGCTGAAATTCCGCCGCAGCGGAACGGGATTTTTTCCTGACGCAGCGCGCAACGGCGCCGGCGGTTGTCGGACTCAACAACCGCAACGCGTCGTTCGCGCGGTCGTAGCGATACGGCGCGAAGCAGTGAAAAAACGTGTGGAGAACCGGGGCATGGCGTGCTCTTGTCCACCGAAGAACGCGAATATGCCCGGTGACTTCAAGCATGATTTGGCCCCGGCGCGACGGCGGACGGGTACGACACGGCGTTGGTTGCGGGTGACCACGCTAGGGCTGTTGCTCGGATGGGCGGGAAGGGCTGGCGAGCCTGCGCCGCCGCGATTGCCGCCGGATTTTCGTCAATTAACGCCGTTGCCGGCCATCCAACAGGCATCCCAAGCGGCCGGCCTGCTTTTGGCCGGACTGGCTCAGCCTGAGGCGCGGCAGACGATGCGACCAGGCGATAGCGTCACGATCCTGGTGAGCCTTACGAAGGGCGAAAAACTGAAACAGTGGCTCATCGTTTTCTCGATGGAGGAACCGCGCGAGACCGAGAAAAGGCGCGGCCGTGACTCGGCGCATGTTTACACGTCGACCGGGCATGAGTTTCGCTTCGACGGCGGCCGCGCCGGCATCCGCATCGCGATGATTGGCCCGCTGTCGGCATCCGACGCAGGGCGCCAAGCTGCCAAGGCCCCCGCGATCATCCGCCAGCGGGTCCTCGTGGATGCGGACTATCTCGCTCTCGGCATGGAGCAGGTGCCCGCGACGATGATGGAAATGCGGGCGCGAAAAGCGGCTAATCCGTCCCTGCCGCAGGGCAGCATGGATTTTGGCCCCACGCCTTATCCGCCTGGTCCGGCGGCGGCCAACGCCAAGGTCGCCGAAGCCGTCGGCATCACGGCGGCCAGCGAGCGAGCTTTTATCGGGTCGGTTCTGGCCCTGCAGGAATTCCTTCAGCTCGCGAGTCGCACCCCAGGATTGAAGGATGTCTTCATGAGCGTCCTCGACGTGCCGTGGTGGTCGATTGTCGCGAGCGCCGGGAACATGAAGTTTGATATCCAAGGCATGCCATTTCAGCGCCAACTGGATTCCGGCTCATGGGGCTTGCCGGCGGATGAACCCGTCTATGCGGCGCCCTATCTGTTGGGCATCAACGGCAAACCGGCGCTGCTCTTTCAGCTGGCCATGACGGCACCGAAAGCGCCGCTGACCGTGAGCGCTGGGATTGTGGGTCTCGCCGCCGGGGCGCCCGACGGCAAGGGGCCGGTGCTGACGATGCAGGTGATTGGCTCCCGCGCGGGTGAGGCACCCGCCTCCCCTTAAAAACGTTTCGCCGGAGTGGGCGAGATGTGCTCTAGTTAAATCTCCATCATGGCTGATCCGTTCAAGCTCGACCTCATCCACCGTCCGCGGCGCCTGCGTCGCACCGCCAGCTTGCGCGCCCTGACCGAGGAGACCGTGCTGCGTCCGGCGAATTTCATCGCCCCGCTCTTTGTGGTCGACGGGAAAGGCGCGCCACAGGCGATCGCTTCGATGCCGGGCGTGAGCCGGGTGAACCTCAAAGACCTGGTCAAGGAATGCCGTGCGCTGGCGAAGCTGGGGGTGCCGGCGGTAGCGTTGTTTCCGAAGCTCGACGCCAGGCTCAAGGACGACGAGGGCACGGCGGCGTTGCACGAGGATGGGCTGATTTTGCGCGCGGTGCGCGCTGTGAAGCAGGCCGTCCCGGAGATCACGGTGATGACGGATATCGCTCTCGATCCCTATACGACGCATGGCCACGACGGCGTGCTCAATGCCGCGCGGGATGACGTCGAGAACGACCGCACGGTCGGAATTTTGGCGAAGATGGCGATCCTTCATGCTCGGGCGGGGGTGGATTTGGTCGCTCCGAGTGACATGATGGATGGGCGCATTCTCGCCATTCGGAAGGCGATGGACGCCGCGGGTTTCACGGAGACGGGGATCATGGCCTATTCGGCGAAGTTTGCCTCGGCGTATTACGGGCCGTTTCGCGATGCCGTTGGGAGCGCGCGGGCGGCGGGCACGCCCTTGCTGAGCAAGGCGACGTATCAGCTTAATCCCGCCAACCGCCGCTCGGCGCTCACGGAGGCCGCGCTCGATGCGGCCGAAGGCGCGGACATTATCATGGTGAAACCGGCGGGTCCGTATCTCGACATCATCCGCGAAGTGCGGATGTCCACGCGGAAGCCCGTCGCGGCCTACCAAGTATCCGGTGAATACGCCCAACTCCACGCTGCCGCGAAGCTGGGCTGGCTTGATCTCGCGAAGACGCGGCATGAATCGCTGATCGCGATCAAGCGGGCCGGCGCGGACATGATCCTGACCTATTTCGCCAAGGTGATGGCGCAAGAGCTCACGAGGTGAGTTTGATGCGGGCAGCCGCTTGGCTTCAGTTCGGCTGGCGCAGCCGGGATCTTTCTAGGGCGACCCCGCGCTACGTCCCATCAAAACGGCGAACGCGGGACCTGCACGGAGTCGCCCGGCATCAGGCGGACGTCCTGCGAGGGATTTTTCTGGGCGAGCGTGATGTTGATGTCGTACGCCTTCTGTTCGCGCACGAGGTTCACCTTGGTTTCTTTGGCGTAGAGGGTAAAACCGCCGGCCGCCTGCACCGCTTTCGAGACCGTGAGGTCGGGCGTCCACACGATGCGGCCGGGCCGGGTGACCTCGCCACCGACGTAAACGTAGCGCTCGGTGACGCTCACCGATACATCCACGGTGGTATAGAATTTCTTGGTGATGTACGTCTCGCGGATCCGCTGGGCGAGTTCGGCGGGCGTGGCGTTCGCCGTGGAGAGCGTGCCGATGAAGGGCAGGGTGATGATGTCATGGTCGCCGATCTGGACCTGGTTGGTGCTGGGATCGGGGACGCCCTGCAAGGTGACGGTCAGACTATCACCAGGACGCAGTTGCGCCGAAGTCGTCGTGGTCGGGACTTCGGGGTTCTTGGCGGTGACGCCATCGGTTTCACAGCCGGGCAGGATGGCCAGGAGCGCGACGGAGACGACGCAGAGCAGCAGAGCGCGTGGGGAGAAGTCCATGGTTATGGCTGAGTAAGCCAGACCGGGGTTGAGAAAGGCAATCTTACCGTTCCCCTCCGTCGTCCCATCAGGCCTTGCGAGAAGTCCCGCAGCGTGGGACGACGACTCAATCCCGTTCGATCGCCATTCTCTTCGTATTTCGCGATGATAATTCCAGCTGGCGAATTATTTTTTCCCACGAGCCTTGCGCTTGGGCTTGTCCTCGTCGTCGTCGTCGGAAGCTTTGGCCGGTTTGTCCTCGTCGTCTCCGTCTTCCTTTTCTTCGTCGTCGTCCGACTTGGCTTTCTTCTCGTCGTCGTCGCCCTCTTCGTCGTCATCCCACTTGAGCGACTCGTCGTTCTTGAGCTTTTCTTCCTCGGCCTCATCGAGCTCGGGCAGGTCGTCATCCTCTTCGGTGCTCTTGGCGGGCTTCTCGTCGTCGGACTCGTAGCCGGCGGGCATGAAGTCGAGGATGGCGGTGATCTCTTCGAACGAGTGGACCGCGCGACCCTCGATGAAATGGCTGTTCTGCGCCTCGCGCAGCTCGTCCTCGACTTCGTCAACGGTGAGCTTCGACTCGAAGTCGAACAGGTCGTTGAGCATCTTCACGCGGCAGCGCGTGAGCAGGTCGAGCAAGTCAGCGTACGGGCCGTTCTCCTCGTCGAGGATGTCGGGCAGCACGAAAAGTTTTTCCTCGGACTCGAAGAGCGACTCCTTGGTGCGCTTGAGGCGGACCTTGCCGCTGCCGAGATCCTTCTCGATGCGGAAAGGGATGAACGCGCGATCCATGACGTCCTGGTCGAAGCCGTAGTCGCGCAACGGATCGACGAGCTCGATGAGGTGAGAGAGCTGGCGGGGGTCGATAATGCTCAGGCCATCGACGTCCCAGCGCACGGGGTCGCTGGTCTCGGCGACCCACCAGTTATGATCGTCACCAAGACGGACGATGCACCATTCGAGCGTAGATGTAGCTTTGGCCATGAGTAGGGGGCGGGAGTGATTTTTGGCGCAGCGTGTTAGGGGAGGAGTAAAAAACAAGCACAAAAACATCTTCGGTTACGTCTGGGCAAAAACCGGGTGGTTCCTGTGAAAATCCTTTGCGTTGGGGAGGTTACCCGCGCGAGCACTTGCCTTTTGAAAACGCGTTTTCACTGTCCCGTCGCATGGGGTTGCTTTACGAGAAACTCATCCGTCGCGCGCTTTTCACCCTCGATTCCGAGCACGCGCACGAGCTGGGCATTGACGCCTTGGTGGTGCTGGGCTGGTTGCCTCCCGTCTGCCGGCTGATGGAAAGGTGGAATCGCCTGCCCCGCGCTCTGACCCGACCTGTCGAGGCGTTCGGATTGAAATTCCCCAACGCGGTCGGTTTGGCGGCCGGTTTTGACAAGAACGCCCGTGCCTGGCCGGCGGCCGCGGCGCTCGGTTTTGGCCACGTGGAAATCGGGACCGTCACTGCGCTGCCCCAGCCGGGCAACGAACGGCCCCGCGTATTTCGCTATCCCCAGTCCGAGGCGGTGATCAACCGCATGGGGTTCAACAATCACGGCGCCGAAGCGGTTGCGAAACGGCTGTCGCATCGCTCGGGTCCGGGTCACCGGCGGATTCCGCTCGGGATCAATCTGGGCAAATCGAAAGTCGCGCCGCTCGACCAGGCGGTGGAGGATTACCTCGCAAGTTTTGCGCGTCTCGCGGATCACGCCGACTATCTTGTGCTTAATGTCAGCAGCCCGAACACGCCGGGATTGCGCCAGCTGCAGGATGGCGACCGCCTGCGAGAACTGCTCGGCGCCATTACCGCGGCGAACCTCGCGCGCGCGACGGCTCCCGGGAAGATCCGCAAGCCCATCCTCCTCAAAATTGCGCCTGACCTGAATTATCGGCAGATTGACGCCGTGCTCGAAGCCATCGCGGAGTTCGCACTCGACGGCGTCATCGCCACGAACACCACGCTGGCACGACCGGGTCCGTTTGCGTCGATTAGCGAGGCCGGTGGGCTGAGCGGGGCACCGCTGCGGACGCGTTCGACGGAAATCATTGGCTATATCTCGCGGGCGACGAAGGGACGGCTTCCCATCATCGGCGTCGGAGGCATCACTGATGCGGCGGGGGCAGGGGAGAAACTTGATGCCGGCGCGATGCTGGTGCAGCTCTACACCGGGCTGATTTATCGCGGGCCGTTCTTCGCGGCCCAGATCGCGAGGGCACTGTCGGACCGGCAGCGGAGGTGAACAGGGTGGCCTTTTTACCTCCTTCTTTGCCAAGGCAACGGAGGATCAAGCGCGGCAATTCTGCGCTTCATTTTCGAGGCTTTACAAGGTCCGGTCGATTCCTCTTAGTCCGCCTTTCCCTGTTTTTCAGTGCTCGGGTGGTGGAATTGGTAGACACACACGTTTGAGGGGCGTGTGCCGTAAGGCGTGCAGGTTCGAGTCCTGTCCCGAGCACCACTTTTTCGTCGAAAACGCGAAAATTACCCATTGAAGACACGAACCCGACGGATTTTCCGGGGCTTCTCTGAATTGTTCCCTGGCCTAACCGAAATTCTCCGCCGGGAAATCGCTTGCCTCACTTCCCCGGGCGGCAACACTCCCGGCCGACTACCACCGGCGCATTGCGCGCCCAGCAAACCACCAGCGGGCCCGCGCCCGCTTGCCTCGACTACATGGACGACACGCCCGCCAAGGAAAATCCTTCCAAGGATTTCAATAAACTCGATCTGACCCAACTCCAGGGATTTAGCTTTGGGACCCAGTGGGCCCAGGACAAAACTGGAGCGCCCGGCCGTGACCAGGGCGATCGTCCGCCGCGCGAGGGTCGCGATGGCGCCGACCGTCGCGATGGTCCGCGTGACCGCCGCTCGTTCCGCAAGCCCGCCGGTCCCATGACCGGCGCCGAGCCCGCCCGTCCGGCCGAAGGCGCCGGCGCCCCGTCGGACCGCCGCAATTACAGTGGCGAACGCCGTCAGGGAAATTATCAGGGCGACGACCGTCGAGACGGTCCCCGTGGCCCGCGCTACGGCGGCCGGGATGAGCCGGTCGACCGCGGTCCGTACGAGAGCCCGTATTTTTCCGCTACGTTTTATCCCGAAGACACCAGTTTCAATGCCCTCGCGAAGACGATCCGCTCGTCGTGCCGCACCATCGAGCTCTTCGAGATCGCGCGCACGGTCATCGACAAGCTCGACCGCTTCGTGGTCGTGCTGACGCGCAAACCCGCCGCGGACGCGAAGCCCGCGCCGATCTCCATTGCGGTGCCGGACGGCCTCCCGTTCGAAAATGACGAGGCCGCCATCAACCACGTCCTGAGCCTGCACCTCGAAAAATTCTTTGATCGCAGTGACGTCGTCATCGATCCGCCGAAGGGAAATTTCCTCGTGATCAACAAGTGCACGATCACGGGCGAACTGCTCGGGCCGCCGAATTACCACCGTTACAACCAGCTCGTGCAGCAGCATTTTGCGGCGAAGATCCGCGGGATGTCGCTCGAGGCCTATCGCAATCGCATCGAGACTGTCCGCGATCCCGAGGTCGTGGCGCAATGGCTCGAGAAGATGAAGAAGACCACGCGCTACACGTGGAAGGTTTCCTCCAAAGCCGCCAAGGCTGCGACCGCTCCGGCATCCGCGTCCGAGACGCCGACGCCCGCTGCCGAGACGCCGGTCAGCCCGGCGGCTGAAGTGACAGCACCCGCTCCTGAAGCGGCAGTGACTGAAGCAGCGCCGGCGACCCCGGTTGAGAACCCGGTTGAAGCGGCGGCTCCCGCTGCTGCCGAAACCACGCCGGCTTCCGCTCCGGCGGAAACGGCGCCGGCGGCCGAAGCTCCGGCTTCCCCCGCCGCGCCGTCCTTTGATAATTATGAGGACGCCCGCTCGTACCTCCTCACGCAGGCGCGCGAGAAGATGGTGCGTCAGGCGGACTCCGCGCGTTTCCACGGCAAGATTGCCGAGTCCCTGCCCGACGGTGAAATTCGCCGTGCCGTCGAGGGTGCCCTTGAGCGCCAGCGCCGCTTCCCGCTCGACACCGCCAACGCGCTCCGCGGCCGTTTGCGTCGCGAGCATTTCACCATCTTCAAGAAGGGTTCGAAGGGCGTGTCCTATGTGTGTGCGGTGAAGCGCAAGTTCCGCGTGCCCGGCCAGACGTTCTCCGAGAGCATTGGCGCGCTGATCTCGTTCATCGAGGCGCATCCCATGATCAAGGCGAGCGAGCTCGCCGCTAAATTCCTCGGTCTGAAAGTGCCCGCGAAACCCGCCCCGGCGCCGGCCCCGGCGGAAGCCGCCACGGCCGCCCCCGAAGCTCCGGCCGCCGAGCCAACGCTCACCATCGAGGAGCGCACCAAGTTTTCCCGGATGCAGGGCGACCTGCGCTGGCTTGTGACTGAAGGCTACGTGACCGAGTTCATTGACGGCCGCGTGTTCGCGTCGCCGCCGATTGCCGAATCGCGCAAGAAGGAAGCCGAGGCCGAGGAGAACGACCCGGAAAATTTCCCTGACGTGCCACTGTCCGCGCCGCCCTTTGAAGCCAAGCCGGCGGAAGTCGCGTCTGCACCGTCATCCGCTGCTTCTGCGCCGGAATCTGCGGAGCCGGCGGCTCCCCCGGAAGCGGATCCGACCCATCCGGCCACGGATTAAACCGGGCGCCAATCATGCGTCCGATTCCCTCGCTGGCGGAGGTGGAGGCTTATCTGCACGGGAACATCCCGCTTTCGGCGGCAATGGATGTGCGAGTCATCGCGTGCGCGGCGGACGGCGTGATTCTGCGCGCGCCGCTGGCGCCGAACATCAACCCTCACTCGATGGTCTTTGGCGGCAGCACCTCGGCGGTGGCGATCCTCTCGGCATGGACGTGGTTGAACTTTGCGCTGCAGTCGGCGGGCCATGCGTCGCGGCTGGTGATCCAGCGAAGTGCCGTCGATTACACCGCGCCCATCACGGGTGAATTTGAAGCTCGCTGCGCGGGGCTGGTTGTCGGCCAGTTTGAGGAATTTATCCGAACGTTGGATCGCTACAGCAAGGCCCGGGCGACGCTCTCCGCTGAGCTCACGTGCAACGGAGAGATGGTCGCAACCTTCACGGGCGATTACGTGGCGGCGCGGGAATGAGGTACCGTGGCACGGGCCTCGCGCCCCGTGAATTTGGACGCCGGCGCCTTTAAATTGTTACGCGGGCAACGCCGTGCACGGCGCACGCATCACGGGTGGGCAGCCCCGTGCCACTCCCTCAGCCGCAGCGTATGGCGCTCGTCGGCGGCGATGCCGAGATCAAGATGCCACGCATCGGGCGGCAGCCAGCCGGAAATTTTCTCCGGCCATTCGATGGCCAGACACCAAGGCGACACCAGGAAATCCTCGAGTAGCAGATCCTCGACCTGCCGCGGGTGATCGAGGCGGTAGGCGTCGAGATGGACGAGCGTGCGCCCGCCTTCATCGAGGCGATGGCGGCCAGGTGCCGCTGCATCGTGCCGGCCAGACGCATGATGAACCGTGTAGATGTTGAAGGTGGGGCTGGTGACTGGCTCGGTGATGCCGAGGCCGCGGGCGAGGCCCTGCACAAAGGTTGTTTTGCCAACTCCGAGGTTGCCGTGCAGGGCGAGGGTCGTGTCAGGCGGTAGCGCTGCGGCCAATTCCGCGGCGAACGCCTGCGTCTCGCTCGCCGAGGCCGTGGTCACTCCGGCGCAGAGTTTATCGAAGATGTTCGTAGCCACGGTAAGCGGTGAGATCCAGGGAGCCGGCGGCTGCCGCGCCGGGCCGCACAAACCGCCCCAAACACGAAAGGCGGGTGCGGGGGAAAACTTGCTTCCATGCCCGCTCGAAAGCGGCGCGCTGCCCGCGGGCAGAGAACGAGAAAACGAGCTCGTAGTCCTCGCCATCGCCGAGTGCGGCGGCGAGCGAGGCTCCCGCGCGACGCGGGAGCGCGGCGGGATCGAGCGCGGGCGCGGTACCGCGGGGCGTGAGGGCGTGGAGGTCCTTCGCCAAGCCGTCACTCACGTCCAGCATGGCGCGCACGCCGGCCTGACCGGCCAGCCACGCGCCCTCGGCCAGTCGCGGGGTGAAGCGATGGTGATGCCGGCTGCGGAGGCTGCCGCCCAGTACGCCGGTGACGTAGATCCAGTCGCCCATCCGGGAGCCGGCACGGGTGAGGATCCGCTTTCCGGTGGGCTGGCCGAGGAGAGTGAGACTTGCGGCGAGGCTGCCATCGGCTTGTGCAATGTCTCCGCCAACGAGGGAAACGTGGTAACGCCGGGCGCAGTCGGCGAGCCCGCGATAAAATTGCTCCAGCCACTTCCGGCTGACACGGGCGTCGAGCGTGAGGGCGAGCACTGCGGCGGTGGGCCGGCCGCCCATGGCGGCGAGATCGCTGAGGTTGCGCTTGAGCAGTTTCTCGCCGACGGCGCGGGGCGAGATCTTGTCATCAAAGTGCCGGCCGTAGATCACCGGATCCACCGTGATCAACTGCCGCCCGCGGGTGGCGGGGAGCACGGCGCAGTCATCGCCCATGCCGAAGGGCGCGCGCGGCGCGCTGGAGCCGAGCCAGCGCCGGATGGCGGTGAGGAGTTTTTCCTCACCCCAAGCCGAGACCGAGTCTGCGAAATTTTTGGTGAAGGGATGCACTGGGAAACGTCACTCAACTCGACATGCCAGCCAACGCGAGCACGGCGGAGTTCAGATTGAACAGGGCGTGGGCCACGATGGTCGTGCCGATGTTGCCGGTCCGTTCGTACGCGAGGGAGAAAATAATCGCGAGGGCGACCAGCGGGACAAAACTCCCGAGGTCGAGATGGAGCAGGGCAAACAGCAGCGCCGGCAGGAGCAACGCGATCCAGCGGGGCAGCCGGGTGCGTACGAAGCGAAAAATGCCGGCGCGAAAAATCAGCTCTTCCGTGAGCGGTGCGATGAGGACCGCCGTGGCGAGCAGGACGCCGCGTAGCAGGTTGGAATCGGTGTGGAGCAGGAGCTCGATCGAATCCTGGGGCGTGGGGGTGATGTGGAAGAGTTTGAGCACCAGCTGCCAAATCAGGCTGACCGCGGTAATGATCGGCAGGGTGATCAGGAACGTCGCCAGACCCGAGCTCAGCGCGCCGGGCAGCGCGAACTGAAGCCGGGATTGCGACCGCGAGAAGCAGAGACGATAGACACCCATGCCGAGGAGCATCCCCGCGTGAAAGGCCGTGGTGCCGAGGATGAGCCGGTGGGCGTCATCGAGCGGATGGGATTTGAACCAATGGCTGATCGAGTATTGGCCCGCCAAGCCGCCGAGGATCACCAGCCAGATGAAGAGGAAAAAATCGCTCAGCGTGACGTTCCAGGTGGACAGCAGGGCGGGCTGACGACGGGCCTGCGGCCGCAGGACGTGCCGCCAGAGCAAGGCCAGGCCGCCGAGGAGCAGCAGCAGCTCAACGGCGAAGACGGCGGACGACAAGGAGGGCAGCATGGGCGACCAGTGCGGAGTAAAACCACGGCGCGCGCAACGCCAACTGGATGAGCGGCAGAGTCTCCGGATTCGTAACGCTGGACTTTGATCTCTTGTCATGGGACCGCGTGCTGGCTCGCGCGGTGAAAGCGCCTGCGAGCCGGCGAGCCGGCGGCCGATGGCATGACTAGAGCAATTTCAGAAAAGTCATAGCCCGCCGGGCAGGAGGTAGCTACGAGCGTGAGCGAGTGGCCGGCTCACTCCACTCGCTCACGCTCGTAGCTGCACCCTTGCTCAATGCGCTGTAGCGAGCTCGGAAGCGCTATCGGCGCCCAAGGCGCACGGTCCACCTCGCCTCAGGGGGCGATGATCTTGCCATCGGCGAACACCACGCGGCCGTCCACGATGGTCGTTTTCACTCGGCCGGTCAGCTTCTGGCCGTGCCAGGGGGAATTGGCCGACTTGCTGAAACCGGCCTTGGCGTCGAAGGTCCACGTCTCGTTGGGATCAAAGAGGCACACGTCAGCAGCGGCGCCAGCGGTGAGCGTACCGGCGGGGAGTCCAAGGATCTTGGCCGGCTGCTGGGTCATGAGATCAATCACCTGGCTCAGCGGGAACTTGCTGCGGCGCATGAGTACATCGAGCGACACGGCGAGGGAGGTTTCGAGGCCGACGATGCCGTTGGGGGCGTAGTCGAACTCCTTGTCCTTCTCGTAGTCCGTGTGCGGCGCGTGATCGGTCGAAATGCAGTCGAGCGTGCCATCGCGCAGGGCGGCGATGAGCGATCGCCGGTCGGACTCGGTGCGCAGCGGCGGGTTCATCTTGAAATTCGTGTCATAGGTCCCGAGCGCCTCTTCCGTCAGAGCGATATGGTGCGGTGTCGCCTCGGCGGTGACCTTGACGCCGCGCGACTTGGCGCGGCGAAGGAGGCCGATGGAATAACGGGACGAGATGTGCTGCATGTGGATATGCGCACCCGTGTAGGCCGAGAGGATGATATTGCGGGCCACGATGATGTCCTCGGCGGCGTGGGGCCATCCGCGCAGGCCGAGCCGGGTGGAGACAACGCCTTCGTTCATCACGGCGCCCTGGGTCAGCGATGCGTCCTGACAATGATCCATGATGGGGAGGCCAAACATCTTCGCATACTCGCAAGCGCGACGCATGAGCTCGTTGCTCTGCACGCAGTCGCCGTCGTCGGTCAGGGCGACCACGCCGGCGCGCTTGAGCGAGCCGAAGGGTGCAAGCACCTGGCCCTTCATGCCGACGGTGATGCAGCCCGTGGGAAGGACTTTCACGACGGCGTCACGGCGGGCGGCGTCGTTGATGAACTGGATGGTGCCGGCGTTGTCCGCGACGGGCGCGGTGTTGGGCATGCAGACGACGGTGGTGAAGCCGCCGGCCGCGGCGGAACGCTAACCGGTGCCGATGGTTTCCTTGTGCGTCTGGCCCGGTTCGCGGAAATGCACGTGGATATCCACGAGCCCGGGGCAGGCGATGAGGCCCTTGGCGTCGATGACCTGCGCAGTCTTTTTGGCAGCGGCGGAGAGCGAGGAAACGATTTTGCCGTCGGTGATGTATACATCACCCAGCGCATTGCGCTTGGCGGCGGGGTCGATGACGCGGGCGGAGCGGATCCAGAGGGAAGGCATGAGAGGGGAGTTGGCCACGAAGAGGCGCAAAAAAACACGAAAATCAGGTGGACGGTCTAGTCATCAGATATTTCTTAACGTGGAGAATGGGTGCCCCGAAGTTGATAAGCAGGCCGGTTTCGACGCGTAATGACCGCAAATATCCCAAGAGCTGAGCGATGTGTTCCTCGGCGACCGCGCGCGCAGCCTTTAACTCGACCATCAACCGATCCCCGACAAATAGGTCCGCGTAAAAATCGCCGAGAGGAGTACCGTCTTCGTCGAAGACTGAAATCGGCTGCTGTTGGTTAACAACAATCCCCTTTTTTCTTACTCGGTGCACAAGGGCGGTTTCGTAGATTTTTTCCATGTGTCCGTTCCGATGGAAACGATGAATGGCAAAGCTTGTTTCCCTCAGCAGATCGCAGAGCTGATTTATATTTTCGAATTTCATGATCTTCTTCGTGAATCTTGCGCCTTTTCGTGGCCAAAGATCAGGTGGAAGACGTTAGAAAGTTGTTACTTCGGGTCGGCGCCGGAGTAGATGTTTTCGGGTTGGCCGCCCGAGCAGAGGTAGAGGACGGCCATGCGAATCGCGATGCCGTTGGTCACCTGCTCAAGGATCACGCTGCGTTCCCCGTCGGCGAGGTCGCTGTCGATTTCGACTCCGCGGTTGATCGGGCCGGGGTGCATGATGATGGCCTTCGGGTTGAGCCAGGACGCGCGGGTCTTGTTGAGGCCGAACATGCTGGTGTATTCGCCGAGTGACGGGAAATGACCGCTGGCCTGACGCTCGTGCTGGATGCGGAGGAGCATCACGACTTCGGCGTCGGCGAGGGCGGATTTGAGATCGTGGGAAACCTTGACCCCGAGCTCGGTGAACCAGTGCGGCACGAGGGTGGACGGGCCGACGAGCGTGACGGCAGCGCCCATCTTGGTGAGCGCATGGATGTTCGAGCGGGCTACCCGGCTGAAGAGGATGTCGCCGAGAATCACGACCTTGCGGCCCTTCAGTTTGCCGAGGTGCTCCTTCATCGTGAACGTGTCGAGGAGGCCCTGGGTGGGATGCTCGTGCGCTCCGTCACCCGCGTTGATCACGGGGATGTTGAGGATGCGGGAAAGATAGAGGGGCGATCCGGCGGCGGCGTGCCGGATAACAATCGCGTCGGCCTGCAGGGCCTGGATGTTCTGCACGGTATCGCGAAGGGTTTCACCCTTGGTCGTGCTGGAGCTGGAGCCGTCGAGGGAGATCACGTCGGCGCTGAGTCGCTTGGCGGCCATCTCGAAGGCCATGCGCGTGCGGGTGCTGGGTTCGAGGAAGAGATTGACGATGGTCTTGCCGCGGAGGGCGGGGACTTTTTTCACGCTGCGCGCGAGGGTGCGTTTGAACGCGACGGCGGTGGCGTGGATCTGGTCGATCTCGGCGAGGGAGAGTTCCTCGAGGGTGAGCAAGTGCTGGCGCTTCCAGGGCATGAGATAAATTTATGAGAGGCGAGGGGCGAGGGGCGATCGGGACTTGGGCAGCACGGACACAACGTCGAGCTGCGGGCGCTTCGGATCAAGCGTGACAACCACGCGTTCTTCTGGACCGGCGGTCAGGGTGAGTCCGGTGTAGTCGGCGGCGACGGGGAGGAGGCGGTTGCCGCGGTCCACGAGCACGGCGAGCTCCACCTTGGCGGGCCGTCCGTGATCGAACAGTTCGTCGAGGGCGGCTTTCACGGTGCGGCCGGAAAAAAGAACGTCGTCCACGAGGATAACTATCGCGCCATCGACGTCGGCCGGGATGTGCGTCGGCGCGAATTCCTTCGGGATCGGATGGCGGGCGATGTCGTCGCGGTGGAACGAAATATCAACCACGCCGCAGACGGCGTGAAGGGGGGAGGTCAGGTGCGACCCGCCTTCGGATGACTTCGCCATGGCAAGTGGGCGCGAGGTCTTGGCGGATTTTGCGGCGGGCGATCCATTCAACAGGCTCACGGTTAGCCGCCTGGCTAATTCGACGCCGCCGTTCGCGATCCCGAGAAGAAGCAGGTTTTTTTCGCCCTCGTGGCGCTCGGAAATGGCTGCAGCCAGCCGCTCAATCGCGGCGTGAATCTCCCCGGAACCAATGCTCTTGGACGTGGCCACGAGGCCCGTTTCTGAAGAGGAGAAGCGGAAAGGGAAAGGGCAAAAAAAGGTCGCCGGCTGGCGGCGGCGCCCCGGTTTCAGCGAGTCACGTCGCGAAGTGGGTAGAAGGGCAGAATCAGATTGGGCCGTCGGCCGCAAGATCCCGCAGCCATTTGGGAGAAGGTTGACGCTCCTTTCGGCTCGGCTTGGCCCGATGCGCCGCCACCGCCGCCTGCAATTCGTCCTGGTCGAGTCCGAGTTCCTTGGCTTCCACGACAGGCGCTCAACGTCCGCGCCGAGCAGGCCCACTCGCTCGCGGCGCCCGCTGACTTCAGGTTCCGCCACGACGCTGACGTTGGCAGGTTTCGTGAAAGAGCACGTCCTCGCTGACGAGCAAGGCGGGGAGCCTGCGGGCGGTGTTGGGATTGATCTTCAGCTCCTGACGGAGCACGCGAAACGAGCGGAAGGAATCGCCCGTGCGGAGCTGGCCTGCGACGACGGCTTTCTTGACGGCGAAACTGATCTGCTCCGTGCCCGGCAGGCCCAGCTCAAGATCGATGGGGAACGCGATCGCGCTTCCCATGTGCAGGGTGATACTGGCACAGAATCCCGAATTACGCGGATGGAACGGCGGAGTCAGTTGTAGGGCGGGATCACCGAATCCCGCCGGTTTGGTAGTAACTGCGGCTCCGAGCCGCAGAGGTAGACAGAATCTCCGGCTGGAAGCCGGAGCCAGAAGGCGGGATTCGGCGATCCCGCCCTACAACGGACTCCGAGCCAACCAAACCTCCAGGTCGGCGTCGGTGAGAATGTTGGCGCCGAATTGGTAGTCGTGGGCGAGGAGGCTGGCGTAGGCAGGCTCGAGGAAGCGGCGGCAGTGCAGGATCACGCGGGCACGCTGGCCGGGGGCGCGCACGAGGCGGCCGAGGGCCTGGTTCACCTTCGTCATGCCGGGGATCTGGTACACGCGGCGGAATGCGGCTTCGCGGCCGAGCGGGGAGAACTCCGCGAGCCTGGCGCGCTGCACGGCGTTGACCTCGGGTAACGCCGGGCCGACGACCATCGCATGCGTGATCCGACCGCCGAGCGCATCAATGCTCTCGGCAAAACTCGAGCCGAGCACGAGGAAGAGCGCGTCCGTGAACGCGAGCGATTGCTCGACCCAAGCCGTTTGCGCGGCGAGATCGTGCAGGCGCGGCTGCACGGCGACGCGCAGCGGGGCGGCGCGTTCAACTTCCTTTGCGACGGACTCGGCGTAGGCGTAAGACGGGAAAAAAACGGCGACGGGTCCGTTCGCGGCGGTTTGCAGGGCGGCGATCGTGGCGGCGGTGGTGGCGAAGTAGTTCGCGCGTTGGTGGTAGGTCGTATCCACGCGGGCGTCCACCGCGACGTCATAGGCGCCGTCACGCCAGGGTGTTTGCGCGATGACGGAGGCAAAGCCGGTGACGGGTGAAGGGTCAGCGGTGGGAGGTGAAAGAGAGGCGAGAGACGAGGGGCGGGAAGCGATCGGTTCAGAAATCGGAAGTGACGGTTGGGAGATTTCAGATCGGAGACTAAAATTTTCCGCGGCAGGGAGGCCGCAGGATTCGGCGAAGGCTGCCACGGGAGAGAGCGTGGCGCTGGCGAAGACCACGCCGCCGTATTCGCGGAGGGTGGCGCCGATGGCGTCTGCGGCGTCGATGCAGGTAAACGCGAGTTCGCCGGGGCGCGGACACCAGAGGAGCTTTTTGAGCTTCGGGTCGGCGAGCCACTCGCTGAGCTGCTGGGTTTGCCAGAGCTGGTCGCTGAATTGCGGGCCGAGCGCGGCGTAGTCCAGTGGAAGATCGCCGAGCAAACCAGCGACCTTGCCCAAGGTATCAGCGACGTCGGCCTCGAGCGCGGGATCAAGGGCGTCGACGGGCTGGAGCGCGAGCAACAGCTGCGTCCAGCTCTCCCACGCGCGCACGAGCGGGTTGGCGGCGTTGAGATGGTCGAGCTCCGCGAGAAGGGCGCTGGCGTCATGAGCCTTGGCGGTGAACGAATGCGCGTCGGCGACGCGGGCAGGCAAGTTGTGCGCCTCGTCGAGAATCAGCAGCGTGCGCGCCGGATCGAAGCCGGGCTGGTTGTAGAAGAGGGAGCGGTTGCGCGGAGCGAAGACGTAATTGTAGTCGCCGATCCAGACGTCGTTGAAAGCGAGGGCGGCGCGGGTGATTTCGTAGGGACAGATGCGCGCATCGCGGCCGGCGGCGCGAAGGCTTTCAAGGTCGCGGGCGTGGTTTTCGAAACGATAGAAACGCGACAGGCCGCTCGTGGCCCAGCGTTCTTCGAGGCGATCGAGATAACCGCAGGATTCGCGGACGCAGTGGAACACGGAGTTGATGCAATGCTCCGCTTTCCCCCGCACATGCCAGACGGCAAGTGCAGGGGAAAGCGGAGCAGGTGATAGGTCATTGGCCATGGGCGATGGGCCAGACTTTCCGGAACCCCTGACCTCTGACCCATGACCCCTGACCGGCGCCGCGCCTCCCATCACCTGGAGGGTTTTGACCACCTGCAGCTGTCCCGTCGATTTGCTCGTGAGATAGAGCGCGCGGTCGAAATGCCCGGCGCGCAGCTGGCCGAGCGCGAACTCGAGCAGGACACCGGTTTTACCGAAGCCCGTGGGCGCTTCGAACAGCATGAGCGGGAGCTTCTCGAAGGCGGTGGTGAGCTCGGCTTGGGTGGTTTCCTGCCCCGGGCGCAGGATAGCGAAGGGCGAATGAAAGCGAAGGCCGCGCAGGCGTTCGCGGGCGCGAAGACGCAGGTTGAGGAATTCAACGACACGCTCGAGCTGGGCGCGATAGAGCACTTCGTCCGCAGATGTCAGCGGGACGGGCTGGGCCAGACCGCTGGACGTCTCGACGAATACCAGCTCGGAGCGAAACGCTTCGGCGCCCGGTACGAGGCGGCGCAGGGCCGCGTAAGTCGCGAGCTGGACGAAATAACCCGGATAATCGGCGCGAAGGGTGGCTTCGTCAGTGGGGAGGGGGCGGGTGACCGTTTTGATCTCGCGCAGCAGGACGCCGCCCTCCGTGCGCAGGATCTGGTCAATCCGGCCGGTAAACGAAATCGTCCAGCCGCCGTGGAAAATCTGCCCGGCGATCACGATCTCAAATTCGGCACCCGGGGATTCGTCGGTGGCGCGGGCGCGCAGCTCGTTGTGCCAGTGCGTGCCGAGTTGGGCTCGCCACAGGCCCGCCCGGCCGCCGCCGGCGTCGTGCGGACCCGTGGTGAAGTCGGAAAAATCGCCCACGCTCAAGCTGGCGGTGCGCTGGTCGAGGTTAAATTCCATCACTGATGCGGAGTCGGGTTAGGACACTGAGGTCGTCGCGAGGGCCGGGTGACCTCGGCTTGGAAACTCGGTGACCTCTGGATCGAAGTCATCATTGAGACTGCGGAAGCGGAGGGGGACACGGAGGGGCCAGAGACCACCGAGCGATCCTCTGTGAACTCGGATGGGTCCCTCGGTGAACTCTGGGTCGAAATTCCCATTCAGGATTAGCTTAAAAGGATTTCGGTGTGACCGGTGAGATATTCCTCGAGCCGACGCTGCAAACGCGTGACGGCGGCGACGGTCGCGGTCTGGTCGGCGAGCGGGCGGTTGAGCAGTTGGGCGACGTCATCGCGATCGGCGGAGGGCAGCGTGGGGAACCACTGTTGTTTCACCGGGTAGCCTTCGTCGCGGGCGAAGAGGTAAAGGCTTTTAAACCACACGAAGTCGGGTCGGGCACCGGCGGCGAACGACGCGAAGGCCTGGCGCAGCAAGGCGGCGACTTGGAGGCGGCTTTCCTCGTGGACGGGATTGCGGACGACGAGGGCGGCGAGCGCGGACGCGTGCCGGAGAGTGTCGTAGCTGCGACCGATGTCGGCGTGGCGGGTGATCAGGCGCGTCTCGAGTACGAACCACGTTGATCCCTGATTTGAGCTTTCGAGGCGGAGGGAAGCCTCGTCAAAGAGGTCCAGCGCGATGGAGGTGGCGGCGGGCTTGGCTGAAGTCGGAGCGCGGCGCGCGGCGCTCTTGGGCAGACGCTGGTGGACAAGCAGGGCGCCATGCTCGGCGGAAAAGACGTTGCAGCCTTGAAACGCGTCGGACGGCGGGCGCTTCAGGAGCACAAAGGCGTCAGTCTGGAGTGGGAGACCGGGCACACGCTTAGGCCGTCGGGGCGGCGTGTTTGACCACCCAGGGCGGCACGACGGCGCCGCCGGAAATGACCATCTTCATGCCTTCGCCGACGGACATATCGAGTTCCGTGATTTCCTCGGGAGGGAAAAACAGCACAAAGCCGCTGGTGGGATTGGGCGACGTGGGAACGAAGACGGACCAGAGCCGCTGGCCGGACCGGGCCTGAGCCTCCGCTTGAGTCTTGCTCGTGAGAAAACCCAGCGTCCAGATGCCGACGCGGGGATATTGCACGAGCACGACCTTGCTGAAGAGGTTGCGATTCTGCGCGCCGAAGGTCGCGACGACTTGCTTGACCGAGCTGTAAACCGTGCTGACGCCCGGGATGCCGGTGATGACGCGTTCACCGAGATCGAGGAGGTATTTGCCGAAAAGGTAGTGGGAGATGAAACCGAAGAGCGTGATCAGGCCGAACATCAGGAAGGTGATGGCGACATCCCAGATGAACGGGATCGATTGCAGGCGGTAGGGAATGAGCGTGTCGAACAGCGGTCGGAACCGGCCGCCCACAAACTCAATGACCCAGAGGAAGGCGTAGATCGTGATGGCGAGGGGCGCGAGCAGCAGCAGGCCCGACAAAAAAGCGGTGCGGACGGTGACGATGTGTTCCTGAGACGGACGAACGGCCATGATGGACGCCAAGTTCGCGGAAAGCGCGACGGACGCAAAGTCTTTTGCGAAAAACGCCGGCGGGGCAGGCTGGACAGCTGGGCCCCTGACCTGACGGCGAATGACGGGCATAACAAAGCGCCTGCAATCAGGCGGCCGACGCTGAACTCTGCGGCCGGAAGCCGCAGCCACGAGGCGGGTTCGGCGACCGCGGTCTACAAGATTCTCAGCGACGGAGCGTAAAGTTCGGGACCGCTTCCGTCGTTCTCAATAGCTCCATCGCCCGGGCCTCGGCGCGGCGCATCCGACGTTTTTTCATCGGCTGGAGATCGTCGTAGCCCGCGAGGTGTAGCCAGCCATGGACGAGATATAAGGTCAGTTCGGCGGAGAAATCCCGTCGGGCGCCCACTTCGCGGATGGCGGCGTCCACCGAGACGCAGATCTCGCCGGCCGTGCCTTCGTCGGGATTGCCCTCGAATGTAATCACGTCGGTGGGCGAGGGGTCCGCGAGAAAATCGGCGTGCAGCTGGGCGAGGGTGGCGTCAGTCAGGAAGGCGAGCGAAAGCTCGCCGGCAAGGGGCAAGGGGCGAGAGGCGATGGGCTTGAAATGGGCATCGAGGGTGTGGATGACGCGGGCCACCGCGCGGCGGTCGAGGCGCAGGCGCGGATGACGGTGGGCGATGAGGACGTCGCGGGCCATCATGCGGGGCATATCTTAACCGCGAATGGACGCGAACGGTCGCGAATCCAGAGGAGTTCAGTTTCCAATCCCAATCCGAATTCGCGTCGATTCGCGGCCATTCGCGGTTCCGAATTCATCAGGGCTCAGAACGGGGCAACGGCGGCGGGGGTGGCCTCGACCGTCGGATACGCGACGCGGGCGTGCAGCATGTTGAGCAGAGTGAACTGGAAGCTGTTCTTCACTTTAGCGAGTTCTTCGAAGGTCAGAGAGGCCTCGTCGAGCTGGCCGTCGGCGATGCGGTCGCCGATGATGCGATCAATGAGCGGTCCGAGCTGCGCGGCGGTGACGGAGCGCAGCGAACGCGTGGAGGCCTCGACGCCGTCAGCGAGCGCGATGACGGCGCTTTCTTTGAACCGGGGCTTGGGGCCGTCATAGCGAAAGGCCGATTCGAGTGGGGCGGGCGACAGGGGCGTGAGCGCCGGAAGATTCTTGACGGGGAAAGGCACGCGGGACTGCTCGACGGCGCGGAGATAAAAGGAGCGCACGAGCGTGGTGCCGTGATGCTGCCGGATGACATCCGCGACGGCCTCGGGCAGGTGATGGCGGTGGGCGAGGTCCACTCCATCGGTCACATGGGCCTTGATGATCTGGGCCGAGGCGGTGGGCGTGAGGCCATCGTGGGGACTGTTGTCGTCGCGTTGGTTCTCCGTGAAATAGGCCGCGTGCGGAGCCTTGCCGATGTCGTGGAAGAGCGCGCACACGCGGGCGAGCAGCGGGTTGGCGCCGATGGCGTTGGCGGCGTTCTCGGCAAGCTGGGCGACGACGAGCGAGTGGTGGTAGGTGCCGGGGGCGGCGAGCTGGAGTTGGCGCAGCAGGGGATGGTTGTAGTCGGTGAGCTCGAGCAGCGTGATGTCGGTGGTACGCTTGAAGAGCGACTCCAGCACGGGGAGGACGCCGACGACGGCCATGCCGGTGAGAAGGCCGGTGGCGATGGCGGCGGTCATTTGACGGGCGAGAATGCCGAGCGGGACCTGATCGGCGAAGCCGATCGGCAACGCGAACAACGCCAGGGTGAAGCCGCCGGCGATCGCGGCGCGCACGACCCGGCTGCGCTTGTGGACGGCGCGGCAGCCGAAGATCGCGACGAGGGACGCGAGAAAGGTCAGGACCACGAGGTCGAGGCGGTTGCCGTAAATGACGCCGGTGAAGATGGAGATGAGCAGCGCCATGAAGATGGCGGAGCCCGCGTCAATCAGGATGGCGACGATGAGCGGGGCCAGCGCCGTGGGCGCGACGTACGGCAGAGTGGAGGCCCACGAACCATCGTGGATGAAGAAGTCGAAACCGCCAATGGAATACACCAGGCGGACGAGGGCGAGGTTGACGATGGTGACGAGGGAAAGCAGGCCGAGGCGGCCGTTCCGCTGGAGCGTTTCAGGATCTTCGAGCCGGATGTAGAGCACGCTGGCAATGACCATCGCGAGCACGAGCAGGATGCGGGCGAAGAGCGCGAGACCCTCGATGAGCGGCGTGTCAGTGTGCTCGCGCAGATAATTGCGGTACGCCGTGAGCATCTCGAACTGATCGGGCGAGACGCGTTCGCCGGGCTCGATGATGGTCTGTCCGCGGGCGACACTGACCAGCACGGGTTTCACCCGGCTCCGGGCCGCGGCTTCACTCTGCTCGGTGGCGGCGCGGTCAAACGCGAGATTGGCGGTGAGCCCCGTCCGGAAAAAGCGGAACAGCGCCATGGCGGAGGGCCGCGCGAGTCCCTCGACCGACAA
>JBDTJA010000059.1:0-2592 GCA_039936075.1 Opitutaceae bacterium | reverse complement strand
ACCGCGCCGGGCGCTACCGGGTGATCAAGGAAATCATCGGCGAGCCGCACTCGTCGGTGCTGCTGATCCACACTCGCGTGGAAATCATGGACCGCAAATTGCGCGGCAAGCTTCGGCTCTATGCGCTGCTGGCGCCCCATCTGAACGGCACCGGAGAAAACAATTCGGCGCGCTGGCGTGACGCGGATGGCCGCAAGTTGTTCGAGGCGGAACGCGAAGACATCCACCTCGTGATGGGTTGTTCGCCCGATTTTACGCGGCGCTCGGTGGGGTATGCCGGGACGAGTGATGGCTGGCAGGATTTGATGAGTAATTTCAAGATGGATGGGGAATATGGCCGGGCGGAGGACGGCAACATCGCCCTGACTGGCGAGATCGACCTGTCCCGCGGCTTGCAGTTTACCCTCGCCGTCGCGTTCGGGCCGAGCGCCCAAGGCGCTTCCACCCGATTGCTCCAGGCGCTGGCCACGCCGTTCGCCGATCAGCGAAAAAAGTATGTCAGCCAATGGCAGCGCACGCAGTCCGGTCACGACTTGAGCTCGCAGGTACGAAAGCACGCGCATCTCGTGCGTCTCAGCCAGAGCATCCTGCTCGCGCACGAGGACAAGAGTTACCCCGGCGCGTTCGTCGCGTCGCTCAGCATCCCGTGGGGCGAGACGAAGGACGATAGCGACCGCGGTGGCTACCATCTGGTGTGGGCCCGCGACATGGTGCAGACAGCCACCGCCCTGCTGGCTTGCGGGCGGACCGAGTCACCTCTGCGCGCTCTCATCTGGATGGCCTGCATCCAGGAACCCGGCGGCCGGATGCCGCAAAACAGCTCGATCACGGGCCAACCCTATTGGTCGGGACTGCAAATGGACGAAGTGGCCGTCCCGATCTTGCTCGCGTGGCGCGTGCGCCAGGCCGGCGCGCTGCGGCAGTTCGATCCTTGGAATCTTGTCTCCCAGGCCGCCAGCTTTCTCGCCCTCCACGGACCCGTGACGGCGCAGGAACGCTGGGAGGAAAACTCCGGCTATTCACCCTCCACGCTGGCGTCGATCATCGCTGGTTTGGTCTGCGCGGCGGAGTTTGCGCGGGAGCGGCAGGACGCTCGGGCCACGGAATTCCTGCTGGCCTATGCGGACTGGATTTCCTCCCGGCTGGAAGCCTGGACCGTCACGGATCACGGAGAGCTGTTGCCGGGAAAACCCCGGCATTACGTGCGGATCACCCCCGCCGTCGCGCCGGGCGAGTGCGCGCCCAATCCCAATACCGCGACCTTGAAGGTGGCCAACGGCGGCGGCGAACACCCGGCACGCAACGTCGTCGGCGGTGATTTTCTCCAACTGGTCCGGTTGGGCATCCGTGCGGCGGCTGATCCCCTCGTGGTGGACTCCGTTGCCGTCATCGACCACGTGCTCAAGCGCGATTTGCCGCAGGGGCCGTGCTGGCGCCGTTACAATCACGATGGTTATGGACAAAAGGATGATGGGAGCGCCTTTGACGGCACCGGGGTCGGCCGGTCGTGGCCGATTTTGACCGGCGAGCGCGGCCACTACGAGCTCGCGGCGGGACGCGATCCCAAGCGGTACATCACCGCCTTGGAGAAATTCGCGAACTTGGGCGGCATGTTGCCGGAGCAGCTTTGGGACGCGCCCGACCTGCCCGATGGGCGAATGAAATTCGGCCAGCCCACGGGTTCCGCCATGCCGTTGTGCTGGGCTCACGCGGAATATATTTCCCTCGTCCGCAGCGCGCGTGACGGCGCGGTTTTCGATCGGATCGAACCGGTCTTCCAACGCTACGTCAGCAAACCGGTAAAAAGTCGGCACGAAATTTGGAGCTTTTCTCATCCCATCCGCCAGATACCGAAGGGAAAGACCCTGCGCCTGGTCCTGGCCGCCAACGCGGCCATTAATTGGACGGCTGACGCGTGGGCGACGGTCAACCATGCTGACGCCGTCGAAATCGGTGCTCTGAAATTGTGGTTCGCCGACCTGCCGACGGGTAAATGCGCCGATGGCACCCGGATCGAGTTCACTTTTTTTTGGAAGCAAGCCCGGCGTTGGGAGGGGACCAACTGTTCCGTCGCAGTCGACCCAGCACAATAGGAGGAAGACGATGCCACGGCTCGAGGAACCCCTTCAACGCAGTCTCCCCTAAAAGAGCTCGCGGAACGAAGGCTTATATAGCCTCAAAATTTAGGCGGTGAACGTTTTCCGATGCACTTGAACAAATCGTAATCGCGCCCAATGCCGTGAGCGCGCCAACGGCCCAGATCGTGATGCGATGCCGCTCACCGTTCAACAGTGCCTGATCTTCTCCGGCCTCGATGCTGACGCGCAGAGACGATGTACCAGAGCGCGGAGCCCGATGATCGTGGAAAACTTGAGGGAGCTCATCCCCACGATGCCGGCGGCCTACCCCGCAGTGAGCTAAGCGACCCGTTTCCGGCTCTCCCGCCAGGCGCGCCAGCCTTCAATGAGGATGGGTACGATGGAGAGGAAGATGATCGCGAGGATGACGTACTTGAAGTTTTTCTGCACGAAGGGGCGGGAACCAAAAATGAAGCCCGCATAGGTGAAGAGATAGATCCATGCGAAGCCGCCG
>JBDTJA010000058.1:0-4726 GCA_039936075.1 Opitutaceae bacterium | reverse complement strand
GGGGTTCGGCGACCCCGCCCTACATTCGAACGAATGATTCATGAGGTGAGCAGGAATTCCAGGTACTCCAGATCGTGCGGCGTGGTGAGCTTCGGGTTGGGGTGCGGATTCTCGAGCAGAGCGATCGGATGGCCGAGTTTCTCCACGGCGGAGGCATCGTCGGTGATGTGCTGGCGACGCGCAGCGACCCGAGCGTAGCCGCGCACGATGAGGTCACGGCTGAAAACCTGCGGTGTCTCCATCGCCCATAGGCGCGAGCGGTCAAGGGTGCGCAGGCGGGCATTGTCGCGGTGCTGTTTGATGGTATCGGTCACCCGGTGCGCGAGGACGACCGCGCCTTCGCGGCGGACGATTTTGTGGAGGGCAACGAGCTGCTCGGGTCGCACGAGGGGGCGGGCACAATCGTGGATGAAAACGTACGAGATGTCCTCGGGCAGCGCGGCGAGAGCATTCATCACCGAATCCTGCCGTTCGCGTCCGCCGCGCACGAGCGCCGAAGGGGTGGGTGCGTAGGCCATCAGCTCGGTCATCTGGCGCGGGTCGCGATACACCACGACGTAGAAATCGGCGATGCTGCTGGCCATGAACGCAGCGACGGAGTGCACAAACACCGGTCGACCGGCGAGGGGCGCGAGCACCTTGTCGGCGACGGCCCCGTTCATGCGCGCGCCACTGCCGGCGGCGAGAAGGATGACAGCGGTGCGGGACATGGTCGGTAGGAGAGAGGGGGAAACCGGAACGGGACTAGGGAGTGTCGTCAAATCCCTGATTCAGCGAATGGCATCGTGAGGACCGGCAAGGGTCCAGTTACACTCGGGAGGAGATTCGATGGAATCCAGCGGGATTCTTTACTTCATTCAGAAAAACAAGCCGGTGTAAGGACACCGGCTAGACCGTTGAAATTTCCGCGAGGATCGCGCGAGCGGCGGCGACGGGATCCGGCGCCTGAAAGATCGGGCGACCGACCACGAGATAGCTGGCCCCCGCTTTCGCGGCTTCGGCAGGCGTCATGACGCGGGTTTGATCGTCGGCCTTGGCGTCGCGTGGGCGGATGCCGGGTGTGACGAGTTTGACATCGGCGGGGAGGGCGGCGCGGAGCGCGGCGATCTCGAGCGGCGAGCAAACCAGACCGCGGAGGCCGGAATCGATCGCGAGTTTACCCAGGCGGATGACCTGCTTTTCGGGTGTGTCAACAACGCCGGTTTCGGCGAGTCCGGAGGCGCTGGTGGACGTGAGGACGGTGACGCCGAGCAGGAGGAGGTTGGGCGCGGACTGGTGCTGGGCCTTGACGGCCCACTGCATCATCTCGCGGCCGCCGCTGGCGTGCAGCGTGAGCATCTGGATGGGAAGTTTCGAAACGGATTCGACGGATTTCGCGACAGTGTTGGGGATGTCGTGCAGCTTGAGGTCGAGGAAGACATTGAAGCCCAGTCCGGCGACTTCGCGGACGCAGTCGGGTCCATTGGCGGTGAACATTTCGAGGCCGATCTTTACCCACCGGACAGTGCCCTGCAGCTGCTTCAGCGCGGGGATGACGTCGCGGGGAGACGGGGCGTCGAGGACGAGGATGAGATCGCAGGCCATGGCGAAAAATGCTGACGGCCCGGCCCGCGCATCGCCAATGTTTTATTCACGCGCCGTGAATCCCGACGTTTTTTCCTGTCCCGCCAAGCTCAACCTGCTCCTCGCCGTCACCGGCCGGCGCGCGGATGGGTTCCACGAGCTCGTGTCGGTGGTGACGCCGGTAGGACTGGCGGACACGCTGATGGTGGAACCCGCGGTGGAGTTTTCACTCGAGTGTGACGATCCGATGGTGCCGAGCGACGGCACGAACCTGGTGCTCAAAGCCGCGGAGGCGTTCGGCGCGGCGACGGGCTGGGATGGGGGCGCGAAGTTTGTGCTCACGAAGCGCATCCCGAGTGGAGCGGGCCTCGGGGGTGGTAGCAGCGATGCGGCGGCAGCACTGGTGGCGTTGAACCGGCTGGCTGGTGGGCTGCTGGCGCCCGGGGCGCTGGCGGAAGTCGCGGCAAAGGTTGGTTCGGATTGCCCGCTTTTCCTGACCGGGGGTCCAGTCGTGATCCGGGGACGAGGAGAGCGGGTGGAGAAACTCGCGCAGCCGGTCGCGGCGAAACTGCGCGGGCGCGCGGTGCTGGTTTTCAAGCCGGGCTTTGCTATCGCGACGCCATGGGCGTTTGGACAACTTGCAGCCGCCGCCAAGCCTATGGCGGCCTGGGCCGCCTTGGGCGGGGCGATGGCGGTCAATGCCTCTAACGGGAGTGATGGCTATCGGGCGCCGGATGACGCGGAGGCGCGGCTGGCGGACTTTGGGCAGACGGTCATGTCGGGTGGTTCATGGGAGAAACGGCTGTTTAATGACCTGGAGCGGGTGGCGTTTGCCAAATTTGTCGCATTGCCGGTTCTGCTGGGGCAGTTGCGGTCGAAATTTGGGTTGGAGCCCCGGATGAGTGGCAGTGGCAGCGCGTGTTTTACGCTGCTGCCCGATGGGGCGCCGGTGACGGAGATCACCGCGACCGTGCGGGAGGCGTGGGGCGGGTCGGCGCTGGTGGTGGAAACGCAACTGACATAATTCCAGAGGATGGGTCCGCTTGGCTTGGGTCGTTTTGCGGATCAGGCTTTACGCTCGATGTCTGATTGGCGGATTTCGGGCGTAAAGTCCGTCCCCCATCGCGCCCAGCTCTGATTCGCCGCGTCAGCAAAGATCAAAGTGACCATCGACGATTAAATCCGCATTGACGCATCCCGCAGGCGGGCGCGTTATCGTTGGCGCCGCCTGCAGCACCCCAGCGGGTGGCACTTTGCAGCTTCATGGACGCACCCCTTAAACCCGAAACCACCGTGTCAGGCATCTCGGCCTCGCAGGGGATCGCCTATGGGCAGATTTTCGTGTTTATCCAGAGTGACGTCGAGGTGCCGAACTACCAGGTCGACGCTGACAAGCGGACCGCCGAGATCGCGCGCTTCGAGAAGGCGCTGGTCGCCACGCGGCAGCAGATCACGCGGATCAAGAACGAGGTGGAAAAAAACCTCGGCGCCGAGGAGGCGATGATCTTCGACGCCCACCTGCTCGTGCTCGAGGACCAGGCGCTGATCGGCGAGACGATTCGCGACTGCGAGGAGACGGGGCGAAACATCGAGACGTGCTTCAACCAGATTTCGTTGCGCTACATCCAGGCCTTTGCCGAGATTGACGACGAGTACCTGCGGGAGCGCGCGGGCGACATCCGCGATGTTGCGCAGCGCGTGTTGCAGAATCTTCTCGGCCAAGCGGAGAACAGCCTGAGTCGCCTCGCGGCCCAACGCATTGTCGTGGCCACGGACATTTCGCCGTCCGACTCTGCGAACATCGACCGGGGCCAGGCGATCGCGCTGGTCACGGACTCCGGCAGTCGGACCAGCCACGCGGTGATCATGGCGCGTTCCATGAAGGTGCCGGCCGTGGTCGGCGTGCGCGACCTGACGACCCGGGTAAAAAACGGGGACTGGGCCATCGTGGACGGCTATGAAGGCGTCGTGATCCTGAACCCGTCCGAGGACACGTTATTTCGGTACGGGAAAATCCAGGAGCAGAAGAAGACCTTCGAATCACGTTTGCTCAAGGCGAACGATCTCCCAGCCGTCACGCTTGATGGCGTGGCAGTGTCGTTGATGGCCAACATCGAGCGGGTGGACGAGCTGACAAAGGTGAAGGATTACAACGCGCAGGGCATCGGGCTGTATCGGACGGAATACCTTTTCCTCAATTCCGCCCGGATGCCGACCGAGCAGGAGCAATTCGTCGCCTACCAGACGGTGGTGAAGGCGCTCGCACCGCATCCCGTGGTCATCCGCACGCTCGACCTCGGGGGCGACAAGCCGATGACGAGCCATCCCCATCTTTTTCCGAAGGAGGACAATCCGTTCATGGGTTTCCGGGCGATCCGGTTCTGCCTCGTGCATACGGAAATTTTCAAGGACCAGCTTCGAGCCATCCTGCTGGCGAGTGCGTTCGGCAAGGTGCAGCTGATGTACCCGATGATCAGCGGGTCGGAAGAGATGGCCAAGGCCAATGCCGTGCTCGACGAGTGCAAGGCCGAGCTGAAAGCGCGCGGACAGGCGTTTGATGAACAGCTCGAGGTTGGCGCGATGATCGAGATTCCCAGCGCGGCCGCGACCGTGGACCTGCTCGCGAAGCATTGTGCGTTTTTCAGCGTCGGCACCAACGACCTCATCCAATACCTGTTGGCGATTGATCGAGTGAACGACCGGATTGCGCATCTGTACGAGCCGACGCATCCGGCGGTAATCCGGACGTTGAAGCACATCGTGGATGGGGCGCACGCGCACGGGATTCCGGTAAGCGTGTGCGGCGAGATGGGCGGCGATCCAATTTATGCGCCACTGCTGCTCGGCTTGGGCGTCGACGGGTTGAGCATGTCCCCGGCGTGGCTGCCGTCCGTGAAATATCTTGTGCGCGCCATGACGATGGCGGACGCAAAGGCGCTGGCCGCCGAGGCGCTCACGATGAGTTCGCCGAAGGAAATCTACGCCAAGTGCGACGCGTTTTACCGCGCGCGTGTGACCGTGGAATAAGGGCAGATCGCGGAAACGCGGAAGGTTGCTGGAGGGCGGGATCGCTGATCCCACCGCAACGTTTCTCACTTGCCGCACGATGGCGGGATCAGCGATTCCGCCCTCCAACAACCAGACGATTTTCTAATCAGGCCGC
>JBDTJA010000057.1:0-7426 GCA_039936075.1 Opitutaceae bacterium | reverse complement strand
GCTTCGTAACCGTCGGATCCTTCAGCTCATACCCCCGCACTGCATGCATCGTGGGCAAGCTGCACGACACCGCGTGCAGGCGGGCGGGGATACGTTGGCCAAGGGGAATAGGAGTGAAAACGGACATGCGGGTTTGCGGAGTGGCAGTGTCGATGGGATGGGCGGGGTCTGGCAACTGGAAGGTGCGTCATGCGGTTAAACCGCGAAAGGAGGCGCATGCGTGGCTTATCCGGATTTTTTACCGCGGATGACACGGATGAACACGGATCGATTTGCCAACTTTCGACCCGGAAAATTGAATGGCAGGAAACGTAAGGCAGAATCGGTCCTCAGTTAGTTGGATCGTCCTCCTGTTCAAATTCGGTCCCGGTTCGGCGGGGCTGATCCGTGCTCATCGGGGTTATTCGGGATAAGAAATCCGCACCGGCACCCGGGAGTCTTGTTCTGCATTCGGGTTAATTCGCGCCCATTCACGGTTAGTTTTGCTCCCAGCCGACGAAACGGTTTGCGCCCGGGGATGCGTGCGCGTTGAACGGGCGCGCATGAAACTCGTTTCTTGGAACGTCAACGGCGTGCGCGCGGCGCACAAAAAGGGTCTGCTGGATTACATGGCCGCGGCCAAGGCGGACGTCATCTGCCTCCAGGAGGCGAAGGCCCATCCCGGCGACGCGCAGCACATCGCCTGGCCGAATGGTTACGAGGTTTTCTGGAACCCGGCGGTGAAGAAAGGCTACAGCGGCACGATCGTGTTCACGCGCATCAAGCCGAAGAGCGTCACGCTGGGCATCGGGCTGGCGGACCACGACATGGAGGGTCGGGTCATCACGGTGGAGTATGACGATTTTTTCCTGCTCAACGTCTACCAACCCAACTCACAGCGCGGCCTGTTGCGTTTGGACTACCGCACGCAGCAATGGGATCCGGCGTTTCTCGCCTACCTCAAAAAACTCGGAAAAAAGAAGCCGGTCATCTTCTGCGGTGATCTCAACGTGGCGCACCAGGACATCGATCTGGCCAACCCGAAGACCAACCACAAGAACGCCGGCTTCACCGACGAGGAGCGCACGAATTTCACGAAGATCATGGAGAGCGGCTTCGTGGATACGCTGCGCGAGTTTGAAAAGGGACCCGGCCAGTATTCCTGGTGGAGCCAGATGATGAACTGCCGCGCGCGGAACATCGGGTGGCGCGTGGATTACTTCGTGGCCGCAGAAAAACTTCGTCCGGCCCTGAAGCGCGCCTGGATCTCCCCCGAGGTGATGGGCAGCGACCACTGCCCCGTGGGGCTCGAGCTGACGTGATTCGCGTGGCCTTCCGGCCGCGGGCGAACAGGATTGTTGTCATGACCGACCTCAAGGAGCTCATGTTGCGGCCCACCCCGCGCACGCTCGCGGTCGCGGAAAGCCTTACCTGCGGTCACGTGCAGGCGTGCATTGGGGCGATCTCCGGGGCGTCGGGGTTTTTCCTCGGTGGCCTCACGGCTTATTCGCTGGACCAGAAGGTCAAACATCTTGGCGTGGATCGCGCGATGGCGGCACCGGTGAACAGTGTGGCCGCGATTGTCGCGGAGCAGATGGCGATCGGGGTCTGTAAACTCTTTGGCAGCGAGCTTGGGCTGGCGACGACGGGGTACGCGGAGCCTGCCGTCGGTGTGACGGTGCCATTCGCCTGGTGGGGACTCGTGCACGAACAGGGTGGCGGTCGCCGGACGGTGCGCAGCGGCCGCGTGGAATTCCCGGGTGCCACCCGCGGCCAGGTGCAGGAGAAAGTGGCCGAGACGGTTCTGGCGGAGCTCGTGAAATACCTGCGCGAGCAGATGTAGGGCGGGGTCGCCGAACCCCGCCTTCCAGGGAGGGGTCGCGAAATTCCCCACCCGTTTTCGGTCCGTTCCAGTCGGGTTGTCCGCTTGCGGGCAACGTTGCGCGCCGCCTCCGGCGCGGCGGGGTTCGGCGACCCCGCCCTACACGGGCATCACGTGATCGTGTTCTGGAAGAACTCGATGCTTTCGCCGTTGGGCCCCTCGCAGAAAAAGATGCGGACCGGCACCGGCCCGACGCTGGTGGTGTTCGGGATGGTCACGTCGCGTGGCTCCATCGTGATTTTAAATCCTGCGGCGCGCACGCGTTCCGCGACGGCATCTAGCCGCGTGGTTCGCAGCGCGTAGTGATTGACGGCCCCATTGGTCGGACCGGTGTAGGCGAGGTCTTCAAACACCTCGACGTAGTTGCCATCGCCGGCATCGAGCATCACGGCACGCGTGGGCGCTTCCCGCCACGCGACCTTCTCGGTGCAGCCGAGCGTTTCCTGGTAGAAGCGCATGGTGGCGTCCCAGTCCCGCGTCTTCATGCAGACGTGGTGGAAGCCGCCGCTGCCGAGGATCGGGTTGGTCGCCACGAGAAAAGGCCGCCCGCTTACGGCGCGATCTGCTTCACGTAATCCATTAACGGCAGGACTTCAGGCACGGGCTTCACCCAGTCGCTGTAAAGCAGCTCGGGCATCGTGAACCGCGTGGAATAGAGGACGAAATTGGCCTCGTCGGTGCGGTCGATCCAGCCGGACTTCACCGTGGCGCCGGCGTAAAGGCCGCGGGCCTTGGTGTAAACAATCAGGGGCGTGGTGAGCAGCGCTTGGCTGACCTTGTCGGCCTCGGCGACTCTCGGGCCGGCTACGGCCTTGGCGTCCACCCCGATATTCAAGCGGTGGTCGAACATGATGCGCGGGGTGGCGTCGTCGGTGATCACGATGACAGTATTGGTGGCGTTGGCGCCGATCTGGAAACCAAGGCTCAGTTCACCGGCGGACACCAAGACGGGGATGCTCCAGGTGCCGTTGGTCCGCTTGACCATGATGACGCCGTACCCGTCCTTCACGGCGATGATGAAGCCGGCCTTGAACTGGTTCACGATGACGAGCGCGTGGGCCTGCTGCAGCACGGCGGGCGGAATGGCGGTCTCGGGGTTGGCCATGAATTCCCGGAGGATGGCCTCGCAGCTTTCGACGCGGATGACGTACTCCTCGCGGCGGGTTTGTTCGGCGCGGGCAGCAACGGCACTGGTGAGGGCAAGCAAGGACAACAGGAGTAGTTTCTTCATGGCTGGTCGGATAAGCGGATTGGTGCCGAGTGTATGCATGGCGGTGCGGACTTTGAAAGCGCGGAGTGACAACAGTTCCGGACGAAGGCTCACTCGAGCCCACGCGCGGTCAATTCATCCTCGTCCCAGCCAAGATAATGACCGAGTTCGTGCAGGTAGGTCAGGCGAGTCTCCTCTTGAAAGACGCCCGGATCTCCTTCGGCGAGATCCCACAGATTTTCGAGATAAAGCAGGATTTCCGGTGGTTCCGGCTGGTCGTGGGCCAAGTCGCTGCCGTGGGAACTGCCACTGAACAGTCCGAGGATGTCAGGCTCGAACCCCTCGCTGAGCAGACTGGGGTGCGGCGCGGCCTCGTAATGCACTGGCACGGCGAGTGCGAGCGGGCGGATTTCCGGCGGGAGTAAACGTTGGGTCCCTTCGACCGTGGCGAGGGCGAGCTCGGTCAGGCGCGCGAGGTTCACGGTCGCAGTTCCGTAGACAGGTCGAATTTGTCGAAGCGCTGACCCAGCCACCAGATCCCGCACCCGACCTCCGCCACGAGGATGATCAGCACGACTATCGCAGCGATGATCACGGCCGCCGTGCCGCCGATCAGCCACTGGGTGCAGAAAATGAGCAGCCCCGCGCCGAGCGCGGCGGGCAGGAGCGCGAACAGCATGACCAGAAACTGGCCGCCGACAAAAATCAGCCGCTGGCCGAGCATCTCGATGCCGCGTTCGCTGCGGTTGCGCATGGATTGAACCCAAGCCGGGAAGAGCACGGCCGCGGCGTTGGGCACCAGCAGTTCCATGGCCACCAGCACCGGGATCAGGGGAAAAAGCCCCAGACCCAGCGCGAACCGCAGATCCGGTGTGAGCCAGGCCAGCTGATGAGGATGAAACGTCAGCAACAACGTGAGGAGCGCCAACCAGAGCATGCCGGTAAGGAGGGTGACGGGCGTGAGGATCTCGCCCAAGACCACCTGCCAGCCCTGCAGCGGATAGGTTTTCAGGATATCGGCGTTGAGTAGGTCGTTCCGCAGATCCTGGCGCATGATCTGTGGTCCGAGGAAGAGGATGTAGGCCGCCGAGAGGGCGGCAATCATGCCGATGACACCCAAAAATACGCGATACTCCGGCATCTGCCCCAACCACCGGCAGCCAACCAGGATGACGACGGTACTGATTCCCAGCGTGCGCAACCGGAAGAGGCTGTGGGTGGAGAGCAGATTTTTCCACAGGAACGCGAGTTCGGGGCGGCCGGTGGACTTCAGAGTGAACGCGGGCTTGTGGGCTTTCCGCGTCCCGCTGGCCGCCCGCCAGTTGCCTTCGCGCACCGCGGCCACGCGGGCGGCGCGTTTTTCGGACTTCGCGATGGAGGCGTCCTCGAACGAGACCTCGGAACGCAGCACCCACCAGACGTGGATCGCGAAAACCACCAGCGCGGGCCCGACGGCGAGCAGGAAGGCGTTTGTGTCCGGCGCGAGAAATGGGGCCACCACGAACCGGGCGGGCAGCAGCAGCCATGGCAGCGGACCGCTCTCGAGCACGGTGTTCAAATAGGCGGCGATGGTGCGAAAGTTGGTGAAATCAAACGACTGCGGCGCCCGCAGGTCGCGCCACAGCCACCCCACCGTCACCAGCGCGATCAGCGCGAGGAGTCCGAGGATGGCCCAGCGTCGCCGCCAGGGCGTGATGCCTTTGTCCATCAGCTGCGTCATGACAAACGACGCGCCCATGGTGTGCAGATTCAGCGTCGCGAGGATGATCCACCAGCCGATGAGATGGGTAAACCAACTGCCACCGAGGAAAGCCCAGCTCCCGGTGATCAGCGTGATGATTGCCGCGGTGAAAAGGATGGCCACCTGGGAGTTGATCAGCTTGTAGAGGATCAGCGTGCGTCGCCGGGCAGGCGCGGGAAACAGAAAGGCAATTTCTGCCTCGGTGAAGATGAGCCCGGCGCGGCCCTCGGGAAGGAGCCACGCCACGGCCACGATCACCATCAGGATCACGGCGCCAATCGCGCCCAGCATGGGCAGCAGATCGGTGGGAAACGGAAAGTGATTGGGCGAGTGTGCGCCTGTGCCCCGCAGGCGGCGGAAGAACATCGCGTAAAAATAAAAGGCGCCGACGAGGGCACCGATAAGGTACTTGGGCTGCTTCAGCCGCCGGAAGCGCGCCAGCGTCGCGTTCCGGAGCGACGTGAGCCGCAAATAAAACAGGGCGCTGATCATGGCGTTCAGCTTTCCGTGCCGCCGGTGGCGCGGATAAAAATCTCCTCCAGGCTCACGTTGGTCTCGCCGTTGGCGAATTGCGCGGAGACGTCGGCCAGCGTGCCGTTGGCGATCTTCACGCCCTGCTTCAGAATGAGCACGTGCGAGCAAACTTCCTCGAGCAGACTGAGGAGATGCGAACTGAGGACGACGGTGGCGCCGGCCCGGGCACGTTTTAAAATCGAGTCCTTCATCCGGCGGATGCCGAGCGGATCGAGGCCGGTGAGCGGCTCGTCGAAAAACATCACCGTGGGCGAATGGATGAGCCCGCACGCGATCGCCAGTTTCTGCTTCATGCCGCGCGAGAGGGCGCTGGGGAGCTCGTCGGCCTTGTCGGCGATCTCGAGCTCTTCCAGCAGTGGCTGCGCGAGGGCCTCGTGATTGGCCACGCCATAGATCCGCGCGACAAACGTGAGATGCTGGCGGACGGTGAGATACTCAAAGAGCCGGGGTTCGTCCGGGAAGAACGCCAGTGCGCGCTTGGCTGCCACCGGGTCGGCGGTGATGTCGTGGCCAGCGATTCGGGCGGTGCCGGCGGTGGGGGGAATGATGCCGGCAAGGCAGCGGAGGGTGGACGTTTTACCCGCGCCGTTGGGGCCGACGAGGCCGAGCACTTCGCCCGGCTGTACGCCGAAGGAAAGGTCCTTCACCGCGGTGAAGTTCCCATAGCGCTTCACCAGCCCGGTTACTTCGATCATGGCGGGAAACGCTGGAGGCGAAGGTCGTGGTCGGCAAGTCCGGCGCTGAAAACTTGTAACCGCCACGCGCGAGCCGCGTCTTCCCACCGTTACCCATGAAAAATCTTCTCAAATCCCTCGCTTTGCTCGGCCTTGGTGCCGTGGCCTTTGCTCCTTTTGCTCGCGCCGCTGATGAAACCCCGTCGACTCCTCCCGCGGCCCCTGCGGCCGACCATCCTCGCCCGGCTCGCGGCGAGCGGCTCAAGATGCTCGCGGAGAAACTTCAGCTGACCGACGCCCAGAAGGCCCAGGTCAAAACGATCATGCAAAAGGGCGAGGAACAGGCCAAGGCGCTGCGGTCGGATGATTCGCTGGATAAGGACGACCGCCGGTCCAAAATGATGGAAATCCGGAAATCCACGCACGACCAGATTCGGGCGCTGTTGACGCCGGACCAGCAGAAGAACTTTGACGCGATGCCGCCGCAACGCGGTGGCCACCGCGGCCCCCCGACGGGTGACGGCGACGCTCCGCCGACGACGAAACAGTAAATTTTCAGGGTTGGTGGCCGCCGCGGCAGGGGTGTCGCGGCGGCTTTTTTATGCCCGGACGCTTTCGCTTCGACTCGGCGTTCGCGCCTTAACAGCGTGCGGGATGCCGGAAAAAATACGCGTCGTGGTCGTGGGCGGAGGTGCCGCGGGTTATTTCGCGGCCATCGCCAGCGCGGAAAAACTCGGTGCGAACGGCAGCGTCACGCTTTACGAAGCCACGGCGCATCCACTTGCGAAGGTCCGGGTCTCGGGTGGCGGGCGGTGCAACGTGACCCATGCCTGCTTCGAACCCAAGGAGTTGGTGAAACGCTATCCCCGCGGCGGTCGCGAGTTGATCGGCGCGTTCCACCGCTGGCAGCCGCGCGACACCATTGAGTGGTTGGCGGCGCGCGGCGTGGAAACCAAGACGGAGGCGGACGGCCGCATGTTTCCCGTAACCGATGACTCGGCGACGATTGTGGATTGCCTGACGCGCGCGGCGGCGGAGGCCGGCGTGACGGTCGTCACGAGCGTGGGCGTCCGCAAGGTCGAGCGGCTGGGCCGCGAGGGTGGGGCGCCGGATTTCTGGGTGACACTCACCGATGCCACGACGCAGCGCTGTGACCGGTTACTGCTGGCGACAGGTGGCAACAAGTCTTCCGCGGGCCTGACCATCGCGCAGGCGCTGGGCCACGCGATCGAGCCGGCGGTGCCGTCGCTGTTCACGTTTCACATCGATGACAAACGGCTGATCGGGCTCTCCGGGGTGTCGGTGGAAAACGTCGTGACGAGTGTGCCCGGCACGAAGCTCAAGGAAAGTGGTCCGCTGCTCATCACGCACTGGGGCCTGAGCGGCCCGGCGATCCTAAAGCTCTC
>JBDTJA010000056.1:0-5883 GCA_039936075.1 Opitutaceae bacterium | reverse complement strand
CGCGAGCGCGACACCGCTCTGACGGATTTTGTCAGCGGCCGCACCGCCATGATCGTCGCCCCGAGCTGGGAGTGCACCAGCCTGACCCAGCTGTGTCCTTTCGCCATCGGCGCGTTTCGGTATCCGTCGCCACAAGCGGATGATCCGACCTACGGCAAGTTTGCCCGGGGGCCGTTCAGTGAGGGACAAATCCTGACGGGCATGCCATTTTATCTGAACCGGCGCACGGCGCACCGGGCCGAGGCGCTGGATTTTCTGAAGTTCCTCGGCAGCCAGGAGGGCAGCACAATTTTCACGCGCGTCAGTGACTGGCTGCCCGTCGTGATTGGCGTGCAGCCCTCGGAGTTCTCCGCGAAATTCCAGCTCCAGACGGAGGGTTACAACTGGTACGCCGGGTTTCTCGGACCGAGCGGACACATCACGGCGCAGAATTTTGTCGTGAGCAATTTCTACAACCTGTGGAACTCCGACGGCAGCGTGGACGCCTTCTGCCGCGCGCTACGGGGCGTGTTCGTGCCGATCCGCGACGACCTGCGTGGCGATTCGGTCTCGGCGCTTGAAAACATCCGCCGCGAGGACGGGGTGGCGACGGCCCTGGCGGAACTTGCGCCGGCGGGGAAGCGGCCGGAAACCCTGCGACTCGTCACGTTGCCGAACGAATACAGCCTCTATCAACTGCGCGCCGTGCTGGCGCTGCCGCCCCCGGAGGCCAAGCCATGAAACGCGTTCTCTGCTGGCTGTTGTTTTGGCCGCTCGCCGTGGTGGCAGCGGACGTTGACCTGAAGCCCGGCTGGGAGGCGTTAGCCACGTACAAGACGGGTCAATCGCTCAAGGTCTTTGATCGCGCGATCAAATCCGACGCCGCCGCCACCGTGCGCACGGCGAAATTTGGCCGGGCTGTCGCCCTGTTGGACCGCCAACCCGTGACGCCATCGCAGGTGGAGGAATCCCGCGCGACCTTTGCCGCGCTGGCGGATAGCGGCGGAGACGACGTCGCGCAGGGCGCGCGGTTTTTCCTGGGTCGGATTGCGCAGCATCACCTGCAGCAGCCAAATCCCGAGGAGGCCGCGCACCAATACCGGCAGCTGATCGCGGAGCATGAGAATTCGATCTGGGCACAAACGGCGTTGAGCCGGCTGGCTCTGCTGGAGATCTATGCGTTGGAGCCTGAGGCCTCACCCGCGGCCCGGATTGCGGAAGCAGAAAAACTCCTGGCCCACGCACGCAACGCCTCGGCGGAGACGGAACTCCATGTGGCCATCGCGAATGCGATTTTCTTTTACCGGCTGCCGGCGGAGGCGGCGTTGCCGCATCTGCTCGCGGCCGAGCGGCTCGGCCGGCTGGACTGGACGGCGCGGGCTGAGGCCCTCGTGCAGATCGCCGAGCTGTCGCGTCTGGCGGGCGAACGCGCGCAAGCCGCCAAATTCTACCAAACCTTCCTCACGGAAAATCCGCGCGACCTGCGCCACTATATCATCAAACAGCGCTTGGCAGAGATGGAAAAGCCGGCGCCGTGACCGATTGATGTAGGGCGGGGTCGCCGAACCCCGCCAAACGTCTGTCCGCGGATTCGACCGGTGGCGGGATTCAGCGATCCCGCCCTACATCAGAACCGCCGTCGGCAACTGCAGCGGCTTGAAATGCCATTCGGGCACGAACAGGAAATTTGGGGCATCGGGGAGGTCCGCGAAATTTTTTTCGCCGATGATCTGGCCGGGGCTGACGACATGCCAGTCACCGTTGTAGTAGTGATGCGGGCCGAACGTGTTGAACGTGCTCGGCACCAACTCGAGACGGAGACGATGCGGACCCGCCGCGAGTGGAGTTTTGAACGAAAGCTGCCAGTTCGGGCCCCACGCCCACCCGGCGGGCTGGTCGTCGATGATGGCGCGTGCGGCGTCAGCGAGTGTGCCCGTGAATCGCAGCGTGCTGGCGGGGGCTGCGAGAGTGAACGTGCTCTCGGCGACGAAGGGATCGTGCAAGAACGGGAAGCCGGCGGCGGCAAGTTCGCCCGCGATCCCGGGAGATTCGGTCCCAGCGACAAACGGGCCGGCGGTGCGGATGGTGTGAGTCGGGCCGGGCTCGTAGGGCGTGCGACTTTTCAGAGTGAACGGGCCTTTGAGCCAGAGATAGGGCCTGGCCGGAAATTCGCGCACGGTGTGCAAGCGCAGCGTGTGTTCGCCGGTGCCGAGAGGCGGGGGAATCGCGGTCATACCGTCGTAATCCGTCGTCAGCTTAAGCGCTTGGCCATCGAGACTCGCGTCCACGAGATCGTCGGCAAAATGGAGATATAGCCCAGCCGGGTTTGTTTGGCCGAACGCGGTTGTGAACGACGCCGTGTACTCGCGTGGCACGATGCGCGTGGGCTCGATGAGCCACGCGTTTTGCGGCAGCGTGGGCATCTGCCAGGTGAGGGGGATCTTGGGGTGGGGCGCGTGGTCCCTAACGGGCTGAGGTTGGGGTAGGTCGGACTTTATGCCCGACATGTCGGGGATTAACTCCGACCCACGAGGAGGAGGCGCCTCGAGGAAATCGCGTCCTGCCTCGGACCACTGACCGCGTAAAATTGCGGCGGGATCCACGACGAGGTGCGCATACATGGCTTGGCCGAGGCGGATGCGGCCATTTTCGCGCAAGCCGTCGGTCTCGAGCGTACGCTCGTCCGTGATGTCGTAAGCGATGCCCGCGGCCTTTAATTTCTCGAGCGTGGCAAGAAACGCGGTGTTCATCCGGCTCGCGGGCGTGTCGGGGAACGTGTTGGCGATATGCTGGTTGGTCTGGAACAGCTCCCACGGTTCATACTCCGTCATGAGTCCGCGATAAGGCGCGACGACGAGGGTGTCGGGGACGACCGGTGGACGCGTGGTGAGTTCGCGGGAGACGCGCGCGAGCATTTCGGGAAACGCGTCTTTCCAGGTGAGATGCAGCGGCTCGGACGGCGGCCAGTCGGTCAGCGCGGGCGTGTCGAGGCGGTATTGGCTGAGATGGAAAACGAAATCCGTGATGCCGTTGCGGCCGAGCCAGAGCAGGTAGCGCTCGAGATCCTCGGGCGACGCGCCCCAGCCAGCGCCCCCAAAGCACTCCACCATGCTCCGGCCATTGCTGAATTGGCGGGATGCGGCGGCGGCTTGGCGCGGATAGTAATCCAGCGACGGATAACGTTCGAGTGAGTCGATGCCCGGGATGCTCAGATGCCGGAAAATGCGATGCAGCGAGCCCACCAGTGGCACTTGGAAAAGCGGATGCTCCTCGCCCTTCACGTGGCCGATGAACTGTTTTCCATTTCTCTCGCACCACGCGAGGTACGGCGCGAAGAAACCGTCGATCAGCACGTCGGAGACGAGTTCCCAATATTGGGCGCGCACTTCCTGATAGCCCGGGCCGCGCGTGAAGAGCAGCGGGAGTCTCTCGACGTAGTTCGCGCCGAATTTCTCTGTCATGCGCGCGGGCATGACGGGCGACCAAGGGATGCCGGCGACGACGGGGTAAGGGTCTTTAATAATGCCCGACTCGGGTTCGTCGGCGAAAAAGGCCTCAACGTAGGCGAACGCCTCGGGATCGAGTCCCGTACGGTAACGCTCATGGATCAGCTCGAGGAAATGGCCCAAGACCTTGGGGTCGAGCGAGTCGACATAGTTGATCTGGTGCGGCGTGAGATGCCAGGTCTTCGGAGTCGCATCGGCGCCCTTCACGAGATGGTTGAGCCCGGCGCTGGTAAACGAGCCGAGCGAGAGGGCCGTGGGTTCTGGCGTGAGATCGAGACGCCAGGCGCCGCTGTCGGGATATTTGGCGAGGACCTGGCCGTCGCCGGTGCCGCTGGGCCAGCCATTTTCGTCGTAGAGCCAGAAACGCAGCCCGAGTTTTTTCGCGTGCAGGATGCAGGCGGAGACCTCGGCGAGATACTGCGGGCTCATGTAGGGCGGGTTGCCTGGGTAGAATCGCGGATGAAACACCACGCCGTGCAGACCGGCCTCGCGGAAGTCAGCGAGCTGCTTTTGCAGCCGGGCCTGGTCGAGGTCCCCGTTGATGGACCAGAACGTATAGTAACGCGGGGCGAGGTCAGGGACGGGTTTTTTCAAGCGAGCGCGGAGGCTATAGATGGGAGGGCGCGAAGGAAATAGAAACGGAGGGGAGATTCATTCGTCGTCGGTATTGTCACGCCAAGCCGCCAAGTCGCAAAGTTCGGATTTCGTACATTAGTGGTCCGATCTGCGCTTCGCGGCTCGGCGTCTTTGCGTGAAAACGTTGGTGGGTTGAGACGCGCCATCACCACGGCAAAAAGCTTGTTCGCGTCCGGGGCGGTGACTTTCCTGATGGGACCCCATGGCGATCACCCGCTTCATTCTCATCCGGCACGGCGAAACGGAGTGGAATGCCGTGAACCGGGAAATGGGGCAGTTGGACAGTCCGCTGACGGCGCGAGGGCTTGAGCAGGCGGACAGGGTGGCCGAGCGTCTCGCAACCGTGCCGTTTGATGTTCTGTACAGCAGCGATCTGGGCCGGGCAGTGCAGACAGCGACGGCCGTCGCCCGCAAGTGTGCACATACGATCGTGTTCGACGTGAGGCTGCGCGAACGCCACATGGGTATTTTCCAAGGTCTCACGGCCGACGAGTCGGAGGCGCGCTTTCCCCAAGATAGGGCCGCGTATCACCGCAAGGACGGGAACTATGTGATCCCCGAGGGCGAAAGCGCCGAGCAGCGGCAGCGGCGCACCGTAGTTTGTCTGGATGAAATCGCGCAGCGGCACGTGGGCGGCACGGTCGTGATCATCACGCACGGGGGCATCCTGATGGGCTTTTTCGAGCACGTGCTGGGCCTTCCTCACGGGGCGGGCGCACGCTTCCGCCGTCCGAACGCCGCCTGGAATGAATTCACGCGGGATGAGACGGGCTGGGTACTGGAAACGTGGGGCGACGTTTCGCATCTGAGCTGACATTCAGTGGACAGGAGGATTTATCACGCTAAGCCGCCAAGGCGCAAAGTTTGGAGAGTTGAGAATATTCCTTTCATCGATTCTTCGCGGCTCGGCGGCTTGGCGTGATAAATCCGGAATGTTGAGGGGAGTGATAATTGGGCAAAAAGCTTGTTCGCATCAGAGGCGATGACTTTGCTGCCGCCACCCCATGAGCACCCCTCGCATCGTTCGCGCGGCCATCATCGGCTGCGGTAGTTATGGCGCCGAGCATGCCAGGTTTCTTTCCACCTACGCCGGCGTGAAATTGGTTGCCGTCGCCGACATCGCGGAACAACGCGCGGCGGAATTCCGCGAGAAATATGGCGCGGGATATGCGACGAGTGACGTCGCCAAGATCTGGGCGGATCAGGAGATCGACGCGGTGTGGATCTGCACGCAGCACCACACGCACGCGCCGCTGGCCGAAGCGGCGGCGGCCGCCGGGAAGCATTTCTTTCTCGAGAAGCCGCTCGCGCTCACCCTCGACGATTGCAACCGCATCGTGGCGGCGGTGGAGCGGACCGGCGTCATCGCGGCCTCCGGTTACAAGCTGCGGTTCTTCCCGGCGGTCGTCGCGGCCAAGGCGTTTCTAACCAAGCCCACGCTGACCGTCGCGCAGGTGATCGATGACCATTGGCCGTCCGATTTCTGGGCGAATGATCCGATCCAGGGCGGCGGGAATGTGCTGTCCCAGGGATGCCACATGGTGGACACGGTGCTCCACCTGCACCCGACGCCGCCGTTGCGCGTGTATGCGGCGGGTGGCAACCGGCATCATTCGACGCGCGCGATCGTAGATACGGCGGCGATCACGCTGACGTTTGCTGATGGCGCGGTCGCCAACATCGCGGTGGGTGACTGCGGTGTGCCACCGCACTCCTCGAAATTTGCGCTGCAGCAGTCGGACGGCGCGCGGAGTTTCAGTCT
>JBDTJA010000055.1:0-5388 GCA_039936075.1 Opitutaceae bacterium | reverse complement strand
TCGACCTGCCGGTGGGGACAGGCGGATCGATGCGGCCGTGACTCGCGGTTTGACCAACGTCGGCCGGCCTGACCGGATGGGTAGGTGCTTACCAAAAAAATATTGCGGGTATGCGGGTGCGCCGGCGCCCTGTTCATGGCTGGGTCGGTCATGGGGTTTGAGAATCCAACCCTCGTGCTTGATACCCCGGCCGCCCGGGCGGCTTACCGCGTCAACGATCCCGCGATCCGCGCGCTGGCGCTCGACCTGCTGGCGACCCCGGATGCGGCCGTGACGGATTTGGTCATGCCCAACCCGCAGGCCGGTGCGGCGTGGTGGAAAACGGCGGGCCTCGGACTGTTCCTGCACTGGGGTTTTCACAGCGTGGAGCAGCTGCAGCCGTCATGGGCGTCGATCCGCAGTTATCCCTACGGCGGGGAGGATCCGCGCTGGAATGGCATGGACTATTTTCGCCTCGCCGACCGGTTTCATCCGACGCACTGGGATCCGGCCTCGTGGGCGCCGGCAGCACGGGCGGCGGGATTTCGCTACGTGGTCCTGACGACCAAACACGCCGATGGCTTTGCGCTCTGGCCGAGCCGGTGGGGAAATTTCTCGACGCGGCAGTACTGCGGTGGAGAGGACTTCCTCCGACCTTACGTGACGGCCTTGCGGGCGGCCGGGCTGAAGGTGGGATTCTATTTTTCGCCGCAGGACTGGCATTATCCCGGCTATCCGCTGGCGGATGTGAATTTCGATTTCAAGCAGCGCGGGCATCGCCCGCCGGTGGCGGATCCAGTGGCCGACGCGGAGCGCGCCCGGGAATTTTTCATCTTCACGATCGCGCAGCTGCACGAGCTCCTCACGAACTACGGTCCGATCAACGAGCTCTGGTTCGATGGCCTGGCGTGGCCCGGCCAAAAGTTTCCGACCAAGGCGGTCTACCGTTGGATCCGCACGCTGCAGCCTCAGATCGTGATCAACGACCGCTGGGGCCGGGTCCGGCCGCCGGACGCGACCGACGAAACGGGAGATAAGTTTGGCGACTTTACGACGCATGAGTGGACCGATCTGAAGGCGAGTCCTGGTGGGTGGTGGGAATATTGTCGCGGCTGGTATGGGCACTGGGGCTACTCGGGTCCGTTTGCGGGTAACGTTGAGCTGGAGCTTGAGCGGCTTGGCCGGCTGCGGGCTTGGGACGGAAATTACCTGCTCAATCTCGGGCCCCAGCCCGATGGACGTCTCCCCGAAGGCACGGACGATGCGTGGCGATCGATGCGGGCGTGGATGGCGGTGAACGGCGAGGCGATCCACGGCACGCGAGGTGATGAAGATAGCGGAGCCAACGTCCCGGCGACCCGTCGCGAAGGCGTGGTCTACCTGCACCTCTTTGCGGCGTGGCACCAGCCTGTGACCCTCCACCGTCTGGCCGCGGTGCGTTCGGTGCGCCTGTTGGGCAATTCCGCTGCCGTGCCCTACGAGATCGTGGGAGACCAAATCCGCATCCCGGACGTCGGCTCCGGCTACCGCATCCTCAAGGTGGAATGGAAATAGGCAGTCGCTACGGAGATGGGAGATGAGAGATGGGAGAAGCCGCGCTGAGTTGGGATGGATTTGGGGTAGGGCAGGTCTCTGACCTGCTCGATCTCTGATCGGCGTTAGAGGGGGCAGCGCTCTCCACCTTTCGGAAAGGCGGGTCAGAGATGCCCCCTACTTCGATTCAGCTCCGACCCGATCTCCCATCTGCTCTCTGCCATCTCCGAAGCTCCGTCGTTCGACGCCGTTTCAGGCCAGACAAGACTGGAACGCGGAGGTCAGGGCCGCGCGGTCGAGATTCTTGCCGATGAAGACGAGCGTGTTCGTGCGGGGATCCGTGCCCCATTCGCGGTCGAATTTGGCGTCGAACAGCATGTGCACGCCCTGAAAGACGAGGCGCTTGGTGGACCCTTTCACGCTGAGTACGCCCTTCATGCGGTAGATGTCGCCGCCTTTGGTGCGGAGCAAGTCGCTGATCCAGTCATTGAGCTTCTTGCCGTCGAGGTCACCGGGCGTGCTGATGCCGACGGAGGTGACCGCGTCGTTGTGCGTGTGGGCGGCATGAAAATCCTGCTGCCATCCAGGCTTCACGGGCTCGCCCTTCACCTGGATGTGGAGCGGGTCGTGACCGCACGACTCGAAGACGAGGAAAGTGCCGTCGCCCTCAACCTTAAGAGGGTAGGAACCGTTGCCCTCGGTGAGCAGCAGGCGCTGGAGCGCGGGACCCGGAATGACGGTGTCGCCGGCCTTGAGTCGGGTTTCCCAATCGGCAAATACGCGCACGGCCATCTCGCGCGCGGCGGCGAGGGCGGGCTCGCCGAGGTCCTTTACCTGAAGGATGACAACGTCGAGCTCGTTCGGGTTACCATGATGGTGATGGTGGCCCGCTTCTCCGTGATCGTGGCCTTCGTGCGAGTGGTGATGACCCTCGTGACCCGGTTCCTCGTTCCCGTGGCCGATGACCAGTTCGTGCGTGCCGGCGGTCAACGCATAGGCACCGGCCCATTCGAACGGATATTCGGGCTCGAGGAATTTCGGATCGAGCTCCGTCGCGCGGTCGAGATTGAAACCGCCGACGTTGAGCACCTGATTGAGGGGCACGTCACAGTTCTTGCTGCGAAGGATCTTCGCGACGGCGTTGATGCGGCGGATTCGCGTCTCGAGCGCTTCGAGATCCGCGGCGGTCACGAGGTCGGTTTTGTTGAGCAGGATCACATCGGCGAACGCCAGCTGTTTCATGGCCTCATCTTCGGTGCCGAGATGCTGGAGAACGTGCTTGGCGTCGACCACGGTGACGATGGCATCGAGCCGGAAATTTTGCTTCATCTCATCGTCGGTGAAAAACGTCTGCGCGACGGGTGCCGGGTTGGCCATGCCGGTGGTTTCAATGAGGATGCCATCGAGCTTGTCCTTGCGCTTCATCAGGCGGCCGAGGATGCGGATGAGATCGCCGCGAACGGTGCAGCAGATGCACCCGTTATTCATCTCGAAGAGCTCCTCGTCGCTGGAGATGACGAGCTGGTTGTCCACGCCGACCTCGCCAAACTCGTTTTCGATGACTGCGAGCTTCCGACCGTGCTGCTCGGTCAGGATGCGGTTGAGAAGGGTGGTCTTGCCGGCACCAAGGAAGCCGGTGAGGACAGTGACAGGAATGGGGCCGGTGCTCATGAAAGGAGGAAAAGGAGAGCCAGAAATCCGCGCGAGGCAAACCGTGAAGCGGGACCCCGAGATGATGGCTCACCAGGGGTTTTGTAATATAATACGTTACAAACCCGCTCGGGCAAAGAGGGAGGGCAACGGGCTATTCGCGGTGGGTCGGGCTTGAGAGGCCCGGCATCAGATGTGCGGATGTCGGGCATAAAGGTCCCCGACCCACAACCAGGACGGGCACTCCACCGACTAGGCGAACGCCCGTACCCCCGCTTGACGACTTTGCTATTGTTGGACCCTACTTCTGCCCCCGCCTGTGACCCACCACATCCTGCGCTTTCGTCAGCTTACGGTTCGTTACGGATCCACCCCCGCGTTGGAGAACCTCACGCTGGACATTCCGTGCGGCAGCTCGACGGCGATCCTCGGGCCCAATGGTGCCGGCAAGAGCACGCTGCTGCGGGCGATTCTCGGCTGGCAGGCGCTGGCGAGCGGAGAAATCCGCCTCGGCGACGCCCACCCGCAGCACGCGTTGCCGCGGCTGGCCTATTTGCCGCAGCGGCAGGCGGTGGACTGGGATTTCCCGATCACAGTGCGCGGGGTGGTCGAGCAAGGGCGTTATCCGGCATTGAAGCTCTTCGCGCGATTGCGGGCCGCCGATCACCAGCAAGTGGACCGCGCGCTGGAGGAGCTGGGCCTGAGCGAACTCGCCGCGCGCCAGATTCGGATGCTTTCTGGCGGGCAGCAGCAACGCGTTTTTCTCGCCCGGGCGCTCGCGCAAGGCGCGGACATTTTCCTGCTCGATGAGCCGTTTGCCGGGCTCGATCTCTTCGCGTGCGAGGAGTTGACGCATATTTTGCGCGCGTGGGAAGCCCAAGGCCGGACGGTGCTGGCGGCGGTCCACGATCTCGAACTGGCGAAACGCACGTTCACGCAGGCGGTCTTGCTCGACACGACGCTGGTTGCGGCGGGCCCGATCGGCGAGGTGCTGTCACCGGAGAATATCGACCGCGCGTTCCGCCGCGGAAAATGCGTGCACGCGCACGCGCTGCATCCGGCGCAAGACCGGGAGCATCCCCACGGATGAATTTCCACGAGTTCATCGTCACGCCGTTTTCGTACGAGTTCATGCAGCGCGGCTTGCTGTCCGCGGCCGTGCTGAGTTTGAGCGGCGGTCTGCTCGGCTGCATTCTGGTCTTGCGCCGGCTGGCGCTGATGGGCGATGCGCTCTCGCACTCGCTACTGCCGGGCATTGCGCTGGCCTGGCTGCTATTCGGGCCGAGCCCGACGGCGCTGTTTATCGGAGCGCTGGTTGCGGGATTGCTGACCGCGTTGGGGAGCGCGCTGCTGAGCCGGTTGACGCGCGTGAAGGAAGACGCCGCGTTCGGTTCGCTATTCATTGTCTTTTTCGGCGCGGGCGTGGCACTCGTGAGCAAACTGCCGACGCGGCTGAACCTGACGCATTTTCTCTTTGGCAATGTGCTCGGCGTAAGTGCCACGGACGTTCAGCTCACGGCGGCGATCAGCGGGGTAACCGTCCTGATCTTCGTGGTCTTTTATCGGGCGATCCTGCTCGAGACGTTCGACCCGGTATTTCACCGCGCGATCGGGGGGCACGGCGGGCTGGTGCATTTTGGTTTCCTGGCCCTGACGGTGCTCAATCTCGTGGCTGCGCTGCAGACGATGGGGATCGTGCTTGCGCTGGGGTTGTTCCTGCTGCCGGCGGTGAGTGCCTATCTATGGTGCGATCATTTTTTCCGGATGCTCCTTTTGTCGGTCGTAATCGCGCTGGTCGGGTCGGTGACGGGCATCCTGTTGAGTTATCACGCCGGGCTGGCGAGCGGCGCGGCCATCGTGCTGTGCCTCGGTTCGGTGTTTGTCATCTCGGCACTTTTCAGCCCGCGGTATGGCGCGCTTAATCGCTTCCGACAGTATCTGCGGGAGCGGCACGGCGTGTTGAATTCTCCCCACTGAACCGGTTATGAGAGTTTTCCTGTCGCGACTTTTCCTGGGCGCGCTCGTCGGCGTGATGGCGCGAGGGGCGACGCTCACGGCGGCGGAGCGGCCGCTGCAGGTGGTCACATTGAACACGGTCCTCACGGAACTGGCCCGCGAGGTGGGCGGCGACCAGGTTGAGGTCAAGGGAATCGTCCGGCCGGGGGTGGACCCCCACACGTTCGATCCCTCGGCGATGGATTTGCGGGCGATGGTGGACGCGGATCT
>JBDTJA010000054.1:0-17912 GCA_039936075.1 Opitutaceae bacterium | reverse complement strand
GCGCGCGGCAGTTTCGTACCGAGCTGCCGCGCGCGGAGCGCACGGCCCACCTCGGGCACCGATGGCCCAGACTCAGGGTTTGCCGCCGCGCGTCAGGCCGACCACGCCGACGAGGATGAGAACGCCGCCACCAACATAATACCAGGTGGCATCGGTGGTGTGGCCTTCGCCCGTGACCTTGTCGGCTACCGTGGCAACGGCGGAATCGACGCCGCCGGCGACGGAGTGCTTGCGGGTGTTGCCGAGATAGCAGACGTAAATCCCGGCGATGATGAGGATGAGGCTGATAATTTTACTCATGATGATTTTGGGGTCGAGGGTTGGAGTAGCGCTAGGACTCTGGCCGCTTCTGCGCCCAGAAGGAATGAAATTCCCAACGTTTATCCGGTCTGATTCTGGCTGCGCATCTTGCCGAAGACCTTGCCCGCGCTAAAAATCGCCGGGCCCCAGCGCAACAAAGTGCCAAAGATACCAGTACGCTTGAGCAAGACCCGCCTGGCCAGCAAGACGGCGGGGACGGCGGCGAACTTCGCGAGTGGACTGATCTTTCGCCAGAAGGCCAGAACCCGGTCCAACCACGCGATGGGCCGCTCGACTTCCTTCGCAGCGATCGAAATCTCCAGGCGCCGGATGGCAATGCGCAAGCGCAGCGTGGACTTGTGAAGCTCGAGCCGCGCCAGTTCAGCGTCCGGATACATGGGATCGGTCCAACTTGATTTCGGACAGCGTCGCCGCAAACGGCTTGGGCTGCCGGGCGATAAAACGGCGGAAAGCGACGATGATCGCGACCAACGCCGCGGTGTACAACAGCGTCAGACCACCCAGCGCATACAGGCGGGCGCTCTCCCATAACAGGTAAACGATGGTGAGACTCGCGAAAGCGATCGCCATGAAACCCGTAAAAATCGCCGCGCTGATCCAGATAAAAGTCTGGATCAGGCGGTGCTTCTCTTCCTGCAGTTCAACCGAGACCAGTTCGATCCGATCCTCGACGGTCGCGAGCAGGCTGGCCGCGAGCGTGTGGATCGAGTGCAGGAAACCCGGTGAAGTGGAGGACGGGTTTTCCATGGAGGGATCGTTGGCCTATCGGGAATTGCGGCGGCCGAGGAGGACCCCGACGAGGATGCCAAGACCGGCCGCAACGGCCAAGGCTTGATAAGGATTCTCGCGGATCGTGGTGTCGGTGTACTTGGCTCCGGCCACGACCTTCTTCTTTGCACCGTCGTAAGCTTCCGACAAGCGCTCTTGCATGGCTTCGTAGCGACCCCGGAGGGAGCTCATGGCATCCTCAGTGGCCTCGCCGGCGGAGTCGCCGATCATTTGTTCGGCTTCAGCCACGAGAGTCTGAAGTTCGGAGAGGAGTTCCTTGGGCGAGTGAGCGGCAGATTTGTTATTTTTCATAAGATTAGCTGGTTGGAAGAGTTTAAAGAATGCCCGACCATTCAGGGCGCTCTCCGGCTCCGGAACAACGAGATAATAAAGAGGATCAGGAAGACGAAGAACAGGATCTTAGCGATGCCTGCGGCAGTGCCGGCGATGCCGCCGAAGCCGAGGACACCAGCGATAATTGCGACGAGAAGGAAGGTGATGGCGTATCCGAGCATGACGAGTAGGGAGTTAGAGGTTAGAGGTTAGAGGCTAGAGGTTAGAGGTTGGTCTTGGTGCCGCGAAGAGTACCCGTGAGGCCGATGCCGGCGGCGATGATTCCCCCGAGCAACAACCAGATTGTGCGATCAGTGGGAGCGCCCGTGAAGAGACGGGAGAAGCTTGAACCGACGGAATCAGAGGCGCTGATGCCGTAAATGATGAGGACGATGCCGCCGATAAGGAGAGCGAGGGAGACGGGTTTATTCATGGTAGTGGATGGGTTGAGTTTCTTATGCTCAGCGGGGAGGTGAGTAACGGTCTAGACCCATGATGAGGCGCGCGGTTCGGCCCCAAGGCACAATTCTTCACGCCCGCGACCGGCGGCGCGACCGGCTCAGCGAGGGAGCAAAAACTGGAACGTCGTTCCCCGCCCCACTTCGCTGCTGCAAGCGATACTGCCCCCATGCGCCACCACAATTTCGCGCGCGATCGCTAGCCCCAAACCGGCGCCGGTCTTCGTCTGGCCCGGAGCGCGATAGAATCGCTCAAAGACGTGCGGGAGTGCTTCGGCGGGAATGCCGAAACCCTGATCGGTCACGGAAAAGCGAATGAAACCCAGCGGGGCGGTCGCGGCGGCCAGCGTCACCACGCCGCCCGGTGGGGAATATTTGGCGGCGTTGGTCAGGAGATTGATGAACACGTGCCGGAGACGATGGAAGTCGAGGTTGAGTTCTGCCGTGGTCAGTTCGGGCTCGATGTCCACCCTCAGTTGCAGTCCGGCCGCATCAATGAAACTGTGCGCCTCCGTCGCCAGCTCCTCCAGCAGGGTCACGATTTTCACCGGGTGACGCTCGAGCGTGGACGCGCCGCTTTCGAGCCGGGCTAGGTCGAGGAGATTGTCGAGGATGCGCAGCAGGCGATCGGCCTCGTCGCGCGCCGTTTCCAGCAGCTCCTGCTGGGTGCCGGTCAGGCCGGCGATTTTCTGCTCCAGCAAAAGGTAAACCGCCAGACGGAGGCTGGTCAGCGGTGACTTGAGCTCGTGGCTGACGGTGCCGACGAGATTGGTCTTCGCATCATCGAGCAGCCGGAATTTTGTCACATCCTGCAGGATGATGGCGGCGCCGGTGAACTCCGTGAGCTTGTCGCCGATGGCGAGGATGCGCGGAAGGTAATGGCGGTCTTCGCGACCAAAACGGAGGGTCACCACCTTGGCGTAATCGGTCGGCAGATAATGCCCGCCGGATTGCAACACATCCGCCAACGGCCCCGCCAGCCCCGGCGGAAAGCCCGCGGCAAACTCCCCCGACTTCGCGAGCTGCTCGGCCGCGGGATTGCGGACCTCGTGGGTGCCATCCCGGGCCACGACAAAGACCGGCTCCGGAGTCGAGGTCAGCGTGGCTTCCATCGTGCGCTGCGTGCGCAGCACTTTCGCCAGCGTCGCGTCGCGGTAGGCCCGCAGGTGGGCGGCCATCGTATTGAAGGCCTTTGCCAGCTGACCGAGCTCGTCCTGCGACGTCACGGGCACCTCGCGCGAAAGATCGCCGTCACCCAGGGCCACGGCGGAAACCGTCAACGCCCGGATCGGCCGCAGGAAGGCGTCGGCCATCCGCCACGCCAGGAAGAAAAAGAGCAAAACCACCGCCACCATCGCGACGACGAGCCAGTTCAAGGTGCGATCAATGCGGGCCTTCACCCGGGCCTCTGCCCCGGCAATTTCCCGATGATCGCGCTCGAGCAGGTCGTCGAGCGCGTGATTGACGGCGAAGTAGGCCGCTTCACTCCGCTTGAGAATTTCCAGCGGATTGAGCGATCCCAGCCGCAGGGTTTCATCGCCCGCCGCGGTGAAGCGCTGGAATTCCGCGTCCACGGCATTGAGCCGCTCGGTTTTTTCCTGATCGGGGGATGCCAGCAACTCGTCATTGAGGCCGCGCTTGAAGTGGGCCCGGCCCGCGGCGAAGCGCGGGAGGGCGGCGGCCGGATCGCCCTGACGGGCATCGCCGAGGGCGGCGTTCATCTGCGCCGCGGCGTCGCGCAATTCCTGCACGACGCGGATCGAATGGAAATTGCGCGAGAGAATGCCCTCGACGGCTTCGCCGAGCTCCCGGTTGGTGTGCACCGCGTACAGGCACGCCAGCAGGAACAGCAGGAGCAGCGGCAGCAGGCCGAGGGTGAGGCGCGTGCGGAGCATCGCGGCAACCTAGAGCAGGCCGAGCTTTTGGCGCTTGCGGTAAAGCGTGGCGGGGTCAATGCCGAGGACCTTCGCCGCGTCGTCCAGATTGCGGCTGTGCCCGAGGATGCGGCGGAGATGCTCGGCCTCCAGGGCTTCGAGCGTCACGCGCGCCCCGACCGCCACCGTGGGATCGGCGGGCCCGCCGAATTCCTCCGGCAGGTCGAACAACTCGATCGTTTCCCCACCGGCCAGGATCGTGGCGCGCTCGATCACGTTGCGCAGTTCGCGGAGATTGCCCGGCCAGCCATAACCGGCAAAAGCCGTGCTCGCGGCGGGCGAGAAAGCCGTGATTTTCTTGCCCAGCCGCGCCGAGAAAAATTTCCGGTAGTTCTCGGCAAAGTGCGCCAGGTCGCCCGGCCGGTCGTGCAGTCCGGGCAGGTTGATCGAGATGACATTGAGCCGGTAATAGAGATCCTCTCGAAAACGGCCGGCCTTCACCTCCTCCGCGAGATTGCGATTGGTGGCCGCAATGACGCGGACGTTGGCATGCCGGGGCTTGTTCTCACCCACCCGCTCGTATTCGCGCTCCTGCAGGAGCCGGAGGAGCTTGGGCTGGATCTCGAGGGAAAGCTCGCCGATCTCATCGAGGAAAAGCGTGCCGCCATCGGCGGCGGCGACTTTGCCAAACGCGTCGTTGACCGCGCCGGTGAATGAACCCTTCACGTGGCCGAAAAGCTCGGCTTCCAGCAATTCGCGGGAAAGGCTCGGGCAGCTGACGGTGACAAAGGCGGCGTCCTTTTGGGCGCTGCGCCGATGAATCTCGCGGGCCAGGACGCTCTTGCCGGTGCCGCTCGGCCCAAGAATCAGGATACTGGCGGGCGTTTCCGCCGCCTTGAAGGCAATCTGGAGGGCGCGCTGGGTCGCGGGCTCGGTTGATTCCAGGTCAACCGGCGGCGACTCGCGGGATAGCTCGCTTTCGAGCGCCTTCACGCGGGTCTCGAGCACGCGCGATTTTTCGATCTTTGCCAGGACCGCGCGGATCTGGTCGGGCGTGAAGGGCTTGGGCAGGAAATCGAACGCCCCCCGCCGCATGGCTTCCACGGCGGTGGCGATGTTGGCGTAGGCCGTGAACATCACCACGGCGAGAGACGGCTGGGCTTTGAGCAGCTTGGCGAGGACCTCGAGGCCGTCATCCGCGCCCAGCTTCAGGTCGAGAAACACTGCGTCAAAATTTTCCTCCTCGAGGGCCTTGACCGCACGGAGACCGTTGGGCGCCTCCAAGGCGGTGTGACCGGCGGTTTCCACGGCAATCCGCGTGGTTTTGCGGATGCCAGGTTCGTCGTCGGCGATGAGGATGCGCATGACGGGAAGTGTGTTTCGGCCGGGGAAGGGGCCAATCTTAAAAGCCAAGACGGGGCCGCCACAAGGACGACCCCGTCAGGTCCAGCTTCAACTCACACGCCCTTGGGCAGAACCCGTAAACGTGTGTAACTAGCTCGACCTTGGGATGGCACCGGGGTTCCAACGCGGCGCCTTCACCGGCGAAAAATAAATTGTGAAACTCAACGCTCACGATGATCCGTGGCAATTATCGCGCGCGGAGCAACGTTCCGACGCCAATACACCCCGGCAGCAGGGCAAAGCATCCCAAAAAATTCGCACCTTGTGCCAGCGGCCGCGATATCTTCCCGAGAGGTTGGACGGCAGTGCCTTGTTCCTTCACAATCGCCGCCCCACGACTGGCTGCCCGCGTGGCGTCATGCAGAACTTCGGAAGGCGCGCAGCCCCGCACCGTGTAAGGCCGGAGGGCGGGGTTATTTTCCAAGCGACGATTTCTTTTGTCGAACCCCGCCCCAAAACCCTCTTAGCCTAGCCTCCGACCTCGCATGAGTACCCCCATTGCAACCCCACCGAAATCCGTGGCTCCCGCGGCCACCCCACCCGCGGCCAAATTAACGGATCTCGAAATCAAGGATGCGCAGCTCATCTTTAGCTCCGTCTGGTCCGACCTCGAGGCGGACTTCGGCCGGGAAAATCTGCGCTTCCCGAAGGAAATCATCCTCCTCGGCGGCGCGCCGGGTGCGGGCAAAGGCACCCACACCCAGTTCATCACCAAAAGCCGCGGCCTCACCTGCCCGCCCATCGTCATCAGCGCCCTGCTCGATTCCCCCGAGGCCAAGCGGCTAAAGGACGCAGGCAGCATGGTCGGGGACCGCGAAGCGGTCGGCCTCCTGCTCCGGGAGCTAATGAAGCCCGCGTATCGCGACGGGGTCATCCTCGACGGTTTCCCCCGCACCAACGTGCAGGTTGAGTGCTTGAAAATGCTCGTGGACAAGATGCACGCGCTGCGGCGCGAGTTTTTCAGCTCTCCACTCGGCATTCATTTCCGCCAGCCCACGATCCACATCATGGTGCTGTTCGTGGACGAGAAGGAGTCCGTCGCCCGCCAACTGAAGCGCGGCCGCGAAACCCTCAGCCACAACGAGGAAGTCACGCGTACCGGCGTCGGCCAGCTTTGGGAAGACCGCGTCACGGACCACGACGAGACGCTGGCGCGGCGCCGTTATCGCGTGTTCAAGGAGCAGACTTGGGATGCGCTCCAGTCGCTCAAGGAGCTCTTCCACTATCATTTCATCAACGCCCAAGGGCCGATCGAGGAGGTCGAGCAGAACATCCTCAAGGAGCTCGAGTACCAGAGCACGCTCGAGCTCGATCCGCGCACGGTGGACCGGCTGCGCAACGTGCCGGTGGCGAGCGAGTTCATTGTCCACGCGCGCCAGGAACTCGTGAAGCGGCTCGATAGCCATGAATTCGGCCAGCCGGAGCTGTTCGCCAAGGTCGTGGCTTTCATCTCGAAGAAAATCCTGCCCATCGTGCAGCGACATGCGATTTCCGGCGCGGCGCACATCAACACGGAGGATGTGCTGCTCGACGACCCGACGGCGCTAACGATGCTGATCGACGTGTTTTCCGAGCGTGGTTTCCACGCCACGGTGGATATCCATCGCATCGAGGTGCCGGAGAGCGTCGATCTCGCCACCGGCGTCATCAAGTGCCGGATAAAGAAAGTTTTCCGCATCCAGATCCGGTTCCAAGGCTCCGAAATCCGGCGAGGCTGAGCGGCGCCGGCCCGGTTTGAATCTTGCCTCATTCGAGGGCGGGCGGTTAAGGGATACGGAGCCCGATTCCTCCGGGTCGCTTCAGCCTCAACCCCTGCATCCATGGCCTTCCTCATCCTGTTGCTCGAACTCGCATTCGTAATCCTGATCATTGCTGGTTTCTGGAAAGTCTTCGTCAAGGCCGGCCAGCCCGGTTGGGCCGCCATCATTCCGATCTACAACGTCTATATCTTGCTGAAGATTGTTGGCCGACCGACTTGGTGGCTGATTCTTTTCCTCATTCCCTTGGTCAACCTCATCTTCGCCATCATCGTCGCGATCGATGTGGCGAAGTCCTTCGGCAAAGGCACGGGCTTCGGGATCGGCCTGGCCTTCCTCGGCTGTATTTTCTATCCCATCCTGGGGTTTGGCGACGCCGCCTACCAGGGGCCGTCGGTCCGCTGATTCTGCGGTCGATTCCTTCCCGCCGTGCGGGCCCGGGCCGGCACGGCTTTTTTATTCGTAGCGCAGAGCCTCGATCGGATCGAGAGACGCAGCCTTCCAGGCGGGATAAAAACCAAACCCGACGCCGATCGCCGAGCAGACGATCAGGCCGAGGGCGGCCCAGCCCCACGGAAACACCACGGAGGCCTTGAGCATCAAGGCGAGCGCATTGCCTCCCGCCACGCCGAGCAGGATGCCAGCCACCCCACCTGCCAGCGAGATGGCCACGGACTCCACGAGGAACTGAATCAGAATGCTCGCCTTGCGCGCGCCGATGGATTTGCGGATGCCGATCTCCTTCGTGCGCTCCGTCACGCTGACGAGCATGATGTTCATGATGCCCACCCCCGCCGCGAGCAATGCGATGCCGCTGATCACTAAGGAACCGGCGGCAATCACGTCCGCCACCTTCGCAAACGTCGCAATGAGCGAGTCGTTGGAATAAACCTCAAAGTCATTGTCCTGTTCGGGCTTCAACCCGCGCACGATGCGCATCGCGGTGATGCCCTTGTCGATCGTGTCGTTGTAGACCCCCTGCGAGGGCGCCTGCGTCGCGATGCTGATCGTGTGCCGGGCGGCGCCGAAATCGCTGAAAAACCGCGTGACCGGAACCATCACGATCGCGTCCTGGTTCTGGCCAAAGGAGGAACCCTTGTCCGCGAAGGTGCCGATGACCGAGTACGTGCGTTCGTTGACCTTGATCATTTTGCCCAAGGGCGACTCGGACGGAAACAGTCGCTTGAGGATGGCTTGGCCGATGATCGCCACGGGGCGCGCGAATTCGATATCGGCCGCGTTCAGGTTCCTGCCCAGGCCGATCGCGTACTGGTCAGACGTGATAAAGTGTTCGTTGCTGCCGACAAAGATGATGCCGGGCGTGGTTTTCAGGTTCTGATACCGGGCCTGCACCGAGGTATTATGCTCGTAAACCTTGATGCAAACGACGTCAGCCGCGTTTTCCATCAGTCGCTTATAACGCAGGGCCTGATCAAGCGTGATGTCGCGACGCATCTCATAGCGGCGACGGTTGGCGCCGCCACCGCCGTTGACGGGAAACTTGGCGATTTGAAACATGTCCGAACCGAGGAAGCTCAGGCCGTTCTCAATGGATCCGCGCAGGGCTGACACGGCGGTCATTACGCCGATGACTGAGAAGACGCCGATGGTGATACCCATCATCGTGAGGCCCGAACGGAGTTTGTTCACTCCGAGGGAGCCGAGGGCCATGCGCAGGATTTCAGTGAGACCCATGGCGAATTATTCGTAGCGCAGCGCAACCACGGGATCGAGACGGGCGGCGCCCCAAGCCGGGGCAAAGCCCGAGACAATGCCCGTCACGACCGAGACCAGCATACTGATGATCACAAGGCTGACGGAGAAATCGATGGGGAATGAAGGCATCGCCGCCTGCAGGCCGATGCAGGCGGCGTAGGTCAGAAGGAGTCCGACAACGCCGCCAATCATGCAGATGGAAACGGCCTCGATCAGGAATTGCAGGAGAATGGTGCGGCGGCGGGCGCCCAAGGCCTTGCGCGTGCCGATCTCCTTCGTGCGCTCCTTCACGCTCACGAACGTGATGTTCATGATGCCGATCGCGCCGACGAAGAGCGAGAGGCCGGTAATGAAGAGACCCGCGATCGCGATGCCCCTTTTCACCGGCTCAAGCACGGCCTTGAACGCCTGCTGCTCGTTGATCGAAAAATTGTCCCGTTCGCCCGGGAGCTGGCTCCGCACACGGCGTGCGTCGCCGACCAGCTCGTCCCGCGACTCCTCCAGCCGATTCTTGTCCTTCACCTTGACGCGGATCTGCACGTCCCGACGCAGGCTGAAGTATTTCTTGTACGACTCGAGCGGGATGAACACTTGGTTGTCGAAGCTGATCAGCCCGAGAAACGAGCCCTGCTTGGCGAGGACGCCGATGACCTTGCACGGGTGGCCGCCGACTTGCACCAGCTGGTCAAGCGGCGTGCGCCCCTGGAACAGCGCCTCGGCGATATCGGCCCCGATGATGCAGACCGGCCGGCCGGAATTGGCTTCCGTCTCGTTGAAGAAACGGCCCTCGGTCAGGTCGACGGCGGTGATGCGCGAGTAGTCGCCATTGGTGCCAAGCACCGTGCCGGTGACCTGGTATTCACCGTTCTTGATCGGACTGCCGCGCATGGCGACGGGCACCGCGACCTCGAGCGTGGAGTTCGGCGTGGCATCAATAATCTGATTCAGCTTCTCCGCCAGGTCGGCGGTAATGCGCGGGCGATTCTGGTAATTCCACCAATCCTGCACCCCGCCCCAGGGCCACTTTTGCACGTAGAGCACGTCGTCGCCCAGCATGGCGAGGCTGTTTTGGAAACCCTTGTCGATGCCACTGATCGCGGTGCCCATCAGCGTCACCGCGACGATGCCGATGATGACCCCGAGCGCCGTGAGGACGGAGCGCAGCTTGTTCGCCCGGATCTGGGCGAACGCGATCCGGAAGGACTCGGTGAATTCGTAGATCAGCCGCTTCATACCGGATCAGTCAACGGGGCCCGTCGCTCTCGATCAGGCCGTCACGCAGGCGCACGATGCGGCGCGCGTGCCGGGCGATGTCCTCTTCGTGGGTGACGACAATGATGGTGTTGCCCAGCTCGTAGAGCGTCTCAAACAGCGCCATGATCTCGACGCCAGTCTTGGAGTCGAGATTGCCCGTGGGCTCGTCAGCGAGGATGATGGAGGGATGGTTGACGAGCGCGCGGGCGATGGCGACCCGCTGGCGCTGGCCGCCGGAGAGCTCGTTCGGCTTGTGCCCCATGCGCTCGCCGAGACCGACACTCCGGAGCGTCTCCTCGGCCTGCGCCCGGCGCTGGCCGGGGCCGATGCCGGCGTAGATGAGCGGCAGCTCGACATTGGCAAGGGCGGTGGAGCGCGGGAGCAGGTTGAACGTCTGGAAGACGAAGCCGATCTCGCGATTGCGGATGTCGGCGAGCTCGTCGTCCTCCATCGAGGCCACATTCCTGCCGTTGAACTCGTAGCGGCCGGCCGTCGGGGTATCGAGGCAGCCGAGCATGTTCATCAGGGTGGACTTGCCGGAGCCGGACGGGCCCATGATGGCGAGATACTCGTTGCGATGGATCTTCAGCGAGACGCCGCGCAGCGCATGGATGATTTCCTCACCCATGGTGTAGAGCTTCGTGACCTCCTCGATGTCGATCACGAGCGACCCCATGGGGCGCGTCAGGCGGTCAGCGGCGGAAGGAGCGATCGGAGGCGTCATCGGGCGAGCGCCTTATTTCCTGTCATCCTTCTTTGGCTGCTCGAGTTGGATCGCAGAACCATCCTTCAGCTTGCGGCTGATGGCGGCGTAGCTGCCGGACACGACCTCGTCGCCGGCCTTCACACCGGACTTCACCTCGATGAGGGAGTTGTCGGCAATGCCGGTTTCCACTTTCTGCGCGCGGACCTTCGAGCCCTCGCGGATGAAGACGATCCGCTGGAGCTTGTTGGCATCGCGGCGGGCTTGTTCGCGGTCGGCCACCATCTCGAGCTCGTTGCCGGACTTCTCCTGGGCGTCCTTGGCCTTCTTCTTTTGTAATTCGTCCGTGTTCATGCCACCGGCGGCGCGCACCGTCACGCTCTGGATTGGAATGGCAACGACGTTCTCGACGGTCTTGGTGGCGATGTCAGCCGTGGCACTCATGCCCGGGCGCAGATTCACGTCATCGTCGCTGATGCGGATCTTGACCTGAAAATTCGAGACCTCGTCAGCGTTGGTCGCCTGCGTGGAGCCGGCGGCCCCTGTGGAATTCTGCGCCGAGCTGCTGATCTCGGAGACGGTGCCGGAGAAGGCGCGGCCGGGGTAGGCATCGATCGTGATGGCGGCATGGTCGCCGATCTTGACGTTAACGATGTCGTTCTCGTTCACATTGACCCGAACCTCCATGCGGCTGAGGTCGGCGACGCGCATGATCTCGGTCCCGGCAAAGGAACCGGTGCCGACGACGCGCTCGCCGATTTCACTGCCGAGGGCGCTGATCGTCCCGTCCATCGGGGAGTAGATAATGGTCTTGTTGAGGAGGTCCCGCGCCTGGCTGAGTGCACCTTCGCTGCGGCGGATCTGCGCCAGGGCGTTATCGTAATTGGCTCGGCCAACATCGAGGTTGGTCTTGGCGGCGGAAAAATCGGAGTCGGACATCAGCTGCTTCTTGAAAAGGTCGTCGGTGCGTTTGAAGTCGTCCTGGGCCTTGACCAGTTGCGCCTGGGCCTGCACTGCGCCGGCCTTGGCGGCGACAAGGTTGGCGTCCTGCTGGTCAACCTGGGACTGGTACGTGTCGGGGCGAATCTTCACGAGCAGGTCGCCCTTTTTCACCGCGGCACCCTCCTTGAAGGGTAGTGCGATGATTTCGCCTGCGGCCTCGGTGGAAATCTTGACCTCGACTTCGGGCTGAACCTTGCCGGTCGCGGTCACCAACTGGGTGATCGTCTTCACCACGGCCTTTTCAGTCGTGACCACGATACCCGTCTCCTGTTTTCTGCTCTTGGCCACTGCGGCCAGAATGAGCACCAGCAGCAGCACGATGCCGCCGATGACGAACCACTTGGTTTTCGATTTCTTCTTCACGACCAGCGGAGCAGAGGCGGATTTGGATGCAGGAGCCGGGTTCATAGGGGTGTGAGTAAAGAGGGCCGAGACTCAGGATTTCACCAAGCCAACGCAAGCGCGGGCGCCACGTCCGGAAAAAAGCGTGGAGGACCTCACAACCACCCCTCCATCCAAACCCCCTGACTCCTACAAACGAGAGCAGGCAATGGGATTGCCGGGTAATGGGTCAGTTTGATTTCCCACGATTTTGTGGGTCGGGCTTTACACCCGGTAGCGGCGGATCGGACATCGAGCGTAAAGCCCGCCTCACGGCGACCTGATCCATTGCCGATTGCCGGTGATAACGTGGAGGGGGTTGCAATGAAACGCACCCGTTTTGCGGCCAAAAGAAGGCCGGCATTGCTCAAGGCCGGAGCAGGCAGGGCAGGTGCTGGCATGTGACGACAACACTGCAGGCGGGCATAAAGTTACACGGAATTTCGCTGAACGGCGTTACCGATGCATAACTTACTTCCTCACCCGTGGCGGTGGAACGACAGTGCGGCGCCGACAATGCCGGCCTCGTTCAGGAACTTGGCCGGCACCAGCTTGGCGCGGGGCTTGATATATTTGAAATATTTATGGCTCTTCGCGCTCACCCCGCCGCCGATGATGATCAGCTCGGGCCAGATCATTTTTTCCAGCGTGCGGACATAATCGCCGAGCTCCTCGCCCCACTCCGCCCAGGACAAATCGCGGCGCTTGCGCGCGGCCGCCGAAACGTAGTACTCCGCCGATTTTCCCTTGATGGGCAGATGGCCGAATTCACAGGGCACGACCATCTCATGATAGCAAAGCGACGAGCCGATGCCCGTGCCGAGCGTGAGAATGAGCGCCTTGCCCTTGAAACCCTTCCCGGCGCCAAACCGCATCTCGGCTTGGGCCGCCGCGGCGGCGTCGTTGGTCAGCGTCACCCGACAGCCGGTAGCCTGCGCGAAAAGTTTCCCGCCATCACACCCGATGAATTTCTTGTGCAGGTTGGCCGAGGTGAGGATGTGCGAACCGTGGATCACGCCGGGAAAGCCGAGGCCGATGGGCCCACGCCATTTGAAATGCCGAGCGATCTCCGCGGCGTGTTTCGCCATCGCCGCAGGCGTGGCGACCGTCGGCGTCTCGATGCGAAAACGTTCTTCCAACAGCCGGCCGGTGACCGTATCCACCGGCGCGCCCTTCAACGCGGACCCACCAATGTCGATGCCAAGGATTTTCATGCGCCAGAAATTGAGGGTTCGCCGTCCTACTGGCAATGCCCGGTTCCATCCATTCCGTGCGGATGCCCATGGGCCAACTCCGCCGTCGTCGCCGGGCGCGCGGCCACCAGCTCGACTTCAAAATTGAGATCCATCCCGGCCAGCGGATGATTGGCATCGAGCACCACCTCGTCGCCCTCGACCGCCATCACCGTGACGACCGGCGCGTACCGGTCCTCCCCCGCCTGGAATTGGGCCCCCACCTGCAGCTCCCCCTCCACCGGCAGCATCGCGCGTTTCACCTTCTGCACCTGAGCGGGATCGCGTTCGCCATAAGCCTCGGCGGCCGGCACAGGGACGACGAGCTTGGCGCCCGCCGCGACCGGACGCAGCCGCTGGTCGAGCCCGTCAATGATCTGCCCCGCGCCCTCAAGATAAGTGATCGGCTCGCGGCCCGCCGATGCGTCAATCACGTGGCCCGATGGGGCGCGCAAGATGTAGTGAAAGGTGACGACGCGGGGGACGCTCATGCACGCCAAGTGGTAAGTGCCAAGGAGCAAGTAACAAGTCCGGAATCGGCGGCGCGAACGTGGCTGCGGTATCCTGCTGCAGAGGGATCATTCGCAAAACCTGCGGCTGGAAGCCGCAGCGACGCCAGACGAACGCGGCCATCCATCCCGCTGGATGGCACGGCCCCCGTTCGTCACGTTTCCTGCCGCAGCACCTCGAGCGGCGGATGATCCGTCACGCCCCGGTTCGCGATAAGCCCGGTGATCAAGGTGATCGCCACCGCCGCAACCATCGAGATAAGCAGCGCCGGAATCGGGAGTACCATGGCTCCCTTGAAAACGAACCTCGCGAGCAGCGCATTGCCGATCACGGCGAGTCCGCCGCCGGTCAACGTTGCGAGCACGCCGAGCACGGCGTATTCGACGAGCATGATTTGCACGAGCTGGCGGCGCGTGGCGCCCAGCGTGCGCAGCAGCACCGTCTCGCGAATGCGTTGGTAGCGCCCCGTCATCACGGCGCCCGCCAGCACCACAATCCCGGTGATGACGGTGAAGCCCGCCATGAACGTAACGACAAAGGCCACTTTGGAAAAAATGCTGTCGAACGTCTGGATGATCAGCGCCAGATCGATGGCGGAAATGCCCGGCAGCGCCCTGGCCACCGCCTGCTGCACCTTCGCGGCAATGGCGGGCGTCCCCGCCCGAGTCGCGGCAGCGAAGGTCTTGGGGGCGGGTTCCAGCACGCCCTCGGGAAACAGGATGAAGAAATTCGGCTGCATCCGCTGCCACTCCACTGTGCGCAGGCTGGCCACGTAGGTTTTCATCGGCACACCCTGGACGTCGAAGACCACCTCGTCGCCGAGCGCGAGCTGGAGTTCCTTGGCCAGACCTTCCTCGACGGAAATCGGGATGCGCGATTCGCCCGGCTTCGCGTGGCCGATCCATTCGCCTGAGGAAATCTTCTCCGTCTCCCCGAGCTCGGCGCGATAGCTCGAGCGATATTCTCGAGTCAGCGTCCACGCCGGTATCCGGCCTTGGTCCTGCCCCTTCGACTCGGCCCGCGCTTTGGTCCGCGTCATCCGCCCAGCCGCGCCTGCTCCCGCCGGACGCAAAGCCACGACAGCCTCGTCCTTCAACAACTCCGCCACCGACCGGCCCCGGACGGATTCGAGTTTCATGGTGACAATCGGCGCCGACACGAGGATCGGCGCGCCCTCCGCGCTGAGGATTTTCTGCAGCTTGGGAAACTGGTCCTCCTGGATGTCGAAGAACATCAGGTTCGGGCGCGCTCCTGCCCCCACCCCCATGATCTTGTCGAGCAAGGTCGCCCGCACGAGCACGAGGCTGAGCATGAGAAACGTCCCCAGCCCGAGCGACAGCAGCAGCAGCACCGTGCGGTTGTTGGGCCGATGGAGATTCGCGAGCCCCTGCCGCACGACGTACCTCAGCGGTTTTTTCGGCACGAATTTCCTGGCGGCCCATGCGACGAATTTCGCCATGGCGGCCAGCACGCCGAAGCTGAACGCCATCATCGCGGCAAAGCCGAGGCCAGTCCGCCAGTGGCCGGTTTGAAGGATGGCAAAACCCGTGACCGCCGCGGCGATGGCCACGTACACGATCGGAATGAGCGGATCCATTTTCGTGTTTTCGCCCAGCGCTGACCGCAGCGCCACCAACGGCGAAACGCGTCGCACCGCCAACAGCGGCAGCAGCGTGAACAGCACGCAAATCACCAGCCCTGCCACCGTGCCCTTGGCCAGGGCGCCCCAGGCAATGAACAGCTCCACCTGGAAGGGCAGGAAGTCCTTCAGCACCACGGGCAGAATGAACTGCACCACGACGCCGAGCGCCGCGCCGATCACGGATCCAAGGACGCCGAGCCCGATGCCCTGCACGAGGTAGATCGCGAACCCCGTCCGGCCACTCGCCCCAAGGCAACGCAGCACCGCGACTGTCGAGATTTTCTGACGGATGTAGACATGGATCGCGCTTGCCACCCCGACCGCCCCGAGAAAGAGCGCGACGAAGCCCACGAGGCTGAGAAACGAATATAAATCCTTGAGCGCCGACCCGAGCTGGCGCTTGCGCTCCTCCACCGTATCGAAGTTGAAGCGCTGTCCGCTGAACTTCTCCCGCATCGCCTGCTCCAGTTTGTCCGGATCGGTCGCGGCAGGGAGCTTGAATTGCACGCGATGCCGCGCGAATCCGTCCTGTTTCAACAGCCCGGTGGACTGCAGCGCGGTGGAAGAAAGGTAAACCCGCGGGGAAAACAGCGCCACGATGGCCGCATCGCCGGGAATTTTCTGCAGCGCGCCCACCACCTGGAACGTCCCGGTGCCCAGACGGACCTCGTCGCCGAGGTGAACGCCGAACTGCACCAGCAAGGTTTCCTCAAGCACCACCGAGTGATTGTCCGCGAGCCGGGCCATCGCATCGGAAGGCGTCGTGACGGCTTCACCATAGAACGGAAAACGACCGTCCATGGCCACGACTTGCACCAGCCGGCGCTCGCCGGTGCGCACGAAATTGAGCTGGGTGGCAAACGCCACCTCGGTCGCGATCTCGCCGCCGACGCTGCGGAAATACGTCATTGTCGCCTCGTCGAACGGCTTGCGCGACGTCACGGCCAGGTCCGAGCCGAGCAGCGATTTGGTCTGCAGCTCGACCGTGCGGCGGAGGTTTTCGCCGAGCGAACCGATGCCCGTGAGTGCGGCGATCCCAAGTACAATCGAGAGCGAATACAGCGCCAGCCGCCGCCGCGAGGCCCGCGAATCCCGCCACGCCATCTTCAGGATAAAGTTCATGGGTTGCCCACGGAACACGCGGAATACGCGGAAGAATCAGAGTACGAAGCGCTCATGCTCTGCCTTGGGAAAGTGTCCGAAGTTAACGAGCAATCCGACACGCAGGCGGGTCGCATGGAGGTAGTTTTGAACCTGAGCACGGTTTTCGTCGACGAGTTTAGAGACGGCTTTGAGTTCCAAGAGGACGGTTTCGTGGCAGATGAAATCGGCCACATAAATTTTGGTGAGCGCGTGGCCCTTATAAGTCAGCGAAAGGGGAACAAGGGACCGGACTGGGATGCCCCGTAGAGCGAACTCGACCTCCAGGCATTCCTGGTAGACCGCTTCCAAAAATCCACAGCCTTTCTCCCTATAAACTTCAAAGCACGCCCCCAAAATTTCGTAAGTTTCCTTCTCGCGAATCAATTTGCTCATGCCTCGTCATGCCGGCTTCGGTGTAGTCCGTGTATTCCGTGGGCGAAAATTTCATGTAAGTTCGTCGCTCAGCACCGCTCCGCCTTTTAACCGGATCACGCGCGCACATTTTTTCGCGAGCTCCAGATCGTGCGTCACGAGCACCAGCGTGGTGCCGCGTTCGCGGTTCAGACCGAAGATCAGCTCAACCATCAGCGCGGCCGTGTCGGCGTCGAGATTTCCCGTGGGCTCGTCGCAGAACAAAATCTTCGGGCGGTTCATGAACGCGCGGGCCAGCGCCACGCGCTGTTGTTCTCCCCCGGAGAGTTGCACCGGATAGTGATCGCAGCGCTCGCCCAGCCCCACCCGCGCAAGCAGCGCCCGCGCCTCGGGCTCGCACGTCGAGTCACCAGCCAGCTCGACCGGTACGAGCACATTCTCCAGCGCGGTGAGCGTCGGGATGAGCTGGAAATTCTGAAACACGAACCCGACATGCGCGTTGCGCACGAGCGCACGCGCATCCTCGTCCAGCCCGCCAATGGCTTCGCCCGCAATGCTCACATTGCCGTCCGTCGGACGGTCGAGCCCCGCGCAGAGGCCAAGCAGCGTGGTCTTCCCGCTGCCGCTCGGGCCGACGATCGCCACGCTCGCGCCGGCGGCGAGCTCGAAGCTGACGTCGCGCAACACCGTCAGCGGGCTGCCCGCGGACCGGTAGGTTTTGGTCAGTCGTTCCACCTTCAGCATCGATGACGCGTTCATAAAATAATCCGGCCACGAAACATGCGAAACGGCACGAAAGCTAGTTCAAGCGGTCGATTTACGACATGCGCCCGCGCTTTTTCTATTTTCTTCTCCTCTGGCTCGGCCTCGCGACCGGCTGGCTCCATGCGGAGAAGCCGCGCACCCTCCTGTTTTTCGGCGATAGCCTGACTGCCGGCTACGGCCTCGAGGATCCGGCGAGCGAGGCCTACCCCGCGCGCATCCAGGAAAAAATCACCGCGGCCCACCTCCCATGGCGCGTCGTCAACGCTGGCCTCAGCGG
>JBDTJA010000053.1:0-5394 GCA_039936075.1 Opitutaceae bacterium | reverse complement strand
CACTGCTGTAGCGCTTGACCGGCGTTTCCAGGAACTGCTCGACCTCGGCGAACTCCACGATCTCATCGAAGCGCCGCGTGATATCTGCGCGAGACATGCCCAGCACCGCCCCGTTCAGGAAGATATTCTCGCGCCCGGTCAGTTCCGGGTGGAAGCCGGTGCCCACCTCCAGCAGTGAGCCGATACGCCCGTACAGATCGGCATGGCCGACGGTCGGTCGGGCGATGCGCGCCAGAATCTTCAGCAGCGTGCTCTTGCCCGCGCCGTTGCGCCCGATGATGCCGACGATGGAACCGGGCTCGACGTCGAAGCTGACATTCCGCAGGGCCCAGAACTCGCCCTTCTTCACGGGCGCGGCGCGAGGCGCAAACAGGCGCGATAGTTCCTCGCGAAATGAAGACATGCCGACGTGACCGAGCGTGTAGCGCTTGGAGATGTCGCGGACGGAAATGATGGGCTGGGCCATGGGATCAGGCGTAGTCGACGAACGTCCGGGTTACCTGCTGGAAGAGCAGCACGCCGATGACGCAAAGGATGAGGCTGAGGGTGAGGGAGCCGGCGTATTGCCCGATCGTGACGCCGGGGGCGCCGAGGGCCATGGCCCGGAAGGACTCGATGATGGAGGTCATCGGATTGATCGCGGCGGCCCACTGCCACTTCGCGGGGATGCGCGAAAACGGATAGATGATCGGGGAGGCAAACATCCACATTTGCACCAGGTAGGACGAGAGGTGCGAGAAGTCCTTATATTTGGCCGAGATGGCGGAAAGGATCAGTCCGACGCCCAGTGCCAGGATGGCCACGTGAAGGATCAACAGCGGGAAAGCCAGCAACCAGACCGTCGGACGCGCGTGCATGGTCGGATCGTGCCACGCGATGAAAACATAAATGACCGCAAAGGACACGAGCTGGATCAGCAGCGGGATCAGATTGGAGATCAGCACCGCCAACGGGACGATCAAACGGGGAAAATAGACCTTGGCGAACAGATGCAGGTTGCCGTGCAGCGTATCGCCGGTGGCGGCGAGGACCTGCGAAAAATACGTCCAGGTCAACAGGCCGGAGAGATAGAAAAGGGCGGCGTTGATGCCGTCGGTGGGCACCCCCACGACCTTGTTGAACACCACGATGAACATCGCGGTGGTGATCAGCGGGTTGATCACAAACCACGCGGGGCCAAGAATCGTCTGCTTGTAGCGCGCGGAAAAATCCCGGGCAACCAATTCCCGCAGCAGGTCGCGGTGCCGCACGAGCCCGCGCCAGTCGAGGTGGAACCAGGATTGGCGGGAACGAATGATGACTTCGGTGGGAAGGGAAACCGGGTTCATGGCGAAGGGAGTAATGCGGCGGAGGAGGAGGCGGCGCTCCAGCCGAGCGCGGCAAGGACGACGACATTGAGCGCGACCGCGGGAATCTGAAGCGGAAAGTCTGCCTGGGCCTGCAGCAGCACGGCCCCGAGGGCGCACGCGGCGGCGATGCCGATCGTCCGATGCACAAGACTCCGCCAGTGGCGGGCGCGGATCACGGCCACCACTCCGCCGATCAGGAGGGTCCACCAGGCCAGCGCGGCGGGCAGGCCCCACTCAACGGCGAACTGCAGCACGTCCTGATGAGTGAACTGGACGAACTGGAAAAAGGTCCGGATGAACGGATTCTGCGTGTTCTGGCTGGCGGCGCCCATCCAATTGGCGGGTCCATGGCCGGTGAGCGGACGCTCCGCGATGCAACGCAGCGCCGTGCGCCAGCCGGCAACGCGATCACTGAAGAGTCCCGCGCCCTTGCTCCCATCGGCGATGAAGAGATCGGCCCGCATATGGGCGGGCCACTGCGATTCGGGCAGGGGTGGTGCGACGATCGCCGTCGGCGCGGGCCGGAACAGCAATGCCCAGCGATCAACAATGACGGGGGTGCGACCGGCGAACACGGCGAGGAGCATCACGAGCCCGGCCGCTGCCACGACCCACAGCCAGCGGCGGCCGCCCTGCCAATCGAGACGCCAGAGCAGGACGGGAAGCACGAGCAGCGCCGCCACCTGGGGGAAACGCGAGACGTGGCTCGTGTGGGCGGCCACCAGCAAGACGAGGGCGAGCGATCCGGCACCGATGAGGAGGCGGCGTCCCTGCGCACCCCGCGGCCGCGCCCAGGCCAGCAAGGTGAGGGCAAACGCCAGCGGCCAGGCGGTGTTGAAGTACGCGCCGGCCGAGGTGTGATGGAAAAACGTTCCGCAAAAATTGGTCGGCATGCGTCCCTCATTGCGCCAATAGATGCCGGTCGCTCCGGTATAATTCTGGGCGAGAGCCAGCAGCGCGACGAGTACGCCGGTGGCGGTCAGGGCGACACTAAACCCGAGGGCCCAGCGCGGAGAACGAGCCAGATCGATGAGGGGGAGGATCGCGGCCGCGAGACCCAGCGTCAGGGCCAGCATGTTGCCCGGCGTGCGCCAGACGATGCTGTAGGGCCAGCGCGCAGCGATCCGCGCAAAGTGCGCTTGGGTGAAAGGAGCCACGGGAGTGGGTGAGATCAAATGGAAGAGCCAGGGTAGCGTAGCCACGAAGAGCAGGGCGACCGCGCCGACGACGAGCAGGGGGAGGTGCGGCCGGGAGCCGCCGCCCGCGAGCGACAGCGCCCAGAGCACGGTGCCGACGAAGCAGCCTGCCGCGAGGACCTCGGGACCGCCGGCCCGCGTGGAGCCGAAATTGAGCGGCGCCCAAATGAGCAGACCGATAAAAGTCCAGGCCGCACCCGCGCGCAGGCCGCGGGAAAGTCCAGGTGCGTCATCCGGTACCAGCCCGGCGGGCGTCACGCGTTGGGCTCCTCGACGTAGGCTTTGTAGTAGTCCGCGGCCTGGGTGCCGTAGCCATGATAGCCATAGGCCTGCGCTTTGCGCTCGGGCAGCCGGTTCAGCACGATGCCGAGCATGGTGATGCCGGACGCCTGGAACCGGTTGAGGACTTTGCGGATGACCGCGGGACGGACCATCCGGTAGCGGCAGACATAAATCATCTCGTGGCAGCACCGCGCGAGCATCAGGGCGTCGGGAAAGACCGCGGCGGGCGGCGTGTCGAAGATGACGAGATCGTAATTCTTCAGCAGCGGATCGAGCGTCTCGCGCGAGCTCAACTGGTCGAGGAGCTCGGTGGGACGATCCGACGTGCGCCCGGCCATGAGGAGGTCGAGGCGCTCGCCAACATGAACGAGCCCCTCGGGGGTCGAGGGCCGGCGGTCGGCGGGCGTCTCGAGCCAGTGCACCCAACCGCTGTCGGACTTCACGCCAAAATAGCGCTGCAGCGCGGGGCGCCGCAGATCGCAGTCAATGAGCAGGGTTCGGCGACCATGGGCGGCGAAGACGGCCGCGAGATTGCTGCAGAGAAGGCTCTTGCCCTCGTGCGGCAGGCTGCTGGTGACGAGCAGTGTCTTGGGAAAACCGACGCTCGAGCTCACCTCAATTTCCGAGAAGATGCCGCGGTAGGCCTCGGCGAGGTCCTCGTTTTTCTGCTGGCGGAATACCTGGGCGCGCTCGACCTCACCCATCGGCGGCATGCGCTTGACGACGCCGAGGACGCGCTCGTCCAGGGATTCCTCGACCTGGGCCGGAGTGCGGATGCGGGTGTCCAGCAGGCCGATGGCCAGGGGAATGACAACCAGGCAGAAGAGAAACGCGGCGGAGGCGCGGATGGCCACGGTCATGGCGCCCGAGTCGGACGGCGAATCGGGGACCCACGCCGGATCGAAGATACTGATGTTCGCATTCGCCATCTGGCTGGTGATGGTCGCCTCGTTGAGCCGGTCGACGATGCGGTCATAGGTCGCGCGCTTCGCATTGGCGTCCTGCTCGAGAAACTTGGAGTCCACGGAAATCTTGTCGAGCTGGCGCGCCTGCACCTCGGAGGCGGTCATTTCCGTCTGCAGTCGCGACACATACTGGCTGGCGACGTCGTACCGCGCACGCAGGTCGGCGATCGCCGCGGTGATGGCTTCATTGAGCATCCGACGGGTCTCCTGAATCCGCAGTTCGACCTCCTTGATCTTGGGATGGGCCGACAGGTAATGCTCGCCCAGCATGGTCCGCTGCGACTCCAGCGCCAGCAGCGAGTTGTTCAGGGGGCTGACCTGACCCGAGGCCAGGATCTTCGGGATTTCGAGGAGGTTGCGCTTGGTGCGCTGGTATTCGGTGATCTTGTCGAGGAGGGACCGGGCGTCGATCTGATCGAGCTGCGCGTGGACGAGCGCGGTGCCCAGCGATGCCATTTTCTGCAGAATGATGTTCTGCGATTCGCCGATGGCCGCCAGGTTGTTGGCGCTGCGGTAATTCTGGAGCGTCGTCTCCGCGGTGGTGACCTGGGTGCGAATCTCGTCCGCCTGGTTGCGGAGGAAGACAATGGCCGAGTTGGTCCGGGTGTTGGCGGCATCGAGGTTATAGTCGATGTACTTGCGGGCATAGCGGTTCGCGATCAACGCGGCGGCCTCCGGCGAGCGGTTGTAGACGGTGATGGTGACAATCGGGGTGTTGCGCCGGTTGGAGATGAGGAGGTTCGGCCGGATGATGCTCGCCAGCGAGGGCGGAGTCGCGCCGGGCCGAAGCGGGTCCAGATAGGGTTTCTGGATCAGCTCGATTTCCGCCGCACTGAACGAGGCCAGGACATAGTTGGCGAAGGTCGTGCTGCGGATTTGCTCCATGTGCGTGTTCAGCTCGCTGGCAGTCTGCAGGCTGTTGTCGACGACCTCCTGGATGTTGAGCACGCGGTCCTTGCGCACCTCAAAAAGGAGCGACACCTCGGTGGTGTAGATCGGCTCGAAGTGCGGGCGGAACCACACCAGCAGGGCGGCGGCGACCAATCCGACCAAGGCGCCGATCCACCAGCGCTCGGTGAACATGTGAAAGAAATCCCGCGGCGTGCGTCGGATTCCGGATGGACGTGAAGGATCCCGCGGGGTACCGGGCATGGTTGTAACGGTACTGCTCATAAAGTGGTCGGATTCTGGCGGTTCAAAACAGCCTTTCAGGCACCCAGATGCGATCGCCGGGATACACCATGATCGTGGTGCGATCTTTGCCGCGCTGGGGGCGGCCGGTGATGGCGTCTTCCAAATCGACGGTGGTGACCTTGTCAGTGCCGTCGGCCTGCCGGTGTGTGACCGTCACCGCGTCACTTTTGGCGATGGGCAGGAACCCACCAACGCGGGTTATGATCTCGACGATATCGAGGCTGGTAGTGTCGCGCGGGAAGGCGACGGTACCCGGTGATCGCACCGAGCCAAGGACGGAGACCTCGCGGGATTTGTAGGAGACGACCGCGACACTGACCATGGGATCCTTGAGGAATTGGCGGTCGCGATAGGCGGCCTCGAGGGTCTGCTCGGCGGCCCGGATATTTTTGCCGCCCACGTTGATCT
>JBDTJA010000052.1:0-3209 GCA_039936075.1 Opitutaceae bacterium | reverse complement strand
ACCGTCCTGCCGCCCTGGCGCAACGATCCGGCGAAAAACGGCGGCGGTATTTCCTTTGATTGGGGTCCGTATGACATCGACTGGCTCAGCTTCATCCTCGGCGATCTTTTCCGGCCCCGCATTCTCTTCGGCACCACCGGCAATTATTTTCCCCTCACGAAGGAGCGCGTTCCACCCTGCCTCGATGTGGACGGCCGCCTGGCCGCCGAAATCATTTGCGATCGCGGCCTGACGATTCACTGGGAGCGACGCGCTGCGGAACACGGCCCCGACCGCCACAATGTCGAGATCCGTGGCACCAAGGCCGGCCTCGATCTCTGCTTCCTCCCCATGGGCGCGAAACAGTCGATTCATCGCTACGCCTACGTGGGGGCCGAGGCGCTCGCCGAGACCAAGCTCCCCGATGCGCCGCCACAGTGGGACGACACTCTGGTCTATTCCATCCGCGACCTCACCGCCGCGATCCAGGAAAGTCGCCCGCCTTCCAGCACACTCGAGGATGAAATCCGCATCCATGGCGTCTTCGATGCCCTCCTCACCTCCGCCCGCACGCAACAGGCAGTGAAAATCCCCGACTGAAGAGACCCCCGATTTAACCACGGATTCCACTCAGAGGACACGGATCAACCTTAAGCCGGTCTCAAGATCGATCCGTGTCCGCACGTGTCATCCGTGGTTAATAATCCAATCCCCATGCCTACCCTCAACCCGCTCTATCTCTTCAACAACCACTTCGTCGGCCACCGCCGCAGCTATCCCTACCGCACCCGACTCGCGATCGCGGCGGATCTGGGTTTCGACGGCTATGAGCTGCACCCGATCGAGCCCGACGATGACAAATCCTGGGACGAAGCCGCCGCCGCGTTCAAGGCTAGCGGCTTGAAACACGCCGGCATGTACGTCGTTGCCAAGGGCGCGACTGACGAGGAATACCTCACGATCGACGCCCAAATCGAACGGACGCGCCGCATCATCGATCGGCTGCATGCGATTGATCCAAAAGCGTTTCTAAATTTCACCGTTTTCAGCAACCCCGCCGGCCAATCGACCCCTGATTACCGCGAGGCCGGTTCGGCCAAGGCCGAACCCCGCCATTGGGAACGCACCGCCCGCATTGTGCGCGCTGCCGACGACGCCCTCGCCGCGAAGGGCATGCCTGGCAATCTCTACAATCACGTCTGGTTCATCATTGATACGCCCGCGGCCGAGCTACGTGTGCTCCGCGACGCCGGCGCCAAGGTCATCCGTCCCGGCGTCGCCATTTTTCACGCGCATTTCCATCTCGGCGTGCCTGATTTTGCCGAGGTGATGGCGCAACCGGGCATGGAAAAACTCGGCTACTTCGCCGTCCTCAACGGCTGGCCGAAACCCGCCGAGCCGTTCCGGACGCGTCCGCTGCACGATGGCAACATCGACATCGCCGCGGCTCTTGGCCTGCTTTGGTCCCGCGGCTACACGGGGCCGATCGTCTCGCAGGCCTACGATCTCGGCGGCGATCCCTACGAAACCGCCAAACGCTCACGCGATTACATCCGCGAAGTCCACGCGCGCTTCCTCCGCAATCCCGCGCTCAACCCCGCCAATGCCTAAGGTGTTGGTCACAAAGAGGCACAAAAAGCACAAAAAAGGATTTCAACCCCGCGACCTCACTTTCCCGCGCGCCTCTAGGCGCGATGGAGAGATCGCCGCGGCCCCAGACTCTTTTTGCGCCTTTTCGTGGCCAACCCAAAACCCGCAATGACTAAAATCGTCCGAGTCGAAGTTGGCCGCTTCGACTATGCCGTGGCCGGTGAGTTCAAGTTCTTCGCGCCCGGCCCTGACGGCCGGATCACGCGGCCCAGTGTGCTCGTGCGTTTGACCGACTCCGATGGCCTCACCGGCTGGGGTCAGGCCGTGCCGGTGCCGTCGTGGACCTACGAAACGGTTGAGACCGTGCTCACGACGCTGCGCCATTATCTCGCACCGCTCTTGCTCGGTCGTGATCCCGCTGACTTCGAGGGCCTGCACGCCGCGATGAACACCGCGATCCGCCCGGCATTTTCCACGGGCCAACCGCTGTGCAAAGCCGCGCTCGATCTCGCCTGCCACGATCTCGTGGGGAAGCAGCGCAACGTGCCCGCATGGAAATTGTTCGGCGCCCCGGCGACCGCGCGGACCACGCTCACGCTCAGCTGGACCGTGGCGTCGCCCAAGCCGGAAGTGATTGAAAAACAGCTCACCGAGGGCCGGGCGCGTGGCTATCGGAATTTCAACATCAAGGTCGGTTACCCGCAGTCCGCGGAGTACGATCTCGAGCTCGCGCGCAAAGTCCGCGCGTTTGCGCCGGAGGGTTTTCTTTGGGCCGATGCCAACACTGGCTACACCCCAGAGCAGGGGCTCGCTCTTGCGCCGAAGCTCCGCGACGCCGGTGTGGATGTGCTGGAGTCGCCGCTGCCACCCACGCAGATCCGCGGGTACCAGGCACTGAAGCAACAGGGCGCCCTCCCGATCCTGATGGATGAAGGCATCGTCAGCCCCGAGGTCGCCGCCGAGTTCATCGCGCTCGGCCTGATGGATGGCATGGCGCTCAAGCCCGCGCGCAACGCCGGGCTCTGGCCTTCCGTGCAAATCGTCAACCAGCTGCGCAACGCCGGATTGATGATCCTGGGTTCGGGCCTCACCGATCCGGACTTTTCCCTCGCTGCCGCCACGCAGCTTTATGCGTGGGCCGGGCTTACGCGCCCCTGCGCACTCAACGGCCCGCAGTTTCTCGCCGACTCACTGGTGGGCGATGCGCTCACGCCGAAAAATGACCTCCTGACCGTGCCGGTTGCATCTGGTCTCGGCCTCACTCCGGATGACCGGGCCGCTCGTTGTCTCGAGCGGGTGGCCGCGCTCTGATTCGTCTTCGTCGGATGCTTTCCGCCCACCCACGCCTTTCCCGACTGCTCGCATTCGCAGCCGGTTTGCTGGCCGCCGCCGTCGTGCTCACGGCCTTCATCCTCGGGACGGCAGCGCTTCTCCGGCCTGATCTGACGCGCCGACCCCCCATGCCCACGGCGGCGGAAGCCGCCGCGGCGCAACTCGCGCGGACTGCGGCCCTCGATCCGGCCCACCCCGAGGTCATCTGGCAAAACGTGGACTACCGCGAGGGTCCCAAGGCGAAATGGTGGCCGAAGGTCGAATCCCCGATTCTCGCCCAACTGGTGCACGAGGGAAAACTCCCACCC
>JBDTJA010000051.1:0-9452 GCA_039936075.1 Opitutaceae bacterium | reverse complement strand
GCCCGCTCGGCGCCGCCCAGTTAAACGCTCTCAACCTGAGCGTGTTTGGCCGCGCCGCCCGGGATTTTCTGCTCGCCGATCTGGAGCTCCTTCGCGGTCAAGACTTGGTTCCGGAACTCAACTTGATCCACGGCTACCCGCGCGACGTGGCCGACGCGATCGTGCCGACCGACGTCTATGATTTCCATGTAGACAGCGCGCCGATCGATTCTGCCACGTGGCTCTGCACGTATCATGGTGCCCCCTCGGAAGGGCTGTGCAACGAGGATGCCTTTCGGCGCACGGATCTTCCGCTTACCCGGACGCAGCTGTTGGCGGAGTACGGCGACGAGGACGCCTCCGGCTTCCGGGATTTCCTCCGCGAGAATCACTACGACCTGCATTACGCGTCGACGCCCACCGCCGTGCCGTTTTCTTTCGGAATCGGCCATCTCTGGCGCATCGCGGTGGAATGGCCCGACAGCCCCGTCCCGCCCTGCATCCACCGCGCGCCCGCCACGTCCCCCGGCGATCCGCCTCGGCTGCTGCTGATTAGCTAACGAAACGCGGCTGCGGCTTCTCTGCTCTCATTTATTACCCGGATTTCCGCTCCGCACTAAGCGAGGTGGGTCGGGCGCTCCGCGCGCGGCAGGTTCGGATGTCGCGCGCGGAGCACCCCACCCACCTTTGCCCATAATTTTTTATTTAGTTCTTATTTGTCCCGGCAAACTCCGCCGTGCCGTGGCGTTGGCTGCCGGCCCTGCTCAGCGCGACGCGGGCTGGTTAGCACTACACCGAAAGCGGGCCTCGGTCTGCGAGGTAGGCGGATCTTATCCCCGAGGTCCGAGAGATGAATGGTGGACGTAAAGCCCGAGCCACGTCCAAGCTCAATGGCGTTTGAAATATTGCACGGCGCGCTCGTGCTTCACGAGAGGGGCCCGGTCGGAAAATGTGCCCAGATTCCGGCGCTTCCCGGTTTTTGGATTCTTCTTCTTCTGCGACGACAGCCGGTATTCGCCAGATTTTAGTTTTTTGATCCTGGCTGCCCTGGTGAGTGGCTGACGCGTCAGTCTCTCCGACCGCTGATCCCGCCTGCGGTTCAGGCCTCAGAAGCCGGGCTCAGGCCGGCTTGCGCCAGACCATCGTACAGAAATGCGGCATGCGGTGGAAATCCTGCATGGAGGCATGCTTCGCGATCACTTCGCGCTTCGGCATCGGCTCGTCGAACTGCTCCAGCTGCAGCCCAGCCGCAAAAAATGCCGCCATGTAGGCCGACAGCGGCCGGTGCCAGTTGACGATCGACATGCCCGCCCACTCAGCTTTCCCCGCTCGCTCGGTCATGTAGTTGTCCATCGTCCAATGCAGCTTATTGCCGTCATCGTCCCGCGCCCAGAACTTCGTCGTGGCGGTGTTGAAACTGTTCAAGTTGGCCACGACGCAACGGCCGCCCGGCCGCAACACCCGCGCCATTTCGCGAATCGCGGCGCGAAAATCGGGAATGTCCACCAGTGCCACATAACTGACCACGAGGTCCATGCTCGCGTCCGGCAAAGGCAGCGCCTCGCCGGCCGCCTCGTGAAACATCGCGCCGGGTTGCTGCCGACGGGCGTCGGCGATCAGTTCCACCGTCGGATCCACGCCCACAGTGCGCGCCCCGCGGGCTGCAAGCATCCGGCAAAAGCGCCCCTCACCACAGCCCACGTCGAGCACGTCCAACCCGCGCACCTCGCCGCACAAACCCAGCATCACCTCATCCAGAAGGTAGATGCGGTTGGGATCGCCCTGCTCCATGAGACGCAGCCAGGAGCCGGATGACTTGCTCCAGCCGTTGTCCATGGGGGTGCTCATCCCGCCGAACAAACGTCGCGCGTTCGCGCGGCGCAATCCCAACCTCACGCCACGCATGGGATGGCGGGCCGGATCTCCGACCGGCCTTCCCGACCGTGGCAAGGACCGCCCGATTCGTGGGGGTGGATTCGGTCAACCGGGAACGGGTGCCTCGTGATGTGATTCCGTTCTAGAATCCAATCTCACGGGTCAGGAGACCCGCGCCAATTCCAATCCGGCGGGATCCACCAGTCCTCTGAAGTCCCGGCGAAAGAGGGCGATACTCCTTAGATCCCGCATCACTGATCGGGCTGAGGAAACTCCATGGGTTACGTGTCCCTGAGGCCGCAGCGTTCCGACGTAACTCATGGGGTGACGTTCACTCTCTTGAAACTGAGAAAAAGGATTGTCCCGCGGCGGAATCACTTCTGCATCAGCGGTTCTCATGCGTTACCTCACCCCTCTACTGTCCCTCCTCATCAGCCTTGCCGTCGTCCCGTTGGCGCAAGCCCGCAAGCCGCTGTTCGGCGGAGCCAAGACCATCGCGGTGGATGCGGCGACCGCCACGGTTCCCGGCACCGTGGCCTCCGCGCCGATGGGCCAGGGCGGATACATCTCGGGCGCGACCAAGGTCGCCGTGCCACTGATTGCCGTGGCGTTTGAAACGTCCGCCCAAGCCCGCATCACGCACGCCAGCGGCGGTGACATCACGACTAAGAGTCTCGATCTGCGCCTCGTCGTCGATGATGCCGTGCTCAAGTCGATCTGCGCCGAGCTCCAAGCCATCGTCGAAAAAGACCTCGCCGACAAGGGCTTCGAGATCCTGCCGAAAGAGTCGATCGACACCGAGTCGCGCTGGGTGGGCATCACGAAGGACGGCACGATCGGCGAGGACGTAAAGGACAACTTCATGTCGGGCTTCGGGGGCAACGGCACCAAGAACCGCTGGTTCACGGCCGGCGACCGGCCGCTCTTCGGCACCGGCGCGCAAGCCGCCCTCAGCGAAACCTCCGCGTTGATCCGCACGGCACGGGAGAAGAAAATCTCGCTGCTGTTTTACCGGTTTAAGATCGAATTCACCGAGCTCGAAAGTAACAACGGGATGGTTTTCAACTACGTGAAGGGTAAAAATGTTCTGCACCTCGTCAGCGCGGACGTCTGCGTGTTTACGCCCGAGCATACGCAGGGTTCGATTATCAAGCTCACCGCCAACCTTACGGCCGGCACCGATTTCGTGCAGGAGCTGCAGGGGCAGAAGGGAAATTACCGGGTCATCGCCGATCCCGCTCACTACCAAGCCGACAGCCTGCTCCTGATGCGGGCCGCGTCCAAACAGTTCGCCCAAGCCATCCGCAAGGCGCAGTGAGTGAGATTCGCGGGTTCATCCGGGGGGCGGTGGACTCTCGCTCCGAGCCGCCAACCGGCCGAAATAACCCAATTGGTGACACTGCCCACAGGCCGCCGCCCCTTCAAAGTAACCGGTTGGGTTCCATTGGGCCCTGGACCGGCGCAGGTTGCAAAGGGCCGCCGCCGGGGCATGCTCCTGGCCCGGCGACCAGGAAACGCCCGGACAACGGACTTAAGCGCATGAGCCCCATTCCCACTTGAAGACGCGCGAAAAAATCGAGCTTGGCCTGATTCCCGTCGTCGTGGCGGCCGTCGGGTTGGCCGCGCGGGGGCTGCCGACGCAGCTCCCGACCGGCGAAGTCCTGGTGATCGCCTGCCTCGCGTGGCTGGTGCAGGGCGGCGTGCGGGATCTCTGGCTGCTCTACTTGATCAAATCCCGCCCGGCCACGGCCCCGCAGCGCAAACTCGCCTGCATGTGCCTGGAGTCGAGTGTCGGCCTGACGGGGCTCGTGCTTGGCATCGGGCTCGCCGTCGGCGGCCTTGGCGGACACGTGACGTTCACCCCCGCGCGCTGGATGCTGCTGACCGCCGCTGTCCTCACGATGGGGTTTCTCGCGAAGGACCTGATCATCAGCTGGCGCCCACTGGGCGTGCGCCGTGATCCCGATCACCACACAATCATCTTCACGTGGTGGGCTTAGGGGGCGCGCCGGGCGTTTTCGGCGACTTCCGCCCGCTGAGCAATGGGCCGCGCTCGCGGTCTTCCTCCTCCGATTGAAGGCGCGTCCGCGCGGTCAGAATGTCCGCGCGCCCCAGGTAGCCCACGGCGCGACGAGGATTCGAAGCCTCCACGACGACCAGACGACCGACGTGGCGCTTCTGCATTTTGGCGATGGCGTCTTGCAGCGTTTCCTCGGGCTGGGTCACCACCACCTCGGAGCTCGCGATTTCGCGCACCGTCAGGGTTTTCAAAGCGGACCGGTCGCGCTGCACGGCGCGCAACAGATCTGAGCGGGTGACAATTCCGACGAGCTCACCGGCGGCATCGACTACCAGCGTGCCGCGGCGCCGAACCAGATCCGGGTCACCCTTCGCAATGCGATCAGCCAGTTCCATCACAGTCATGTCCACGGGCACGACCGGCGGATTGCGGTCCATCACGTCGCCGACCCGCATCAGTTCAAAGACATCCACACTGTACTCCCGGGTGATGTGTTGACCGCGGCGGGCGAGTTTTTCTGTGAGGATCGAACGCCGCAGCAGCAGCACCGTGACGCAGAAGGCCGCTACGCTCCCGATAAAAAGCAGCGGCAGCGCATTAAAGTCATGCGTGAGCTCCAGCACGAATATCAAGCCCGTGAAGGGGGCGTTCATCGTGCCACCCATCATCGCGGCCATGCCCACCATCGCCCATAACCCCGGGTCCCCCAACGTCGGGCCGGACCAGAGGCCCGCGAGCGCGCCCAGTGCACCGCCAATCATCAACAGAGGCGCCAGGACGCCGCCGGATGTGCCGGAACCGAGGGCAACGGCCCATACGACGCCTTTGGCCACGACCAGCCCAATCAGCGCCGTGCCTAGCAAATGTCCGCGCATCAATTCGTGAATGGTGCCGTAACCCACGCCGAGCACACGCGGATCCAGGACGCCGCCCACGCCGACGACCACCGCGCCGATAGCCGGCCACCACATCCAATGCACCGGCAGCTTGGCAAACCAATCCTCACACGCGTACACCAGCATCGTCAGCAGCCCCGACCCCAAACCCGTGCCGATGCCCACCGCCAATGCGAGCAGATAGAGGGTCGGGCCCGCGACGCCATGCGCCGTAACGGGAAAGATCGGACCGGACCCCAACAACGGCACCCGCATCACTCCCGCCACCATGGATGCCACGGCGACCGGGATGAAACTGCGTGGCTTCCATTCAAATAGGAGCACCTCCACTGCCAGTAACACAGCTGCGACGGGGGTCGCAAATACGGCCGCCATTCCGGCGGCTGCACCCGCCACGAGCAGGGTTTTACGTTCGGCGCCGGTGAGGTGAAATAATTGCGCGAACAGCGACCCCAACGCGCCACCGGTCATGATGATCGGGCCTTCGGCGCCAAACGGGCCGCCGGTCCCGATCGAGATCGCCGAGGAGATCGGCTTCAGGATGGCCACCTTCGGGTCGATCAAACTGCGCCCGAGCAGAATCGCTTCCAGCGCCTCTGGAATACCGTGGCCGCGGATTTTTTCCGAGCCATAGCGCGCCATCAGGCCGATCAGCAGCGCGCCTGCCACCGGCACCGCTATCACCCACCACCCGAGGTGGTTGTCCTGCGCCACCGTGGGCGCAGCGGAGAGTTGATGAAAAAAAGCGAGGTTGGTGATGATCGCGATCAGCCAGAGAAGCACCTTCGCCACCACGGCGCCGATCGCTCCGATCGGCACCGCGAGGACGCAGAGCAGCAGCACGCGGCGGTCGGTGCTGAAATCCGACAGGCCGTCGGGGATATGTTCGGAGTGAGTGGTTGCGGAAGGCGTGGCTGACATGAGTAATTAAACGGGACAGTAAATTGTATCGTAATGCGATATATTTCCATCCTGATGGTCCAATGAGCGGTCTGACCCTCGGCGGATCGCTCCTTTCCTCATGCCCTCGCGCCCTTCTCCCCTGCCCAAGCAGCACTACGAACGGCTGTCGGCGCTGCGGTACTCCCTCCAACGCTTTCTCCGCTTCAGTCAGGACGCCGCCCGGGTCGCCGGGCTTACTCCCCGTCAGCACCAGGCCTTGCTGGCCATCAAGGGTTTCCCCGACCGGAACTACGTTTCAGTCGGCGAGCTCGCCGAGCGACTGCATCTCCGCCACCAAAGCGCGGTCGGCCTCGTGGACCGGCTCGTGCGGCGGCAGCTCGTCCGGCGCGCCCCGTCCCGGGTCGACCGGCGGCAGGTCGAGGTGCGGCTCACGGCGCGCGGGGAACGATTGATCAGCCGGCTCTCGGCCACGCATTGGCGTGAACTCCGGCAGTCGGGCCCCGAGTTTCGCCGCGCCTTGGATGCCATTCTCCACGCCTGATCGTCCCGACCTCAGCCGGGGGACTTCCAGCCGCCGAAAAGATCCTCCCAGTGCGCCGCGATGGCGGCCAGCTCTTCCACCGGGATCGTCGCTGGGAACGGCAGCTCGGGTGCCGCCGCCATGTCCGCCGTAAAATCCGCCACCGCATCGAGCAGCGCGGCCATCGTGCTGGGGCACACGCGGCTGAGATCGTCATCGGGCCGGTGATGAAAAAATCGTCCCGCCGTGCAGTTGAACCGCATCAGCGTCAGCGCCGGTACGCCGGCCGCGACAAACGGAAAATGATCCGCATAGGGCAGCACGCCGTATTCGCGCTTCACCCGCTGCCCATGCGTTGCGAAGTACGCCGGCAGCCGCGTATCCAGCTCCCGCGGCCCGCTGCCCCAGAGCGTGTTCCAGCCCAGCAATGATCCGAAGCTGTCGAGGTTGAACAGGCATCGCCCGTCTCGTGCGAGTTCGTCGCGGTGCCGCCGCACATACGCCGCGCTCCCCACGGACAGCTGTTCCTCCGCGCCGAACGAAATCAACCGGACCGTCCGCCGTCGCGGCTGCACAGCCAGGACACGCGCCAGCTCCAGCAGCCCCGCCGTGGCCGAACCATTGTCATCCGCCCCTACGGAATTCGCCTGCGTGTCGTGGTGCCCGCCGAGAAAGAGAATGCCCGCCCGCGGCTCCGAGCCTGGCAGTTCCGCGATAACATTCGCCGACTCCGCAGGCTTCATCCCGCCCACCACCCGCAACCGCGCCCGGGTCGCCCCGCGCTCGCGCCATTTCCATGCCTCAAGAAACGCGACATTGAGCGTAGGCACGGCGCCACAAATTCGCGCGTACGTCGGAAAGATCGCGTCTGCCAGCGGCACCGCACCGGGATACCGCAGATCCGCCATCAGTACCCCCACCGGCGCCGCGGCCATCAGTCGCCCGTAATTCTCCCGCGACTCAATGTGGCAGCCCAGATGCAGCACGATCTTCCCCCGCAACGCTGGCGCGAGATCCGGCTGCTGGTAACCCGTCGGGCCCTCAAAGTAAACCAGCGGGGCCTCCCGCCACGCGCCGTTCGTGCCGGGCGTGTTCACGAAAAGCGAGCAACCCGCGTCGTGCCAGACGCCATCGTAAAACACCTGCAACTGTTCGGCCTGCACGTCTCGGGCCTGCACCGGAAACGCCTCGCGGTGCACTACCGCGCCCGCCGCGGCGAACTCCTCCGCCACGTAATCGGCCGCCGCCGCCTCACCCGGCGTTCCGGCCAGCCGCACGCCGATCGTCTCGGTCAGGTGGCGCAAGTGTCGCGTCAATCGCTCGGGTTCAATTCGCAGCATTTTTTTTACGACACGCATCCACGCGCGCCTGCCCTGGAATGACAAGCGCAAGGACGAGGCATGACGCCGCCTGGGCATTGCGCTAAATCCCTCGTCGCCGGACAATCGCGGCAGCAACCCAGCTGGATCGCCACGACGCGGGTCGTGCCTCGCGATAATCTTCCGGACCCGGCCGCCGATCGGTGAACGGCCCGTCAAATGGCGGTAACGTCCCAGGGCCGAATGCCCGGTGGTATTTTTTAGAGCTTTTTCGCACAACAAAGTGCGTTCCCCCGAGTCTACTTCGTCCATGTCCACCATGCCCATCACGATCGCGTCCGCGCCTCCCTTCGCCGTCGGCTCCCATCCTTCCCGCCCACTGCGCATCTTGTATGCCGATGATGTGCGGGAACTGCGCGACCTCATGAGGATGGTGCTCACCAAGCAGGGGCACAACGTTGAGACCGTCGACAGCGGGGCGCCCGCCCTCACTCGCCTGAGTGAAGCGCAACCCGGCTTTGACCTCCTGATCACCGATCATCATATGCCCGGGGTCAACGGCCTGGAGCTAGTCCGGCAAACCCGGGAATCGCCCTACTCGGGCAAGATCGTGGTCTTCAGCTCCGAAATCAGCGAAGAGGTTCACGAGCAATACCGCCGTTTCGCCGTGGATGCCATCCTACCCAAGCCGATCTTCCCGAGCACATTTTGCAACGTGTTGAACCAGCTCTTCGCCGAAGATCATGCGCCGGTGAGCCGCGAAAATCCGACGGCTTGAGCCTGAACTCCCCGCGGGATCGCGTGGCCGACCAAGGACTGCTTTCAGACCGAGGATTCAGCGGTTGTCATCCTGAGCCTTGCGCAGGATCCCGTGAAACTCCGCAGTGAGCTTCGGCGGTAACCCCGGGTTCCTCCCTTCGGTCAGCATGACACACCGGGTTCAAAGACACCGTCTGGAGCGCCCAATTTCGGCGCAAGCTAGCCGGAGCCACACTGGCCAGCTGCTCATGATGTCCGACTTGTTGGAGAAATCGCTGAAACCGAACTGCTCCTCGAGGACGTCGCTCATTCTTCGGTCACCCCGGGCGACCGGCCCCTCGACGTAAGGAGCGGGATTCGAGCCTTCTCGAGGCTGTTTTTTCCTTCGGCGGAAATCCGACGAGCCCGGCTTCTGCCTAAGTTGCAGTGGGCGCGCGGCCAGTGGCGGAGGCTGTACGAGGCGGGCCGTGCGCTCCGGGCACGCCCATAGCGAATGTCCAAACCGCGCGCGGAGCGCACGGTCCACCCAATCGAACGATCCCGCCCTGACGCAAAGCCGCCACCGGATCGGTGGATCCGGTGGCGGAGAGTACCGCTCGATGCGCGGTGCGCGGCTGCAAGCGTTACGAAGAAGCCGTCACATTGACTGAAACGGCGACCTGACCGTCGTCGGAAGTGACGATGTTAACCATGTCGCCGACACGCACATCGCTGCTCCCGATCGCCGTCCCGCCCTTCGAAAAGGTCGTGGCACTCGTGAGCGTGATGGTGCGGCCCTCCACCGTGAGGGTGTTGTCGGTCTTCGAGCCCACCTTGCCGCTGACGTTCCGGGTGAGCCGATTGTCCGGCTTCACTTGCTGCGGCATGGACGGATCGGAGGACGTAGATTGAGCCAGTCCCGCCATGGGTAACGCCATGGCGGACGCGAGGAGCAGACCGATGACAATCGGCCGGAGCGGTGCATCACTCATGGTGAGACCTTTCTCTTTGGCGCTGCAATCCGGGCAAATTCGGCTGGATTACTTCACCGTGATGTTGTTCTTCACATCCCTCACGCCGTTAATCGAGGCGGCGACTTCGCCGGCACGCGACTTCTGGGCGGAGTTGTCCACAAAGCCGCTCAGCTGGACCACGCCTTTGAAGGTCTCGACCGAGATGTCGCTGGACTTGACGTTGTCATC
>JBDTJA010000050.1:0-3675 GCA_039936075.1 Opitutaceae bacterium | reverse complement strand
CCGAACATGATCGCAGCCAGCCCGACCACCACCAACGCTTCAAACCAGAGTTTGGGGCGGCCAGATTCGGCGACAGGCCCATGGGTGTTCATCGGCGTGGTGGAGTTGCGATTTAGGGCGGCAGCCGGGAGGTTTTCAGGTGACGTGAGCGATTCCGGGTAGCTGTCAGAGACGTCGGGCAGCAGAAACAGTCCGAGCAAGATCAACAAGCCGGAAGAGAAATACGGGGCCTGGCGCGCGAGTGAGCGGAAGCGGCCGGACGATGCCTTTATCAGGCGCCCGGCGCCTCACGCCGCTCCGACGCCGACCGTGACCAGCGTCACGGCCAGCCCGAGGCTGAAGGCTGCGACCATCGCAACCCCCAGGGTTAACGCGTTTCAACTGGTCGCAGAGCGCCCTGCCGTGTTCGTCTGCTTAGCGCGCGAGGGCGGCGATGACTTCTGCGGTCGAACGAATGCGACCCAGGCGGGGCAGGATGTTTTTGATCGAGAATCCATGCGCCTCGGCGCTGAAGCTGGTCATCGCATCCTCGACAAAGACCTGCTCGTACGCCCGTTCCGCCGCCGCGCGTGCGGTGGACTCGACACCGTAGTTCGTCGCGATGCCGCCGAGGATGATAGTCTTGACCCGGTGTCGCCGTAAATGTTGGTCGAGATCCGTCGCGTAAAATGCGCCCCAGTGACGTTTCGTCACGAGAAAGTCGCCTGTCTGAAACCCGGCTTCCGGCACCAAATCATTGGCGCTGACAGGTGGCGGAGGCGAGTCGGACGGCGCACGGGGAGCGTCCACGGTGGGTTGCAGGATCCCCGCGAGGTCCACGTGCACATAAACGACCGTGCCGCCGGCCGCCCGCACGGCCTCGGCGAGTTTCCGCGAGTTTTGCACCACGAGAGAGCTGGGATGCGGCGCCAGTTCGCGAGCCACGATCGCGTTCTGCAGATCAATGAGAACCAAGGCGGTGATGGAGGCGGTCAGGTTGAGCGTGGACATGGAAAATTCAGGTTCGAGATTAGAGGCGACGGGCCCGCGGTGGCTATCTATCTGACACCGGAAACCATCCCTTCGTTCACTCGATGCCTGCCCCCAGATCGAAGTGCGGCTGCCCGAGAAAAGAATCCAGCGGTCCGGAGCTTTTTTGGAGTCCGCCTGATCAGGAGTCAAAAATACATCTTCGTCCAGATCCTGATGCACTTCGCGCTCCGCACCAGCGAAAGGGCGGCGGCACCGGTGAGACGGTATGACCAGCAGAGAGGGTTGGCGAATGCGGCCAACCCTGTTTGCTTCTGCGGCATGCGTGCTACCGTGATTTTGGGGCCACTGAAAACGATGAACGGGTGGCGGCTTTCCGCCGTCCTTCTGGTGACCGGGTTGACCTGCGCTGGCGCGCCGCCGCCCCTGACGATTGTGACGTTTGGTGACTCCACGACGGCGGAGCGGCCCGGATTCACCGTTTACAGCCAGATCTTGGAGCAAACGTTGCCGGGGCGGCTGCACGAACCCGTGCGAGTGATCAATGCCGGGGTGCGGGGCAACACCACGGCAGATGCGGCGAAGCGCTTCGCCCACGACGTGCTCGCGGTGCATCCCGACTTGGTCGTGATGCAGTTTGGCATTAACGATGCGACGATCGACGTCTGGAAAAAGCCCCCGGCGACGGAACCCCGCGTGGTGCTGGCCGACTATCTTGCCAACCTCCGGCGGTTTATTGCCGGGGTCCGGGCCCAAGGAGGGAAGGTGGTGCTCATGACCCCGAATCCGTTGCGCTGGACGCCGCAGTTGGTCGAGATGTACGGGCACCCGCCTTATAACGCGGACGATCCAGACGGATTGAATATCAACCTTTCCCACTATGCCGCCGCCGTGCGCGAGCTGGCGGCCCAGACCGGCGTTCCGTTGGTGGATATTTGGCACGCCTACGAAACCTGGCAGGGCGGGGCCGCGGATCCGCTGGTGGCAGACGGCATGCACCCCAATCAACGCGGCCACGAACTTGTCGCCCGCCTGCTTACTCAGACGATTATCGAGGAGCAGCTGTCGTCTCGCGCCCCGGCGCCGTAAACTTGGCGACGCCCCCGGCCACGCTTGGATGCGCGAGGCGAAGTTGTTTAACCGGACAAATAGTGGACACGTCTTTTTTATTTCTCCGGCCCAAAACCCGCAACGTGCTTTGTCCTAGGAGCCACAGCTGACGGGTTCAGCAGAGGTGGTCTGTGGTCGAGAGGATTTGCCGTGTTTCCCCGTGGGCCCTGGAGCAGTTTCAGAAATGTCCAAGCCGAAAGGCGGGAAGTAGCTATGAGCGTAAGTGAGTGGCCGGCTCCCTCCACTCGCTCACGCTCGTGGCTACACCCTTTCTCAATGCGCTCTCACCGAGAGGGTGGGGACACCACCAACCTCATGGGCTGGCCTCTTTCAGCTCCTCCCGGCACTTCGCGGCCGGGTGGCGATCGCCGCTTGCACGGTTTCGTGGCGGGGCATCGCGGTTTGCGCGCCCGGGGCCAGCGTTGAAAGGGCTGCGGCGACGTTGGCTTGTATCAACGCGTCTTCCCGCCGCGCTCCGGCCGCCAACGTGGCCGCCAGCACTCCGGTGAAGGTATCGCCGGCTCCCACCGTATCCCGTGGTGTCACCGCGTAGGGCGGCACTTCGATCATGCCTTCCGCCGAAACCCAGAGGGTTGGCGCGGCTCCTCTGGTCACGATCAGGTGGCGCACTTGCCGGTGCCGCAACACCCCGGGCTCAGGCGCGCCAAAGATCGTGGCACATTCGTGTTCGTTGACGACCACGGTATCGATCGGAATCTCTCCCCACGGAAACTCAGCGACGACCGGCGAAGGATTGAAAATACTGCGCACGCCGCTCGCCGCCGCGGAACGCAGGGCGGCGACCGCGGGAGCCAGCGGACACTCCAACCCGACCACGACGATGTCGGTGGTAGGAAGTGCGGCCGCCAGCGCCGCTACGACATGGGACGTGGGCATCTGCCCGTTCGCTCCCCGGTCGACGACGATTTCGTTTTCGCCCCGGGCGTTGACCGTGATGAACGCCGTGCCGGTCGTCACGCGGGGCAGCGCGAGCACCCACTCCGTCGCCACTCCTTCACTGCGCAAGTGTGCCAGATAGGACTCGCCGTCTGCATCGCTGCCCACGGCGCCTACCAGTGCGACGCTGGCCCCGTAACGTGCCGCCGCCACGGCTTGATTGGCGCCTTTGCCGCCAAACTCCTTTTGCGTGCTCGTGGCGAAAATCGTTTCACCGGGCCGCGGCAGTTCCGCGACGGAGACGATCCTGTCCACATTGAGTGAACCGACAACCACGACGCGGCCGGCGGCAGATTTGGTATCATTCAGCATGGTCGGAAGAGTGCGGGTTGGCGTGCCGGGTGCTCACGAGGCGGCGCGGAGGGCTCGTCTCGCGAGCCGAGCGCGGATCGCTTCGGCGGCCACGGCGCCCACGATTACCCCGCCGGTGACAACCCGCTTGATCGGCTCCGAGGCCCCGAGGTGGGCCAGTCCGGCCTCCAGCGTCGCGATGATCAACACGCCGATAAACGTCGTGAGCATCGATCCACGGCCGCCCATGAGACTCGTGCCGCCGATGACGGCGGCGGCGATCGCGGAAAGTTCCAGGCCCGAACCCGCGTTGGGATCGGCGGCACCCAATCGGGCCACGTGGCAAAG
>JBDTJA010000049.1:0-6065 GCA_039936075.1 Opitutaceae bacterium | reverse complement strand
CCCCCCCCAGTCACACGCCTAAGCGTGCAACGAGGTAAGGTCGATTCCGGGACCAGCTCGTTCGAGATCCCCCGAAGGCTCCGGGCACGTGCTGGCTAAATATTTAAGCGACTGACGCACTGCTTAGAGGTGCTGACACCACTCCGTGCTCCGGAGTGCAAGGACGCGAAGCCAAAACCGACCTTCTTACATGCGATCTATTAGGGTGAGTTCCTGCAAGAGCATCTCGGCGGTTAGCGGAAGGAAATGGGCCTGGACGGCCGCTTCCTGGCCTTCCCGACTCAGCGCGACATGCAGGAGTTCCTTTATCAACGGATCGAGGGGCTTACCCGGTGGCTTGTTGACGTAGATATAATTAAACCGACTGAGGGGATAAGCGCGATTCAGGATGTTGGGCAGGGTCGGCAGGATATAGGCTTCTCCCTCATTGACCGCCAAGGCTAGGGCGCGGACGTCGGAGGTTCCATAGGGCAGGCCGGTCACGCCGATCCCGTAGAGATCAGTCGCGACACCCTCCGGTATGACTTTTTCTTCCCGCATATCCTTTACGGATTTGCTCCAACCGCCATCGAGGAGCAGTGTTTGGTTGACGTAAGTGCCGGGTCCGCCCGTGGCGTTGAGCGAATATTTGTGAATCGGTGCGTTAGCCCAATCTCCGGTCAGACCCAACTCGCCCCAAGTCGTGATTTCCTTTGCTCCACCTCGCCGGCGTTCGGCGGAAAAAATCGCGTCCACTTGCGTAAGCGTCAATGCGCCCAATGGATTTCTGGCGTTGACCCAGACGACCTGCGGATGGGTCGTAGTCGGCTTGTTGAGGTCGGCGCCGCTGACCAACACCCGCATCGGCGGATAGCCCCACGCCTTGGTGATCATGGCGATCTCGCTGTCCGGCATCGGTCGCCCGGAGTAGGCAAACTGCGAAGTTCCATCGACCAAAGCCTGCGCCGACAAATTGGAACCTTTGGCTTGAATATCGATTGTCACCCCGGGATGAGCCGCGTGAAGGAGGTTGGCCCAAAGCTTCATTTCTTCCGCAAGTGAGTCCGAGCCGACGGTCGTGAGTTTGCCCTGCAACGCCGGGGCCGGCTTGTAGACAGGAAATGCCGGATCAATTTTGACGCCATCAGCGCACAGACCCGTCAAGGCGGCCGACAATAGCAGAACGATTAAGATTTTCATAATTCGATGGATGGAGGTGGATTTGCTGGATACGTGGGTTCCAAGACGGAGCACGGAATCAACCGGCACCGGGAGGATGGATTATAGAGGAATTCTAATGGAAAACGTGATTTTCCGCGGATCGCCCGGAATGACGGTGAATTGGTTTCGAATGCTTGCCAGATAGTCACGGTCAAAGACGTTCCCGATATTCAGTGCCATATCGTAGCGTTTCCATTGATAGAATAACGCAAGGTTCGTCTTCGCATAGGAGGGCATGGGGAGAATCCCCGCCCGATAAGTCCCGGCGGCGGTTACGGTGGGATATCCGCCGACACGATCGCCGACGTAAATCTCACCGATGCCGACACCCAAGCCTTTCAACTTGTCCCCCGTGAAGTTGTATCGCGTCCAGAAGCTCAGGTCATTGTGGGGGACATTGAAGAGTCGTGCATTCAGCTGCGCGAAGGTGACCGATTTCGTAACGCGAGCGTCGATGTAGGAATATCCCAGCTGAAGCTGCCAATTGGTCCGAGGAAGATAAACCAATGCTACCTCCACTCCCTTGCTCTCCTGTTCGCCGGTTACGAGGTAGGTCTGCAGGCCATTCGGCAACCTGCCCCCGGCGATGGCTTCAGTCACATTTTGCTTTACGATATCATAGGCCGAAACCGTCGCGGTCAGATGCTGGGTTGGCCATTCAGCCTTGACGCCGACCTCGAATTGATGGGCCTTTTCGGCAGGGAATCCCGCATTTCCGCTGGCATCAACAAAAATGGGCTCGCTCGGACGGAACGAGACGCTGTAGCTCCCATAGAGAGAAACTGCCTCGACCGGCTGGTACATCAGGCCAAACGATGGCACGACGGAGTGCACGGATTGTTGCTCGTGACGGTGCAGGATATATTCGTTATAGTTCGAATCTTGCTTGTCGTAACGCACGGAAGCATTCGCGCGCCAGTAGCTGCCGATCTTTAGCTGGTCGGAAGCATACGCGCCGTAGTTGTAGAACCGTTGCGCACTATTGGCTGGCCCGGTGCCCGCGACCGGAAACACTGGGTTGGTCAAATCGGGGTGGTAGACGTTGACCGAGTTCGTTGCGTTGCTGTTGGGGCCGTTGGTGAGCCCCTGAAATTGCTGGACTTCATTGTTGGCGGCTACTCCGACAAGCAGCGTGTGACGGAGGTCGGCTGGGCCAAAGCCTCCGGTCAAATTCGCATCCAACAGATTGTAGGTGCGGGAATTTAAGAGGTTGCGAAACCGCCGGATGACGGCGGCGTTAGCGACATCGGGGATGCCGCCGACCAACGGACTGATGACGCCGTTGTTTTCGAAGAGCGAGCGCCCATCGCGGTGTTGGACGCTGCGCCCGTTGACGGACAAGAGCCAGTCGTCGACGAAATGATGATGAAGGGAAACTGTGTAGACTTCACCATTGTCAAATTCGTCATCTCCGGGGCCCTGATCTTGGTAGACGGTCGTCCGCGACGCGACCAGCGCAGGATTGAAATAGGGCGCCACGAGCCCGCTGTCGGAGCTGCGCGTCTGGCGGGTGACGTCCATTTTCGCCGTGACTTCCGTGTTCTCGTTAAGGCGATACGTCAGCGACGGGAAAAAATAGCGGTTCTTGAAGTACCCATTACCGCGAAAGGAAGGAAGATTCTCCAGCGAGGCGATCATGCGGTAAAACAGGTGGCCACCGCTTCCAACGGGCCCGGTACTGTCGACCGTCGCTTGGGAGCCGAGGTCGCCCGAGCTGAGGCCTGCGCCAGAACCCGCAAAGCTGGAAACCGCCACGAACATGCTGGTGAAAGCTGTCCGCTGCGGCTGCTTGGTGATGATGTTGACCAAGCCGCCAGGATTGAGCAGTCCGTAAAGAACCGAGGACGGTCCTTTGGGAATATCGACGCGCTCCACGTTGGCCGTGGTGGGCGATCCCCAACGCGAGGCCAAGCCCGGGAGCCCGTCGACTTCGACATTGTTCAGCGTGATGTCAGGATTGCTGTTGCTGAATCCCCGCATGGTAAAGCCGGCAGCGGTCGTGCCTTCGCGATTCATGCCGACCACGTAGGGATAAAGGTCTTCGAGACTCGTCGCCCGGATATCGGCGATGAATGGTGCGTTGAGGACCTGCACAGATCCCGCTATATCCTTCAATGCCATGGAGGTCTTGGTCCCGCTTGACGAGCTGACTTCGCTATATTTTCCAAGTTCCGCGGTTACGGTGAAAGCAGCCAGATTGACGATTTCGTCCGTGGAGAGCCTTTCGTCGATCGCTTTAGATGGGGCTTGGCCCAGGGCCGATCCGTCATTGCCCTGGGGGCCTTGCGGGGACCGGCCGACGCCGTTTGGGCCGGCCTTTTCCCGATGGACCACGAAAGCGCCGGTTTTGGCATCTTGGGTGGCGGTGAGTTCGGTGTTGGCGAGCAATTGGCGGAGCGCATCAGCCGGGACAAAGTCACCTTGCACGGCGTTTGTCCGAATCCCCGTGAGGATATTGGCATTAACCACCAACCCCAAACCGGACTGTCCGGAGAAAAGCTTGAGCGATTTTTCAGCGGTATCGGCGGGGAGATCGAATTTACGCTCGTCCCCCCCTTGCCCGAACAGCGGTTGCAGCATAGCGGCGAACAACAGTACGGCGACGAGCAGAGGATTTCTGGTTGATCGCAGCACGCCACGAGGTTTGCTCAGCGGTTTTTCCGGGATCCCAGCGAACAATCGAGGCAACTGAGCTTTTTCTGGAAATGACGGAGCGTGGGCGGGGCTAGTCAACATGAGATGGGGAGGTTGGGGTTAACGTTTCGAACGGAATCAACGAAGACGGTGTGCACCGTCGTTCATTTAAGACCCTCAGACCCATCAAGATCTTTACACGCGCGGAAAGAAATCCAGATCGCTTCCGCCGCCGGAGACTATTTGCCCGCGGCCCGCAGGTCGATCACCTGGCCTGACCGGACGGAGTGCAGATCGAATCCCTGCACCAAGAGCCTGACAAATCCTTCCGGATCGTCGGCTGAAAGGTTTCCGTTAATCGGTAGACTCGCAATCACGGGATCGGAAATCGTGAGCTTTATGTCATTCTGACGATTGAAAAATTCGACGGCCTCAGAGAGAGGCGTGCGGGTGAACTCCACGCACTTGTGTCGCCAAGCCAGGGCAGACGCCATACCGGAGGCAGAGACCACCGAGAGCGAAACGGTGGGAGAACTGCGGCCGGCCGCACGGAAAAGATCGGTAATCTGCGCCCGCTGGCCCGCAGAGAGAACCGGGGGTTCCAAAACCAGATGGCTTCCCCCGCCGGCTTCGCCAGACGTCGAATTCAATCGAAGCAGATTGGCGCCATCGCTGCCCCTTTTTAAAGCCACCTTTCCTTCCGTGACCAGAACGTCCACCAGCGACTTGTCATAGCGCACGGTAAACTCGGTGCCCACCGCGCGGACTTCAATGGTTCCTGCCGCCACCACAAACGGGCGGCCCGAGTCTTTCATCACCGCGAAATGAGCCTCACCAGAAAGCAAAGTCACCCTCCGGCGATTCGCCGTATAGGCGACGGCGATCCTCGCGCCAGACTTGAGCTCGACCACCGAACCATCCGAAAGCACCTCACGATTCGGTGCGAGCACCGTGATCGATGAATCAATGGTTTTTTCCGAGTTCGTCCAACGTGAGTGGAAAGGAGCGGCAAAAAATCCGATGGCGACAACCGCGGCCACCGCCCACCCAATGGATTGGCGCCGCCTTAATCGCTTTCGCGATCGGGACGAAAGCCGCGCCAAAGCGACATCGATCTGGGCGGGTGCGTCCTCGTAGCTGATCGTTTTCCAAACCGATTCCAGCTCTTGATAGGCGGCGACATGACGAGGGTCAGCCGAAAGCCAACGCTGAAACTCCGCCGCGTTGCTTAGCTTCGGTTCAGTTTTGCGCCGAGCCAACCAGTCGGCGGCCGCTGCTTCAATTTGCTCCGATGTTGTCATCGATATTCACCCCGGGACCTCAGATGTTCGGCGCATTTGCGGACCCCCCGAGCCAGTTGAACGTACACCGTGCTCTCAGCGATTCCAAGTCGGGCGGCAATTTCGGGCACGGCGAGGCGTTCGAGCACTGCCAGCTGAAGTATCTCGCGGCAACGGCGCGGAAGTTGATCGATCACCTCGAGCGCAAGTTCGAGACGCTGATGGGCATTGGCGGCTGCGGCGGAATCCATTCTATCATCCAAGACACGCCACTCGGGGAGTTCATTTACTGGAGTGTCGGAAAAGAAGCGACGACGGCGGAAAAGATTGAGTGCCGTGTTGCGGGCGATCGAAAATAAGTAGGCCTTGGCGGAAACGATCGTGCCGGATGACTTCGCTCGCAAAAGCTTTACATACGAGTCCTGTATCACGTCATCGGCATCAGTAGACGGAAAATTTCGCTGCAGGTAGGCGCGCAGCGCCGACTCGTGCGGTTGCACCGTCTCCGAAAACCACTGGGTTTGGTCAGTCGTCGGGCCGTGATAGTGAGCCGAGGCAGGATCATTCCCGGATGTCGATCCGAGCAAAGGGGTAAGGGGTGAAGGGTTCATACCAACTAACCACTCGTGAATATGCGAGCTACGCGGATCGGCTAATTCGCGAGGAAAAGCTGCGGGGCGAACATTTTCCTCGGATGAATTGAAACAAGTTTTGAGTTTTAGTCTACGTTGACCATCCGGTCCCGGCGGCGGCTCTGCTGCCGGTGGCTGGAGGCTCGAAATGACCAGTTAAATCCTCGTCCGGCGATCTAGACCGTTAGCGGTTGAAGCCGGTCTGGAAGGGCGCGCAGGCCCGACCAGACCGGGACGACAATCAAAGGGTCACTTGGCGGGAGCAAACAAGGCCTCGTAGGTCGGGATCTGCTTCTGCAGCTCATCCCGCAGCGCGGTG
>JBDTJA010000048.1:0-7532 GCA_039936075.1 Opitutaceae bacterium | reverse complement strand
CGTGCACCGGCTCACCTACCGGCGGTTCAACCGGAATCTCCACGTCCGGGGTTACAAGGAGGAGGGCACCATCACGACAGCGTTCGACATGCGGGTGCAGAACGACCTGGACCGCTTTCATCTCGTGCAGGACGTGGTGGACCGCGTTCCCGGGCTTGGTTCCAAAGGCGCCTACCTAAAGCAACAAATGCGGGACAAGCTGATCGAGCATAAACACTACATCGACAAACACGGCCAGGATATGCCGGAGATCCGGAACTGGAAGTGGGGCGGGAGCCTAACGCGGAAGGCGAGAGCAGCGGCCGCAACCGGAGTAGCGCCGGAGACCGGGCTCGGACAAATTCTGCCTGTCACCCACAAAAAGCACCACAACCGGCAACGAACCAAAGGAGCCCCCCATGCCCATTCAAATCCATGAAGACGACGGTGGGAAACTTCTCACCGTTCACGTCAGCGGAAGTCTGACTCGGACGGACTATGAGCGTTTCGTGCCGGAATTCGAAGGGCTCTTCCGGCAGCATGGCAAATTGCGGCTGCTCTTTGACCTGAGCGGGTTTCGTGGCTTGGATGCGGCGGCGCTCTGGGAGGAAATCAAGTTCGACGTCAGGCACTTGGATGAGATTGAGCGCTGCGCGATGGTCGGAGATCGGCGGTGGCAGCGGGTCATGACTGCCTTTTCGAAGCCGTTCATGAAGGCGGAAATCAAATATTTCGACCACACCGACGTGATGGGTGCTAGGAAGTGGCTGGCCCAACCGGATGCGTCCGGGGCAGGGAAGGCAACAATCACGGAAAGCGCTCGCGATCAAAACGCGATCAATCCAATAATGAAATCGGCCTTGCGCAACGAAGGAGAAACCATGCTTAAGCATCGGATCATTGAACCGGAAGAGATCGTGGTGCTCGAGCCGCACGGACCGCTCGAAGCGAGAGATTTTGCGGACCTGGCTCGCGAGACCGACCCCTACATCGCGGAGCACGGCAAGCTGCCGGGTATGATGATTCACGCCAAGTCATTCCCCGGCTGGGCCAATCCCGACGCTTTTCTCGCGCACATGCGTTTTCTCCAAAGTCATTTCCAGAAAATTGTCCGCCTGGCGATGGTGAGCGACGACACCTTTTTGGCGGATGCATCCAGGATCGCCGCGCATCTGGTGCACGCACAGGTCCAACATTTTCCGGAGTCCGACTACGCCGGCGCGCTGAACTGGCTCAAAGCCGCGAGCGGAGTCGAGGGTTTGAAAAACAAAGTCAGATGAAGGACCCCGAGCTGATAGACACCGTGAAAAAGCTGTTCGCCGACGGCAAAGGTCTCCTGGCGATGGATGAAAGTACCGGCACCTGCGACAAACGCTTCGCCCAATTGGGCATTCCCCAGACGGCAGAGATGCGGCGGGCGTATCGGGAGTTGATCGTCACGGCCCCCGGTCTCGCCGAGAGCATCGGCGGCGCGATTCTCTATGATGAAACGATCCGCCAAAAGACGAGGGCGGGCGTTCCGTTCGTCAAAGTTCTTACCGATGCGGGAATTATTCCGGGCATCAAGGTCGATGCCGGGGCGAAGGATTTGGCCGGCCATCCCGGGGAAAAAGTCACCGAGGGGCTCGATGGCCTGCGTGATCGCTTAAAGGAATATTCCAAGCTGGGCGCACGGTTCGCCAAGTGGCGCGCCGTGATCGTCGTGGGGGACGATCTTCCCAGTCGCAGCGGTCTTGAAGCCAACGCTCATGCCCTGGCACGTTACGCTGCGCTGTGCCAGGAAGCGGGACTGGTCCCCATTGTCGAGCCGGAGGTCCTCATGGACGGCGGACATACGCTGGAGCGATGCCTCGCGGTCACGGAGGAGGCGCTGCGAAACGTATTTATCCAGTTGAACTGCCAGCGGGTGCTTCTGGAGGGAGTCATTTTGAAACCCAACATGGTGTTGTCGGGGCTCGGCTGTGCCCAGCAGGCCTCGGTGGACGAAGTGGCCGATGCGACGGTGACGTGCCTGTTGCGCACCGTACCCGCGGCTGTCCCGGCGATCGCGTTTTTATCCGGCGGCCAGTCGCCGGAACTCGCGTCGGTGCGGCTCAACGCGATGAACGTCCGCTTCAAGTCGCGCCTGCCATGGGCCGTGGCGTTTTCCTTCGCACGTGCAATCCAGCAGCCGGCGCTGGATCTTTGGCGGGGTGAGGCCGCCAACGTCGGGGCCGCCCAGCAGGCGTTGGCACACCGCGCCCGCTGCAATCGCGCGGCGCGACGGGGCCAATATTCCCCAGCCATGGAGGCAAGATGAACGCGGAAAACGGTAGTTCCTCGCAGAACACCGGCGTGGTGGTCGCCGTGCGCGGCAGTGTCGTGGACGCCCGGTTTGAGCAGCACCTGCCGCCCATTTACTCCATCCTGCATGCGGGCGACGGTGACGGCATTGTCATCGAGGTGCTGGCGCAGCGCGACGCGCGACACGTCCGCGGCATCGCGTTGACGCCGACGCAAGGCCTCGCCCGCGGGATGACGGTGAAGGACACGGGGGCGCCCTTGAAGACACCGGTGGGAAAGGGCGTACTCTCGCGGATGTTCGATGTCTTCGGCCACGCCATCGACCGCAAACCCGCGCCATCCGACGTCCAATGGCGTTCGGTGCACCGGGCACCGCCGCCGCTGGAAAGTCGTTCGACCAAGTCAGAGATTTTTGAAACCGGCATCAAGGTGATCGATGTGCTTGTGCCGCTGGAGCGCGGCGGGAAGGCGGGATTATTCGGTGGCGCGGGCGTCGGCAAAACCGTCCTGCTGACTGAGATGATCCACAATATGATCGGGCACCAGAAGGGCGTGAGTCTGTTTTGCGGGATCGGCGAACGCTGCCGGGAAGGCGAGGAGCTCTATCGCGACATGAACGAGGCCGGAGTGCTCCCCGACATGGTGATGGTTTTTGGCCAAATGAACGAACCGCCCGGCAGCCGTTTCCGCGTGGGATTTGCGGCGCTGACGATGGCCGAATATTTTCGGGATGATGAGCACCGGGACGTGCTGCTGCTCGTCGACAACATTTTCCGCTTCATCCAAGCGGGCATGGAAGTGTCCGGCCTGATGGGCCAGATGCCGTCGCGTTTGGGTTATCAACCCACCATGGGGACGGAGCTTTCCGGTTTCGAGGAGCGCATCGCCAACACCAACACCGGGGCCATCACTTCGATCCAGGCGGTGTATGTGCCGGCCGACGACTTTACCGATCCGGCGGCGGTGCATGCGTTCTCCCACTTGTCGGCGTCGATCGTGCTCTCGCGCAAGCGCGCAAGCGAAGGGCTTTTCCCCGCAATCGATCCGCTCCAATCCAGCTCCAAGATGGCCACGCCGGGCATTGTGGGCGAACGCCACTACACCTTGGCGCAGGAAATCCGCAGCACGCTCGCGCAATACGCGGAACTCAAGGACATCATCGCGATGCTCGGCTTGGAGCAGCTTTCGCCGGAGGACCGGAAGGTGGTCGGCCGGGCCCGCCGCTTGGAGCGCTTTCTCACGCAGCCGTTCTTCACGACCGAACAATTTACCGGGCTCAAGGGTCGACTCGTCAGCCTCAAGGATTCGCTGGATGGCTGTGAGCGGATCCTGCGGGACGAATTCAAGGACTACCCCGAACGGGCGCTCTACATGATCGGGGCCATCAGTGAGGCCCAAAAGCCAGCCGCGCCCACGGCTCCGGCTAAAGGGAAGGCGAAGCCGGCCGCGAAAGGCGATCCCAAGGCTGCCGACCAAAATGAACCCAAGGCAAAACCGGAGGGAAAGGCGGATCCCCAGCCTGCCGCACCGGCCAAACCCGCGGCCCCCGCCACGGCCAAGGCCGGCGGTCAGCCAACTGCGGCTTCTCCGGCCAAGGCCACGGCCGAACCGCCGCCGAAGCCCGCGGTCCAACCTGAGCCGAAGGCGCAAACCGTCGGCACTCCCCATGACACTTAAGGTTCTTCTGCCCTTCCAGGTTTTCGCCGACAAGACGGGGGTGTCGCGCATTGTTGCCGAGACGTCCGACGGTTCGTTTGGGCTCCTGGAACACCGACTCGACTGCGTCGCGGCGCTGGCACCCGGGATTCTGACCTACGAAACTGAAGCCGACGGAGAGGTGTTTGTGGCCGTTGACAAAGGTGTGCTGGTCAAGACCGGGGCGGATGTGCTCGTGTCGGTAAGGCGCGCGTTGGGCGGAAAAGACCTCGGCCAACTGCGCGAGTCCGTGACGAAGGAATTTTTGACCTTGGATGAGCACGAGCAGAGCGTGCGAACCGTCATGGCAAAACTGGAAACAGGATTTCTCCGGCGTCTGGCGACATTTCAAAATGACTGACGACCCCAATAAATTTTCTGACGACCGGTCGACCCTCGCGGGACAGATCGGCGCGAAGGCGGACCGCAAACTCCGGGCGCGAAAGTCCACGCAGGGAGTTTGGTTCGGCCTCGGCATGATGGGGTTGATTGGGTGGTCGGTGGTCGTGCCGACTCTGCTGGGCGCCACGGCCGGACTCTGGCTGGACAAGCATCATCCGGGCAAACACGCCTGGACGCTCGCGCTGATGGTCGTCGGCCTAGCCATCGGCTGCGTGAATGCCTGGTATTGGGTGGCCCAGCAGGACAAGGCGATGCGCGAGGAACCGGAGGACGACGATGAGTGAAACCTTCGTCCTGATCCTGGCCGGAACGGCGGGCGTCGGCCTCGGCGCGATCTTTTTCGGCGGCCTGTGGTGGACGGTTCGTCGCGGCGTGGCTTCGGCCCAGCCGGCGCTCTGGTTTCTCGGCAGCGCGTTGGTGCGCACCGCCGTCGCGCTGGCAGGATTTTATTTTGTCTCCGGTGGCCAATGGCGCCGGCTGGTGGTGTGTCTCGTCGGGTTCATCGCCGCCCGTCTCGTCGTGGCCCGGCTGACGCGGCCGCCGGCGGGAGTGAGCCATTCCCTCGCAGCGAACAAATAACCCTTCCCTCTTCCTCCCATGACCCCTCCGCCGAAAAACAATATGATCATCCAATTCAATACCGACCATACGATCCACAGTCGCGCGCCATTGACCGCCGAAGTGGAAGCGGCCGTGCGGAGTGCTTTGAGCCACTACCAGAACCGCATCTCGCGGGTCGAAGTTCACCTCAGCGACGAGAACGGCGCCAAGAGCGGCGACAACGACATCCGCTGCGTGATGGAAGCGCGGCCGGACGGTCATCAACCGGTCGCGGTCACGCATCACGCGGACGATCTGGTCGAGGCCGTGAACGGCGCGGCGGAAAAATTGAAGGCCGCCTTGGGTCACACGTTCGGCCGGCTCCGGGATCATCAAACCTAGCCGCTCCTACACTCCGCCATGCGTCTTACTCCCGACCAGCTGATTTTCTGGCAGCACGGCTTCCTTAAGCTGAATGGCACCATTGTGTTCACTTGGGGGCTGATGCTGGTGCTGGCCATCGGCTCAAAGCTGATCACGCGAAAACTCTCCACGGACCAGAAACGAACCCGGTGGCAGAACCTGCTGGAGATCGTCGTGACGGCGATCGCGAAACAAATCGAGGAGGTGGGTCTGAAGCACCCGGAGCGGTATCTCAGCTTCCTGGGCAGTCTCTTCCTGTTCATTGCGCTCGCGGCGCTCTGCACGATCATCCCGGGGTACGAGCCGCCCACGGGCTCGTTGTCGACGACCGCGGCGCTCGCGTTGTGCGTGTTGGTCGCGGTTCCCTTGTTCGGCATCGAGGAACAGGGATTGGGCGGTTACCTCAAGTCCTACGTGGAGCCGACGGTGATCATGCTGCCGTTTAATATCATCAGTGAACTGTCGCGGACACTGGCGTTGGCCGTCCGCCTCTTCGGCAACATGATGAGTGGGGCGATGATCATCGCCATCCTGCTCACGATCACCCCGTTCATTTTTCCGATCGTCATGACCCTGCTCGGTCTGCTGACCGGCATGGTGCAGGCCTACATTTTCAGCATTCTCGCCGCCGTTTACATCGCGGCGGCCACGCGCGTGCAGAAAGCCAAACCCAAGCCGGTGCCCGCGAGTTAAGACAACCACTAACCAAACAAAGGATATTCCATGGACAGCAGCACTCTCATCGCCATCGCCTCAATTGCCACGGCCGGCCTCACCACCGGCATCGGCTGCATGTGCCCGGCCCTCGGCGAGGGTCGGGCGGTCGCCACCGCCTTGACCTCGCTGGCCCAGCAGCCCGACGCCTCCGCCACTATCACCCGTACGCTCTTCGTCGGTCTGGCGATGATCGAGTCCACCGCGATCTACTGCTTCGTGGTCTCGATGATTCTCATCTTCGCAAATCCCTTCTGGAACCACGTCCTCAGCGGAGCGTCGCAGGCCGCGGGCAAGTAATCCCATGCTCATTGACTGGTTCACCGTCGGGGCGCAGGCGCTCAACTTCCTCATTTTGGTGTGGCTGATGAAGCATTTTCTCTTTCGCCCGATCCTGAAAGCGATCGACGTCCGGGAAAAAAAGATCGCCGCCGAACTGGCCGATGCAGCGGCGAAGAAGGCGGAGGCCGCCAAGGACCGCGACGACTTTCAGAAAAAGAACGAGGCGTTCGACCAGCAGCGCGCCGCACTTCTGGCCAAGGCGACCGAGGAGGCGAAGACCGAACGGGAGCACCTGATTGACGAGGCGCGCAAGGCGGCCGACGCGCTGAGCGCGAAGCGGCAGGAAACGCTTCGCAACGACGCCGATCATCTGAACCAGACGATCGCCCGTCGCACTCAGCTCGAAGTGTTCGCCATCTCCCGCAAGGCGCTGGCGGATCTCGCCACGACGAGTCTTGAAGAACGCATGGGCGCGGTCTTCACCCGCCGCTTGGGGGAGATGGATGGGAAGGCGAAGGCAACCATGGGGACAGCGCTCAAGGCGGTGACCGAGCCCGCAGTGGTGCGCAGCGCCTTCGATCTTCCGGCGGAGGAACGCGCCAAGATTCAAAACGCAATTAATGAAGCATTTTCGGTCGACGCTCATCCGCGGTTTGAGACGGCACCGGATTTGATCGGGGGGATCGAACTCACCGCGAACGGGCAAAAAGTGGGCTGGAGCATTGGGGAGTACCTGAAGTCGCTGGAAAAGGGCGTCGGGGAACTCATCAAACAGCAGGACAAACCCGCCCCCAAGGCCGCCGCTAAATCCGAGCCCAAGCCAGAATCCAAGCCGGAAACCACGGCGCCGGCCAAGGCCGCTGTCGAAGCTAAGACCGAGCCAAAGCCTGCAACTGAGCCCGCGCCCAAACCGGAAGTGGTTGCGAAGGCGGAGCCAGACAAAGACGCCGCGGCAAAACCTGACTCGAAACCCGAGCCGAAACCTGCGGCTGACTCAAAATCTAAACCAGAAGCCGCGGCTCCAGCCAAGCCGACGTCAGAAGTTAAGGCCGAACCCAAGGCGGCAACCGCGACCCCGCCCGCACCGGATGCAAAAGCCAACCCAGACAAAGAAGCGGCGGCAAAACCCGAGCCCAAGGCCGCGCCTAAGCCGGACCCGAAAGCTGCGGCCGAGCCCGATGCGAAACCCGAAGCTCCCGTTAAGCCGACTCCAG
>JBDTJA010000047.1:0-2896 GCA_039936075.1 Opitutaceae bacterium | reverse complement strand
CCACCCGCCCCTTCTGAATAAACGATTTTGCCAGTTATTTGCCGAAAAGCTTGGCGACGATGAAGATCAAAACGGCGCCGCCGAATCCGCCTCCCAGAAGGAGGTAGATCAGCGAATAACCGGCAGCTGCGATGGGAAGAATAGCGTGCATGGGATTATGATTTTTGAGGTTGGATTAGAGGACCACTTCGCGGTCGAGATCATGCTCAACGGCAAATTTCGTTCCCTGGCAGCCGCCAGCGGCTGCCGCCGCCGCACCCAAAAGGAAGGCGATGGCTGAGACCAAACAGAAGATCATGAGAGTATGCGCCGCCTCGTCGGCAGCGACCCGGGCCTTCGCGGCCGCTTCATCCTTGGCCGTCTGAAGATCCTTCTTCAGGTGATCATACGATGCGGTCCATTCGTTCACGAGTTTGTCCGCTGCAGGCTGGCTCATGCCCGAGTTGGTCAAAGCCGTGATGAGATCCGCCCGATTGGTGCTCCGACTCGAGTCGTCGCTCGCGGTGAAAAAGCGGGTGGCGGCCAGTCCCACTTCGCGCTTCGCCCGCGTCGTCGTGGATTTGCTGGCATCAGCCGGCAGGCTTTCCGTGGCCTCTTGGACGTAACTCGAAATGGAGTCGCCCGATTTTTTCAGAGCCGATTTCGCCAGGTCCGCACCGCCGCTCACGGCCGCGGCCGCCGGTTTGGCCGCCAGCGAGAGACCTCCGCCCACGAGCTGGGAAAGATCGCCCAACGCCCAGCCGGCACCCGCGCCCACCAAGGCGACCCCCGCGATCATCATGCTGCCCCACACGAGCAAGCCGTGCAGCCAACCCGCGTGCCGCGTATTGCGGCGCGAAAAACGGCCTGCGACCCAGCCGCCAAACCAGAGGGAAAACACGGCGCTAATCCCTTCGACGACCACCGCGCCGGTGCTCAGGTCGGCGACGGGGTGCTCAGCCGTGATGGGACTGTAGATGGCGAATCCGAGTCCGGCGCCCACGAGCATAAAAACGATTTGCACGGCCAAAGCGGCCACCAAACCGGCGAAGATAGCCGACCAAGAGACACCGCGGCAGTCGCGATATCCCAAACGATGATTCATTTCCAATTCTGTGGTTGAGGCATTCATATCAATTAGTTTTGGGTTTATCACTCGCGACCAGATAATTGAACGCGAGTAGGTTTGAACGCTCACTGACTCTCACTTTAGCGAAAGTTCCATTCCGGAGAAAAAACCTCGCGACCCGCGACTTACTTGCGACAACGAGCGCCTTCGATGGCCGTAGAGTGCATTCTGCACTAATTCCGCGCTTCGCCGTCTCGTCAGCAATCGTCGCCGACACCATTTCTAGAAAGTCGCTCCTTCAGAGACGAGCCCACGCGGACTTTTCCCACTTGGGCTATTTAGAGCTCAAGACAGTTTTTAGCGACTTCATCGTGTGCTCCAACCGATCCTGCACCTGTTGAAGTGCCGCCCTGCCAGCCACCGTAATGGCCGTGGGCTTTTTTGCGCGCTCAATAAAATTAACCATGGCGCGCAGTTGGTCACCGAGCTCGGTCAGGAAGGTCCGAAACTTCGGCGACAATTCCGCCGCCGTCTCCGCCGCGATCCGCTGCGACAGAAACAATGCGGCGGTTTCCCGCGCTACCTTCAGTTCGATCTCGAGTGCCCCCACCTCCTGCGATATCCGCAGCAAGGGACCGCTGATGTTCGCGATCGTGTTGGCGTCGGCATTCTTCGAGAGCCAATCCGACAACGCCCGCAGTTCTTCAGTTGCTCTCACAGGCCAGAACACGCCGGCCTTCCCCAATTAGCGATGTCCAATTCGACGCTGGATGTGCCTAGACTTGGAAATTCAGCAAATGACAGGAGGCAGAAAGCTCGGCTCTTCGCGCCCCGCTAATCTGCCCCTGGTTATCTTCGGGCTGTTCCCGCCATTTGGAGGCTTCCAATTGACCGCGCCGTCGGGGTGTGGCTCTCTGCTGCCTGCGACCACCCCGCGCATGAGCACCACCGAAACCTACGAACAGTCGGCGCGCTACTACGACACGGCGCACGAGGTCATGAAAAGCCTCGGGCCGGATGCAAAATTTTATCGGGACTTGGCGGTCGAGTCTGGCGGACCCGTGCTGGAGTTGGGTTGCGGAACAGGTCGCGTGCTGCTGCCCATCGCTGAGCGCGGCGTGGCCTGTGCCGGGGTGGATCTTTCGCCGGCGATGCTCGAGCAATTCCGCCGCAAGGCCGGCGCCGAAGCCGTCGCCCTGACCTGCGCCCCGATGGAGTCATTTGCTTTGGGCGCGCAACGCTTCCCACTGATCTTCTCCGCGTTCCGCGCCTTCCAACATCTCGATACCGTCGACCAGCAGCTCGCCTGCCTCGCGTGCGTGCGGGCCCACCTCGAACCCGGGGGTGCCTTCGCCTTCGACGTGTTTAATCCCAAACTGGAACGCATGGCTCTGGCCAGCGAACCCGAGACCATGGATCTCGCCTTTACTTATGATGGCCGTCCCGCGAAGCGCTTCACGTCGGTGACGCGTGACCGGGTCAACCAGATCATGCACGTGACCAACCGGTACGTGGAGGAGACCACCTCCGGCTCGACGGAAACCATCGTTCATTTCACCATGCGCTGGTTCTGGCGCTATGAACTCGAACATCTTTTGCGCCGCGCCGGTTTTGACGACGTCACGATCCACGGCGACTTCGACCGCAGCCCCCTCGGCCAAAACTCACCCGCCTTCGTGGTCGTCGCGCGATGACGTTCGTCGACGCTGCCATCGTCGTAGTTTACCTCGGTGGCATCGTGGTGGTGGGCATTCGCTCGCGCGGGCGGCAGGACAACATCAACGATTACTTCACGGCGCACGGCAGCTTCCGGGGTCGGCTCGGGCGGATGCTGGTTGGGCTGAGCAT
>JBDTJA010000046.1:0-2691 GCA_039936075.1 Opitutaceae bacterium | reverse complement strand
AGAGAAAGGCGGGGTTCGGCGACCCCGCCCTACAAAAGGCGATAGGCTGCGTTTTGCCTAATCCTCGAGCGTGGTCGCGGCGGTCACGGCCGCGCGGCGGCGTTGGAAGTAAAGCGCCAGACCTAGTTTATAGAGGAGAAACACTGCGGCGATGCCGCTGTAGGTCGTGAGATACACCGTGTGCAGAAATTCCTCCTGGTCATAATTGGACTGGGCGAGGGTGGTCTTCATCTCGTCGGTCAGGGCCTCGCGCATCAGGGTCGGATCATAATGGGTGAGACGCAGGAGACACTGGCCGAGGACGACCGCCAGGAGGAGAAACTGGCTGGCCACGATCCAGTTGAGTCCGCGTTTCTCGAATTCGCGCAGCAGCATGGCCCCATGCAGCTCCACCGCCCCGGCGCTGCCCAGGAGCAGCCAGAGGATGACGCCCGTTTTGTCCCCCATCGCCGCGGAGGTCAGGGCAAAGAAGGTCGCGAACATTAGAACGCCCAATCCGTCCATCCGGGCAAGCCGGAGCACGCGGTAGAGGGTTTCTTGGGGAAGGAGGGGTGGCTGCATGGAAGGTTTGTCATTCCCGCTGGGACGCGGAAGCTCAAGCCTCTTTCCGTTGGAATGGTTGTCATTGCGAGAAGCGCAGCGACGAAGCAATCCATCTGAATTCGACTGAATCGCCGCGTCCGACTGGTTCGGGCTCGCGATGACAAACGATTTTCCGTGTCCGCTCCCCGCAATAATTTACCCTTCCGCTTCCGTCTCGATTTCCCGCCCGAGCTGCCCATCAGCAGTCGGGCGGAGGAAATTGTCGCGGCCATTCAGGCGCATCAGGTGGTGATTCTCGCGGGCGAGACAGGTTCCGGAAAAACCACCCAAATCCCGAAGATGTGCCTCGCGGCCGGGCGCGGGACGCGCGGCCGCATCGCCTGCACGCAGCCGCGCCGCGTGGCGGCGCTGTCCATCTCGCGGCGCGTGGCCGAGGAGTTGGGCGTGACGTGGGGGCGCGAGGTGGGCTGCAAGATCCGGTTCAACGACCAGACCACGCCGGCGACCGTGATCAAGTTTCTCACTGACGGCATGCTGCTCGCGGAAGTGCAGGGCGACCCGATGCTGCGCGACTACGACACGCTGATCATCGACGAGGCCCATGAGCGCTCGCTGAATATTGATTTCCTCCTCGGTCACCTCCGCACGCTGCGGTACAAGCGACCCGAGCTGAAAATCATCATCACTTCGGCGACGATTGACACCGAGATGTTCAGCCAGGCGTTCGACGGCGCGCCGGTGCTCAAGGTCGAGGGCCGCACCTTTCCCGTCGAGGTCATCTACGCGCCGCTCGATTCGCTGGGCAGTGACTACACGCCTGGTGAGGGCCATGAAGAAAAAGCCGACCTGTCCGCCGTTGCATCGGCGAAGGCGGAAGCATTGCACTACATCGATGGCGCGGTGGAGGCCGTGGAGCGCATCGTGCGCGACAGTCGCTCCGGCGACATCCTGGTCTTCATGCCGAGTGAGCGCGACATTCGCGAGGCGAGCGACCTGCTGGAAGGGCGCCTGCGGTCGGCTGGCCAGCAGAACGAACTGGTGCCGCTGTTTGGGCGGCTTTCGAACGCCGAACAGCAGCGCGTGTTCGCGCCGACGCAGCGTCGGAAGATCGTGATCGCGACGAACATCGCCGAAACCTCGCTCACGATTCCGGGCATCCGCTATGTGGTGGACACCGGCTTGGCCCGGCTCAGCCGCTATTCGCCGCAGGCGCGGACGCGCCGACTGCCGATTGAGCCGATCGCGCAATCGAGCGCGGACCAGCGCAAGGGCCGGTGTGGCCGCGTGGCCGACGGCGTCTGCATCCGATTGTACTCCGAGGCGGACTACCTCGAGCGGCCGCGGTTCACGCAGCCTGAAATCCAGCGCGCCAATCTCGCCGACGTCATCCTGCGCATGAAGGCGTTTGGGTTGGGGGACATCGAGCGCTTTCCCTTCATCAACATGCCGGCGACGAAATCGATTCGCGCGGGTTATGGGCTGCTCGAGGAATTGGGCGCGCTGGAGCGCGCCGAGGGCGAAGGGAGAGAGGCGAGAGGCGATGGGGTAAAGACGGAAGGTAATGGGTCAGAGGTCATGGGTGAGGGGAAAACTTCCGAGCCGGCTGCAATGGCTTCCGCCTCTCGCCCCTCGCCTCTCGCCACGGTCGCTTTATCGACGATTGGCCGCGAACTCGCCCGGCTCCCGGTGGATCCCACCGTCGGTCGGATGATCCTGCAGGCGCGTTCCGAAAAGGCGTTGCGCGAAGTACTCGTGATCGCGGCGGGACTTTCGATTCAGGATCCGCGCGAGCGGCCCATGGACAAGCAGGCGCAGGCGGATGCGGCGCATAAGCGGTTTGTCCACCCGGACTCGGATTTTCTCACGCTGCTCAACATCTGGGAGACGTATCACGACCAGTTTGAGACGATGGCGCAGTCGAAGCTCCGCCGTTTCTGCCGCGATCATTTCCTGAGCTACACCCGGATGCGCGAGTGGCGGGACATTTACGCACAGCTGCTCGATGTGCTCAAGGAACGCGAAGGCTTCAAACTCACCTCGGCTTTCACGGCCGTGCAAACGGATGCCGGCAAATCCGCGGCGTTTGGTACGCCGCCATACCGCGCGATCCACCGCAGCATCCTGGCCGGCCTCCTCGGCAACATCGCG
>JBDTJA010000045.1:0-9142 GCA_039936075.1 Opitutaceae bacterium | reverse complement strand
GTCACGGGCCTCGGGGTCATCCCGAGCATCCTGATCATGGGCGTCGTGACGATTCTTTACACCGCGCTCGGCGGCATGAAGGCCGTCATCTGGACGGATTTCATTCAGGTCTTTGTCATGCTCGGGGGCGCATTTTTTGCCGTCGGTTTCATCATTATGCACATCCAGGGCGGTGCCGGCGAGTTCATGCGGACCGCGATTGCCGACGGCAAACTGCGAACCTTCGACTGGAGCTTCAACCTGACCGAGCCCACGGTGTGGGGCTTCATCCTCGTCGCGTTCCTCGGCGTCCTGACCTATCCGCAGGACCAGGTCATGATGCAGCGCGTGCTCTCCACCAAGTCCGCGAAGGAGGCCAGCCGTTCCATGTGGACACTTTCCGCGATCGTCGTGCCGGGCAGCCTGACCTTCTATGCGATCGGCACCGCACTTTACGTTTTCTACAAGTCCCACCCCGACCGGCTGAATCCCCTGCTGCCGACCGATTCGGTGTTCCCGCAGTTCATCGCCGGCGAACTGCCGGTCGGCGTCACCGGCCTGATTATCGCCGGCATTTTCGCCGCGTCGATGTCCACCCTCTCCAGCTGCATCAATAGCGTCGCCACGCTCATCTCGGTGGATTTCTACGAGCGTTACGCGAAAAATCCCACGCCGGCCAAGAGCGTGCGGCTGGCCGAGTGGATGACGCTGGTCGCCGGCCTGATTGGGGTGGGCGCAGCGGTCATGCTCGCTCTCGCCGACATCAAGTCCGCGCTCGATCGCTCGTTCGAGCTGGCCTACCTGCTCGGCGGCGGGTTCTCGGGCTGCTATGCGCTCGGGATTTTCACCCGGCGGGCGAACTGGCAGGGTGCCGCCATCGGCGTGGGCAGCAGCATCGTGATCACTTTCGTCGCGTGGACGATGCATCTGGTGCATCCTTACTTTTATGGCGTGATCGCCGTCTCGGCCTGCATTGCGATTGGCTACGTCGCGAGCTTCTTCTTTCCCGCCCCCACCCAGTCGCTGCTGGGCCTGACCATTTACACGCCGCGGAGCGCCCCGGCGGCGGCGCCCTCCCGCTGATCCCTCTCATGAAAAAACCCTATCGTGTCGTGCTCGTTGGCACCGGTGGAATTGGCGATGCCCACGTGCGCGCCGTCTCCACCCTGCCCGGCCGTGTTCAACTCGTCGCTGCGTGCGACATCGATGCCAAGCGCGCGCAGGACTTCTGCACGCGCCATGGCATCCCCACGGCGCACACCGACTACGCCACGATGCTGCAGGCGGAAAAGCCCGACCTCGTGCTCATCGCCGCCCCCCCCGCGCTGCACGCCAACATGAGCATCGCCGCCATGGAAGCCGGCGCCTGGGTCCTCTGTGAAAAACCGCTTTGCGCCTCGCTCGCCGAGCTCGACCGCATCCAGGCGGCCGAGAAAAAGACCGGCAAGTTCACCGCCAGCATCTTCCAAATGCGTTTCGCCTCGTCGAACACCCATGTGCGCTCGCTGCTCAAGGCGGGCAAGTTCGGCCGGCCGCTGCTCGCGATCTGCCACACGCTCTGGTTCCGCGACGCCGCTTACTACGCTGTGCCCTGGCGCGGCAAATGGGCCACCGAGTTCGGCGGCCCCACCATGAGCCAGGGCATCCATACCATGGACCACCTGTTGCACCTGCTCGGGGACTGGTCCGAAGTGCGGGCCGTGACGGACAATCTCTATCACCAGATTGAGGTCGAGGATCTTTCGATGGCCCACGTGAAATTCGCCAATGGGGCCCGCGCGTCCATCGTCAACTGCACGGTCTGTCCGCGCCAGGAAACCTACCTGCGGCTCGACTGCGAGCGCGCCACCATCGAGCTCACCCACCTCTACGCCTACCAGAAGGAAAATTGGAAGCTCACCCCGGTGGATCCCACCGCCGACGCCGCTTTGGTCTCCGCGTGGAACGCCTTCCCGCCCGACGTGGGCTCGACGCATGGCGCCCAACTGGAGACGATGGTTAATTCCATGGATGCCAACACGTCGCCGGCCACTGGCGGCGCCGTGGCCCGCGCCACGATCGAGTTCCTCACCGCCCTCTACAAATCCGCTTTCACCAGCGCGCCCGTCACCCGCGGCTCCATCCAACCGGGGGATCCGTTCTATTCCTCGCTCCATGGCGGCAGGGCGACGAAGTAGCCGATGACCCAGTAAACCCTTGCCATGCGGCACGCGCCGGGTGCGTTGCTGCATGTCAATCATGGCCACGCCTTCCACTCCTCTCGAGAGACCCACGCTGATCGGCTACTTGTGGGCCGCGCGCCACCGCTTCCGCGGCGGTTTGGCGCTCGTGCTGCTGCGCAGTCTCGCCGCCGCGCCGTGCACGCTCCTGATCCAGAAGATCGTGGATAAGCCACTGCAGGAAAAAAACATTCACGGCGTCCTGCATTACTGCGTCTATTTCGTGATCTGCCTGATGTTCCACTATGGCTTTTCGGTCTGGGGCGCCAAGTCCCTGGCCAAGACCACCAGCGAGCTGATGGTGGACCTGCGCAGCCGGATTTTCTTCCGGCTGCAATATCTCAGCTTCAGCTACATCGACGGCCAGAAAACCGGCCGCCTGCTTTCCAAGTACGCCTTCGACACGCAGAAGGTCGAGGGTCTGGTCTACACCGTCCTCAACCAGCTCCTGCCCAACTTGCTCATGGGCCTGTGCATTCTCGGCATTCTGGCCTACATGAACTGGTTCCTCCTGCTCGTGTTGATGCTGGTCATCCCCGTTTACGCCACGGCCAAGTTCATGTTCTTCCGCCATATCAAGCGCGCGAACAATGAAAACCGCCTCGCCCAGGAAAAACTTACCGGCACCGCTTCCGAATACATCTCCGCGCTCCGCCTGGTGCGCAGTTTCGGCGAGGAAGCCCAGGCCGAGCGCGAACTCGACCGGAGCAGCCAGTCCTTCGCGCGCAGCCGCGTCTCCCAGTCCTACGTCAATGCCCTTTTCGGCACCTACGTTTACGTCGGCATGCAACTGCTCTCGCTCATCGTCATCGCCGGCGGCTCGATCCTCGCCATTCAGGGCAAGCTCACCATCGGCACGCTCTTCGCCTTCATGGCGGGCTTCGGTTACATCCTCACCCCGGTCCACATGTTCATCGGCATGAGCGAACCCTACTTCGCCGCGCAAGAGGGTTACGAAAGCATCAAGGAACTCATTGATTCCAAGTACGTCGAGACGTGGCACGGTACCCGCCGTGAGGAACGAATCCGGGGCGACATCGTCTACGAAAACGTCTCCTTCTTCTATCCCTCCGCTCCGGACAAGATCGTGATCAAGGACCTCAACCTGACCATCAAACCGGGGGAGCACATTGCGTTCGTGGGCCCCTCCGGCTCCGGCAAGAGCACCCTCGCGAACCTCCTGCTCGGTCTCTACGCACCGACCAGCGGCCGTATCCTCATTGATGGGGTCCCCCAGTCGGAATGGGACATGCGCTGGATCCGGCGCCAGCTGGCCGTCGTGATGCAGGAAAGCATCCTGCTCTCCGGCTCCGTGGGAGAAAATATCCGCTTCGCCAAACCCGACGCCACCGATTCCGAGATCCGCACCGCCGCCAAGATGGCCAACGCCGAGGAGTTCATTCTCAAGATGCCCGAGGGTTTCAAAACCCCCGTCGGCGAACGCGGCGTTTCTCTGTCCGGCGGTCAGCGTCAGCGCATCGCCATCGCCCGCTCCGTCCTCCGCAACCCACCCGTCCTTATCCTCGACGAGGCCACTTCAGCGCTCGATTACCAGAGCGAGAAGCTGATCCAGGAAGCGTTGGAACGCCTCTCCGAAGGCCGCACGGTCATCACGATCGCCCACCGCCTCAGCACGATCAAGAATGCCGACCGCATCATCGTGCTGCGCGACGGTGTCATCGTCGAGCAGGGCGGCTACCGCGATCTCGTCGCCAAGCGCGGCATCTTCGCGGGGCTCATTTCGGCCCAGTCCGAGACCGCAGAATTCCTCCAAACCTGATTTTGACTGCGGGCGCGAGAGATGGCACCCATCAAGCAGACCGGGGTCACACCCCCGCCGTCCTCTTCACCCCGATTACTGTTCTCCCCATGAAAACCCTATTTGCCCTGTTTTTGCTCACTGCCGCCACCTCCCTCGTTGTCGCCCAGTCCGCGACGGATACCCCGGAGCCGGCCGTAGCCCCAGCCGCGGCCCCCGCGCCGGTTGCGGTGATCCCGGCCAATGCGTTTCCCGGCCTCCGGATCGTCATGACCCCCGAGGAATTCGCCAAGGCCGGCCTCGATGCGCTGAGCCCGGATCAACTCGAGGTGATCAACGCCGCCGTCGCCCGTCACTACGGCCAGGCCATCGCCAAGCAGGCGAACCAGCAGGCGGAGGAAACGCAGCAGGCCGTTCAGACAGCCGTCGCCGCGGAAAAGGAAAAGTCCTGGATCTCCCATGTCGGCCTGCCCGGGCTGGGCTCGGATTGGAAGAACCAGCCCAGCATCAAAGGTACGTGCACCGGCTGGGCCACGGGCAACAGTTTCAAGCTCGATAACGGTCAGGTGTGGGAGGGCGTGGACCCCATCCGCATGGAACTTTCCGGCAAGGAAATTGAAATCCAGCCCCGGCCCAACGGTGCCTTCGCCTTGATTGTGGACGGCAAGAATACCACTTACCGCCTCATTCGGATAAAGTAAGTTCAGCCACTCGCTCAGTTTGAAGTTGGGTGCGTGAGAGCAAGTCTGGCTGGTCCGTTCCAGTCCTGCCGTGCCTGCCCGCGCCTCGGCGACGCGGGCGACGGCGGCAGGCCTAGCTGCCGATGCTGAGCTGCCGAGCGTGAAGGCCGCCCGCCACGCGTCAAATTAGCGTGAAATAACCTGCGGGCTTGCGGGTTGCCCGGGCGCCTTTGAAAATCGTTCCATGCTGACGCTTACGCAAAACTCTCTCGCCGTCGAGTTGCTGAATCCCGCCGATTCGGCGGATCGCGCTCGGATGGGCACGCGATTTTGTTGGGGCGGTTACATCTGGCAGGTGCATGACCAGCATGCCGGTCCGCTGCTCACCGGGCCCGACTGGCCGGACGCCCCCACCCCGTTCAACGGCCAGGGGTTGCCCGAATCTTTCCGCCACGCCGAACTCGGCACCAACAAACCGCTCATCCTCGAGAATGGCCGCGGCTTCATCCTCGGGATCGGCGAGGTCGCGCCCGGTAACGACGACGAGCCCGTGGTGACCAAGCCCTGCCAGTGGTCCGTCACGCGCAGCGCCGCCGCCATTGATTTCTACACCGTGCAAGCCGGCGGCCAGTACGGCGCCCGACTCAGCCGCCGCATCGCGCTCGAAGGCCGCTCGCTCACGTCCTTCACGAAAATCATCAACACCGGGACGCGTCCGCTGCCCGTGCACTGGTTCGCGCACCCGTTCTTCGCCCTGACGGACGGCGTCCTCACGTGCGGCTTGCCCCGGAGCTGGGACATGGTCGAAAACCCCGGCTACGTCTTCGACGCCGAGCGCCGCATCGCGTTCAAGCGGGTGTTCAAGAACAAGCTGGACGGCCATTTCCAGCCGCTGATCGTCGGTCCGAAGACGCCGCTGCGGGCGTCGCTCTCGCACCCGCGGCTGAGCAAGATTTTCTTCTCCACCGACTTCACGCCCGACTCCTGCCCGATCTGGGGCAACAGCACCACGTGGTCGATCGAGCCCTACATTACGATCGCCCTCGCCCCTGGCGCGACCCGCTCCTGGACGCTCACGTACGAGTTCGGCGTGGCAACGTAGGTCGGGGTCTCTTCCCGCCAGGATTGTTCAGCTCGCGAAGACTCTCCACGGGGAGCACACGGAACGCAAACGACGTAGGTCGACGCGCATATTAGTATTTTCCGCGTGTTCCATGCGCCACCGCTATCCCAACTCCAGCCCGTCCTTCGTCTCACGCACGTGAAGCAACTTCGCGCGTTCCTTACCCGCCGCGTTGGGCGTGTGGATCGCCATCATCAATTCCCCGTCGAACGTGCGAAACAGCATCGGGTGGCCGCCGTCGGCGGCGAACAGCGGCTTGGGTGATTGCACCCAAGGTCCGGTCACCTCGCCGTTCACGCTGCGGGCGACGCCCGTGAGATAACCGGCCAGCCCAAAACTGGACCACAGCATCAGCAGTGCCCCCGACGACAGGCGGTGCAGCCAGGGTCCGTCCGTGACGCGGTAACCCGAAAATTTGTCCCAAGTCTGCGGCAAACTCCACGGCGCGTCGCTCGCCCGAAACAGCCGCTGCGCGGCCCCCGCGGATCTGCGCAGATCCGGCGTGAGTTCCATCGCGTGCATTTCGCCGTCGTTCACCTGCAGCCATTCGCGCACGAAGATCAGCCAGGGCGTGCCGTGCCCGTCCACGTGCAGTGTGCCATCAATGCTCCACCATCCCGGCGGCGTGATCGGCCCGGTCGTCAGCGGTTGGAACGGGCCCGCCGGCGTGTCGGCCACATAGATGCGCGTATACCGCCGCTCCGGGTGCGTCACTTCCGTGCCGTGCATGAACGTGCCCAACAGATACCAGCGGCCCTGGTAGGGGACCACCTCAGGCGCCCAAAAATGAGTCGCGCCGACCGGCCCTGCCCCGGGCGCCAGCGCCGGCTGCGGGTCACTCCACTTTTCCAGGTCCGTGCTCGTGCGCACGGAAAATCCCCCGTGCGCTCGCTCGCCAAATCCTGTCGTGCCGTGGAGCAGATAGCTGCGCGTGACCATGTCCATCACGACAAACGGATCGCGGATTTGGATCTCGGAAAGGGACGTCATGAATGTCCCGACGACCCTACAGGAGATATCCGAGAGAACAGAGAACTAACTTTCAGAGCGGATTGTCATCCTCCACGCGCGAAGAATCCAGTTCAACTCCGTCAAAGCTGGTCGTGGAATCGCACGGGATTCTTCGCGATGCTCAGAATGACAGAAACGCGCACTAAACCCGCTTGGAAACCAACGCCGTCAGGTCCGGTACCGGGCCTTCCTCGATTTCACGTCCTCCACCGGCGTGATAAAGAAAAGCCGGCCCATGCTCGATGGTGACTTGGCCCGCGTGCAGGCGCGCGATCGCGCCATTCCCGATCCCGAGGACGGTTTCTGCCGGATTCAACCGAGTAAAAATCCGAATTTTGTTCGCGCGGCCGGCATAGTCCGGCTGGTCGGAGTGCGGATGATGCGGATTGATCACCGCGGGAAATAGACCGAACGAGAGCCGGGTAGGCACGTCCACCACGGGAAAGTCATTCGTACACCCGATGTTCGGCCCCGCGACGTTCGCGCCCGCACTCGTGCCATTGTACGGCACGCCGGACAGCACCCGCTCGCGCAGGACCTCCAGCTGCTCGCTCGCGTACAACGTCCGGAGCAGCAGGAACGTCTCGCCCCCGCTCACAAAAAACGCCTCGGCCTCCGCGATTTTCTTCAACGCCGCGCGACCCGCATAGTGATGGAGCGACTCGACGGTGAACCCATCGTCGCCGAAAAGTTCTGCCAGCTTTTTCTCGTCCGAGTCGCGCCGGGACGGCTCCGACGCGTGCAGGACCAGCAGGATCTTTTTTCGGTCACCGTATTGCAGCTTGTGCGCCGCGCGGATGGCATCGGTGAAGACTTTGCCGCCCACCGTGATCGAACCGCCGCTGATCATGACGCTGGCCTGGGACGAGGTGTGAAAATTGGGCTTCGCCGGGAACAGCCCGTCCGCGGGGACATCGCCACCACTCGGGGTGCTCGAGCGGACATGGGCGGGCAGCGCGGCGACGGCGCCGGCAGCGGCGACCGTCGTGAGGAAGGTACGGCGGGAAATGTTCATGGTTTTTTCGGGTCAGCGGGCAGCTCGACAAACGGCCAGAGGCCGAGGCCCTTCATGCGTTTTTCAAGGTCAAATTTGCGGAAAAGCAGCGCCGTTTCCGTCGGTGTGTACCGCACGGTGCGCAACTCCGGATCGTTCGCCAGCCGGTAAATTAGCGCTGCGATCGTGGCCGAGGTCTCGGGAATCATCCTCGGATCCACCTTTTCCACTGTGTCACCAAAATCATGATAGTAGCGGACGACGTCCGGCTCGATGCGGCCGCCGAGGGTGAGCGAGGGGATTCCCTCGAGCTGAAAGGAGGTGTGGTCGCTGCCGAACCAGTTGATGTTGCCCACGCCTTCCTTGAGCTTGCGCGCACCGAGCGAGTCGTCGAAACGCTGCAACGCCGGCAGCAGCTCGTCGTAACCCAGGGAATTCACCACGAGCGGAAACCCGACCATGTCGAGGTTGAGCATCGCCGTCACCGGCCGGTCCTTCAGTCGCGGCGCGTGGTAGCGCGAACCGAAAAGTCCCTCCTCCTCCCCGTTGAACCACACCAGCTCGATCGTGCGGAGGTTCTGGGGCGAGTACTTCTGCAACAGCTTTGCGAGCGAGTAGAGCTGCGCCGTGCCGAGGCCATTGTCCGTCGCACCCTGGCCAAGATCCCACGAGTCAAAATGCGCCCCTGCCACGATCAGATCCGCCGTGCGGCCGGGGAAGGTCACGACGATGTTCGCCGTGTCGATTGGCTGGCAGTAGGAGCGCGTCTGCAGGCTCACGGACACCTTCTCGCCGCGCTTGAGAAGGCGGGCCATCCACAGGCCTTCCTCCTGCGTGATGCCATAGATTGGAATCGTAAGTGGTTCCCCGTTGAACGAACCCGTGCGCGCCAGCAGCTGCCCGCCGCCCACCCGATCCGTGAAGAGGACCGCCCGCAAGCCGTGCGCGATCGCCGCGGCTTGAATCTGCCGGCTCGACAAGGCCGCGTTCGGCGCGAGAAGGCCAATTTTGCCCTTGGTGATCAATCCCGCAAAGTCTTCCTCCCGGCCGGCGAGAATATCCACCACCTCGGCTTCAAATTTACGGTGCGGTTGCGTGTAACTCAGCGACGCTACGCGGAGTTTCCGCTTCACCGGGGCCGTCATCACCGCCTCATCGTCCCCCCGGACCCAACCCGGCATCGTGAATTTCTCGAGCCGGACTCTGACCCCCAGTTTCTTCAATTCGCCCACCGTCCGTTCCAGCGCCTTGTTATTGTTCTCACTGCCCGTCATGCGCGCGCCAAAATCGTCGCAGAGATGCGTCAGAAACTCTGTTCCGGAGTTGTCCGACAGTGCGGCGGCCACCATCGCATCCTGGACCTTCTGATCGGGTTGG
>JBDTJA010000044.1:0-7791 GCA_039936075.1 Opitutaceae bacterium | reverse complement strand
TCGCCGTCAGTCTTGAGAACCTGCGAGTTCGCACCGGTTTGGAGGAATACCTCGCGGAGCATGGTGAGATCAAGTCCGAGGGCGGCCCCGAGGCCAAGACCCTCGGCGAGGCCGGCGGTGTTGATGTTCATGACCATATTGACGAGGGCCTTGACCTGCGCGGCCTGGCCCGTGGCGCCGATGTAACGGAGGGCAGTGCTGAGTTTGTCCAGGATGGGCTTCACCTGGTCGAACGTCGCCTTGTCGCCGGCGCACATCAGATAGAGCGTGCCGTTGCGGGCTTGGGGGATCGACGACGCCATGCAGCCTTCGAGGGTGACGGCGCCGACCTTCTTGGCGCGCTTCTCGATCTCGACGTGAACCTTCGGGGTCAGCGTGGCGCAGTTGATGAAGATCTTGCCCTTGGCGCCAGTCAGCAGGGAGTCCCCGCTTTCGGGAAACACGGCGAGTTGGGCGGCGTCGTCGGTGACGACAGTGAAAATGATGTCAGCTGCCGCCGTGACGTCGGCGAGCTTGGTGGCGTGCGTGGCCCCGATTTCCTTGGCGAGGTCGGCGGCGCTGGGCGCGTGGACGTCGTAAACGGCCGTTACCTTGTAACCGGACTCCTTGAGCCGGCGAGCCATGTTGGCTCCCATGCGGCCGACTCCAACAAAAGCGATTTTCTCGGACATAAGTAGTGAGATTTTAAGTTTAGCGGGTGGTGAAAAAAGGATTGTGGTGCTTCTCCTGACCGAGGGTGGTGAGCGGGCCGTGGCCGCAGGCGAGGACGGTATCCTGGGGCAGCGTCAGGATCTTTTCCTTGTTGTTCTTGTATTGATCGGCGAAGTGCGTCGGGCTGCCGCCCATCGAGCTGGAGAAAATGGAATCGCCGACGACCGCGAGCGGCCAGCTGAGTCCGGTGATGTAGAACGTCGTCATGCCGGGCGAGTGACCCCAGGTAAAGAGCGTCTTGATCGCGATCGGGCCGAGATGAAAATACGCGTTCTCCTTGAAGGTCTTCGCGCCAGGAAAATCCACGGGCTCCAATTCGCTGGCCCAGACGTCGGCCTTGGTAGCGGCATGGAGTTTCTTGAGGTCGGCGATGTGGTCGTCGTGCGTATGCGTGATGAAGATATATTCCACCTTGAGCTTCTCGGCGTGGATCGTGTCGATCATCGCATCGGCATTCGCGCCGGTGTCGAAAGCCGCGGCGAGCTTTGTGCGCGAATCCCACACCAGATAGCTGTTCACCGTCATGTCCTCGAACGGCGTGTTGAACGCGGCAAAACCCGTTGGGAAGTTGGGCTGCTGGGGATACCAGGATTTGGCGGCGAGGGCTTCGAGGGCGTCGGGTCCGAGATGGAGATGACGGGCAACGCGGCGGAGGACGGCGACGTTGGGTTGGCCGCCCTTCACGGCGGCCAGGTCGGCGGCGGAGATCTCAGCGCGCTCGGCGAGATCCTCATCGGAGATCTTCAGGCCGCGCTGGGTCTTGTTGATGACGTCGTTGAAATTATCTTCGAGAGGAAGTCGGGCCATGCACGGTCAGTAAAGCGAACCGCGCGAGGGACGCGCAATGAAAATTAGCCGGGGCTCCGGCTAATTTTCGGTCAGTGGTCATAGGTGATGGGTGATCGATGGGAGCTGAAGACCACCCCGCAGTTTCCGATGGTTCCCCATGACCCATGACCACTGACCCCTGACCTTTGACGGCCCGAGGCCGCCGCTCACATGGGCTTCGGCGAGCGCGGGGGGCAACTGGCGGCGTTGCTCAGGGGCGTCACGCGGCGGATGCGGCCGAGCAGATCATTATAGAAGTCGAAACCGGGGTCGCCCGGCTTGCGGGTGAGACGGCGGGAAATCTCCGATGAGAGATCGTCGTGCTTTTTTTGATATTCCGCCCGAATCTGCACGCCGCGCTCGCGGTAGTTGCTGTTGTCCACGCCGCAAATCTCGCCGAGGAGCGGCAGCCATTTGTGGGCGTATTGGACGTGCGCGGTCTCATCGATGATGTCGAAGAGCATCATCTCGGCGGACTCAAGGTCATGGCCTTCCTTGAAATCTTGGTAGCTCTCCTGTTTGACGATGAAGTGGCCGGTCTCGGCGACCAGTCCGATCATGAACACGTGTTCGTAGAGCTGGGCGCGCGTGATGTGCGTTTCGGAACGAAGGCCATCGAGGTATTTCGGGTAATCACGGAAGGCCTGGTCCAGGGTGATGCCGTGTTCCTTGGCCGCCGCCTCGAGCACGGGAATGCGGAGGGCCTGATCGTAGCCGGGAAAACCGACGTCATCGAAATCGATGCCAAAATCGCGGAGGCGGGAGTAGCCGGAATCACCGTGGCGGGACTCGTCCCACAAATGGCGGGAAATGTCATGATGCCATTCCCACGGCAGATAGTGACCGTCGTAGATCCAGAGCAGCTGGTCGTCAGGGAGGTTTTTTTCCAGCATATAGCCGAAAGCCCAGAACAGCCGGCGGGCCTCAATGCTGGTGGTGAAATCCACGCGGACGTATTCCATGAAGTCGTGCTTTGGCCGGATGGGCACGTCGCGGGCGCTGAAACGGGGATACTTGAAATCGGTGCGTGCGCCGGCGGGCTGGGCGCTTTGATCGCCGGCGGCGACAGGCAGCGCGGCATGGAAACCGCCGCACTCGACAATCGCCCGTTCGACAGCGGTGCGATAGGCAGGGGTGGTCGTGTGGGGATGACGACGGCGATAGTCGCGGTACCAGAGAAACTCCTGACTCTTGATTTGGTTGATCTCGTGGAGAAGTGCAATCGTCGGGGCGTCGTGCACGGGATGAGCGTGGCTGGAGTACTCGCCGTAGGCGGTGACGAGCGCCTTCAGAAGAAGTTCGTAAATCCCATCGAGCGCGTCGTTATGATTGTCGGCGAGGAGGACGGTGTTGGCGAGTTTCTCGAGGCGACTGGAGACGGGGGCGTCAGGCTTGCCGCCCGGAAACTGAGCTACGCGCTCGCGCAGACGGCGCACGCACTCGGCCTGATCCCAGACGTGGCGGTGAATGGCGCTCTTGTCGAACCACGGCGCGATGGCCCGGCCCCAGCCGCAGATCAGGCGATGCGTGGCCTTCTCCAAATACTGCCAGTCGTTTAACAGGTCCACGGTGGTCGGCTTCTGCTTGGACTCAGGCGTGATAAGAAGGCGGCGGGGCGGGGTGGCGACCGGCGCGTCGGCGAGAAGGGGGCTCATGGGCAGACTGTAGCATTAAACCTTGCCAACGCGCAATGTCTGCAACGGGATTATTTGTGCCTAAAATTGACCAACACCTCTGGCATAATCCGTTCACGCCCCAGGGATTGAAACCGCCGGCGGGGAAGGGAGGCGACAGTTTCCAAATCCATGAATGTGGCCTGCTGCAGCTGACTGCCAGCTGGAGTTTTCAGGGAGTTTGCAGCCCCTACTGGCGGCTTTACTACGACTGGACGCCCGGAGCTTGGGTGGAATCGGGTGGGCGCCGGTATGCACTCACGCCAGAGAAGTTTATCCTCGTGCCGGATGGGGTGGTATTCAATTGCTGCAGCCGCCCTGGAGCGGAACACATGTGGGTGCATTTCTCCTTGTATCCATCTCTGACCGAGGCGGGTGTGGGAGTCGTCGAGATCCCGGCCACGCGCACGGGGCGCGCGGTGGCGGCCGAGCTGGAGCGTCGGATCACGCAGCGCGACGCAGTGGCCGCGACGCACACCGGAGCGGCCTTGCTGCATCTGGTATTTGCCGAGATGGGGCCAGGATGGTTTGCGGCGATCCCGCCCCGATTGCGCAAGCTCTATAGTTTCATCCAGCACTCGCTGGGAGGCGAGATATCGAACAGCCTGCTGGCGGCGCAGGCGGGGCTGAGTGTCGAGGCCTTCATCCGTTGGTTCAAAACGGCGACAGGCCGGACGCCCGCGGCGTTTGTGGCCGAGCGCCGCATTCGCGAGGCCTGCCGGCGGCTGGCATTCTCAGCTGACTCCATTGAGCAGATCGCTGAAGCGGTGGGCTTTGCCAACCGGCATCATTTCAGCCGGGTTTTCAAGCAGCACGCGGGTTGCGGGCCGGCCCAGTTCCGCCGGGGGCGGGCCCAAGGTTGAGCGATAAGTCCCCCTTCGGTCCCGCCCGGCTGCCCCCTTAGCGGCTGGAAGAGCGGTTGGCGCAATAGGTTGCGTTCGCCCAGCGCATTTTCCAGAGGGCATCCGGATGGGTGACGACGGACGCCCGGCCTACTATACGTGAAAATAACGGTATGGATAATTCATCAAAGACGGAACGTGACTTGTTATATGCAGTCTCTTTTATACATAAATCCTATGGTCACTAATAAAATCAAATTGCTTGAAACCACCAAAGCCAAAGTTGCGCAGCTGGAGAAATCCATCGCGGCCCAGCTTTCGAAGGAGCTGGCCGCTCTGCCGCGTAAATATGGCTATAAGAGTTATGGCGACTTCCTGGATGCGGTGCGGGCCGTGGCGGGCAAAGGCCTCGTCGCCGCCGGCAAGAAGGTCGGCACCAAGCGCCGCAAGCGCGCCATCATCACCGCGGAGACGAAGGCGAAGGTGAAGGAGCTCGCGCAGGCGGGCAAAACCGGCGGCGAAATCGCCCGTGCGGTCGGGATCTCGCTCCCCAGCGTCCAAAACATCAAGAAGGAGCTGGGCCTGGTCAAAAAGCGCCGCTGATCTCATCTGCCACGATTCCTCTTTCGGCCCCCGGTTTAATGCGGGGGCTTTTTATTTGTCTGGTCGGACGCATCGCATTCGCTGAACACTGCGCCATGTCCGATCATTACATTCAGGCGTGTACGAACGGGCGTCTGCACGACGCGCGGGAGGCGTCGATTTCGCCCTTGAACCGCGGCTTTCTCTATGGCGACGCCATTTACGAAGTCTGGCGGTCCTATCACGGAGTAATTTTTGCCTGGGAGGAACACTGGCGGCGGATGGAATGGTCGGCGGCGGCCCTGCATTTCGCGTTGCCCGTTGGGCCGGCCCCGATGCTTGCAGAACTTCTCCGCACGGTGAGTGCCTATCGGCAAGCGGTCCCGGGAAACGAGGATCTTTATATTCGTCTGCAGATCACGCGCGGCAGCGGTGCGATCGGATTGGATGTCGCGCTGGCAGATCGCGCCGACTATGTGGTCTTTGTGCAGCCCAACAAGGCGTACCCGCCGGAGAAGCTGCGGGCGGGCCTGCAATTGTCGTTGGCCACGTCGCTGCGGCGGAATGCCGCCGACAGTCTCAACCCGGCTTGGAAGACCGGAAATTATCTGAACAACATCCTTGGCCTGCGTGAAGCGCGGACTCGCGGGGCGGATGAAGTCGTCATGCTCAACCACGCCGGCGAAGTAACGGAGGCCGCGGTGTCCAATCTCGCGTTCGTACGCGGCGGGACGGTGATCACGCCGCCGCTCTCGGCAGGCATTCTCGGTGGCATTACCCGGGAGCTGCTTCTGGGTGAAGTGGCGAAGGCGGCGGGAATCGCTGCGGTGGAAGAGACGATCCGGCCCGGGGATTTCGCGAAGATGGACGAGTGCTTTTTGCTTTCGACCACGAAGGATCTGACCCCGGTGGGCGCGATTGACGGGCAGCGTTTCGCGGTGGGAGAGAATTCGGTTACCGCGCGGCTCAAGTCGGCCTTTGCTGATTATGTTCGCGGGTATGCAGAGCGTCATCCCGAACTCCGGGTGCCTTAATACCGGGCCATCGCCGGATCGAGCTGCTCGGCCCAGGCCTCGATACCCCCGGCGATACTGCTGGCGGCGGTAAACCCTTGGGCGCGCAGAAACTGGGTGACGCTCAGGCTGCGCACCCCATGATGGCAGAGCACCAGCAGGTGCCGGTCGCGCGGCAGCGTGGACACCTGCGTTGGAACCTGGCGCATGGGAATATGCTCGGCGCCGATGATCTGGCAGATGGCCAGTTCGGCGGGCTCACGGACGTCGAGGATCAGGGCTTGGTCCGGCCCGGGCTGGGCCAGGGCGCTGGCCTCGGTGACGCTGATCTCGAGGGGAAACGTGGATGACGCCATGCCGGCGTAAGAGAGTCGGTTCGCGTCTCGGTGCAAATGAATTTGCGCCCGCCGACTCCGGACGCCGGAATCGGCGCATGCGTTGCCTTGGCATCGATTACGGCACCCGGCGCATCGGGCTCAGCTACGGCGATACCCTCGGCGTGGCCACGCCTTTGCCAGCGATCGTGGATGCGGCGCCGGATAAGCGCTGGGCGGCGCTGATCGCGATCATCCATTCGCGCCGGGCCACCGATCTCGTGCTGGGTTACCCGTTGAACATGGACGACACCGCCGGGCCGAAGGCCAAGGAGATGGAGGCGCTCGCGGGGAGGTTGGAAAAAGAATTCGGGCTGCCGGTGCACCTCGTGGACGAGCGGCTCACGAGCTATGAGGCCGAGTCGACGATCGAGAAAGCGAAGCGTCGGGGAGTGCGCGCGAGCGGGTTGATTGATTCCCGGGCGGCGACGATCATCTTGCAGGATTTCCTGGACCAGCACCAACTGCTGGCGGATCCGGATACCGCGCCGGAAACAGATTGATTGCGCACGACCGGAGGAAAGAAATGAAAAAGTCAGTCCAGCTTCGAATGGTCGTTCTGAGCGGGGCGAAGCATCCCATGGCATGGAATCGAAGCCGGCGTCGTCATCTCATGGGAGTCTGGACTTCGCTCAGAATGACCATCGGTGGAGTTTCCCTTCCTCCGCGTTTCCACGATAAAATCCTCGCTCCCTTGTGACTGCTTTCGCGCCCAAAATCCAACGCTGGAAATGCGTCTGCGCCTATGACGGCACGGCCTTTGCCGGCTGGCAGAGCCAGGCGCGATCGAATGCGGTGCAGGACCTCATCGAAAAAAGGATTGCGCAAATATTTCAGACGCCGATTCGCATCCATGGCAGCGGCCGCACCGACTCGGGGGTGCATGCGCGAGCGCAGGTTTTTCATTTTGATGCCGAGTGGAAGCACGGCGTGGCCAAGCTGCTGGCGGCGTTTCGCGTGGGGCTACCCGCGACGATCCAGGTGAAGTCGGTGCGCGCGGTGGCGGGGGATTTTCATGCGCGCTTCGACGCCAGGGCGAAGCGGTACGAGTATCAGGTCCAACTCGGGGACGCCGATCCGTTCCATCGGGCATATTGCTGGTCGGTGTTTCGCCCGCTGGATTTTGCGGCAATGCAGGAGGCGGCGGCCGTGCTGCGGGGCCGGCATGATTTCCGGGCGTTCACCGCGCTCGACGGCCAAGGTGAGTCTCCGGAAAACACGGTGCGGCACCTGCGCCGGCTGGACCTCGTGAAAAAGGGCCGGAGCATCCGGATCACGGCTGAGGCAGAAGGATTTTTGTACAAGATGATGCGCAGCCTGGTCGGCTTGCTGGTGCGGGTGGGGGAAGGGAAGATCTCGCTGGCAGAGGTGCGGACGATTCTCGCTTCGAAAGAACGCACCCACCGCGTGCTGACGGCGCCACCGCAGGGCCTGTTTCTCGTGAAGGTTTTTTACTCCTGATTGCGCCCTGCCAGTCATGAACACCACGCTTAGGGAACTCGCGCGTGGATTGGGCGATGTGGTGTTTCCGCCCGTGTGCGTTTTATGCCGCGGCTTGGTGGACGATGGGGTGGGAGAGCCGGGCCGGTTCCGGCATGTCTGCGGACGGTGTGTTAAGCAGATCGATTTCGTGGCGCCACCGCATTGTTCGATGTGCGGACATCCGTTTTTTGGCGAGGTCGTGGGCGAGCGGTTGTGTCCGCATTGCGAGGGCCTGGCCCCGGCTTATCGCGAAGGCCGGACGGCCGTGCTCTTGAAGGGGGCGGCG
>JBDTJA010000043.1:0-3971 GCA_039936075.1 Opitutaceae bacterium | reverse complement strand
CTCGTGCAAACCTCATTCAAAAACGCGCGATCATGGCTCACCAGCAGCAGCGTACCGCCAAACTCCACGAGCAGGTCCTCCAGCAACTCGAGCGTCTCCGCATCGAGGTCGTTGGTCGGTTCGTCCAACACGAGCACATTGCAGGGTTTGGTAAACAGTCGCGCCAGCAGCAGCCGGTTCCGCTCGCCGCCTGACAGCGCCTTCACTGGCGTGCGCGCCCGGCCGGGCTCAAACAAAAAATCCTCGAGGTACGAGATCACATGGCGGACCTTGCCGTTGATCGTGACCGTCGCGTTACCGTCCGCCACCACGTCTTGCACGCGCATCGTTTCGTCGAGCTGGGCGCGCAGCTGGTCAAAATAAACTACCTCGAGCCTTGTGCCCTGCTCGACCTTGCCCTCGGTCGGCGTCAGCTGACCCAGCAGCATCCGCAACAGCGTGGTCTTGCCCGCTCCGTTTGGACCAACGATGCCGATCTTGTCGCCGCGCTCGATCCGCGTCGTCAGCCCGCGGATGATCCAGCGATCGCCGTAGCGAAAACCCGCGTTTTCACACGCGATGACCTTGAACCCACTGCGGTCCGCTTCTTGCGCCGTGAGCTTCGAGGTGCCGGTCTTGTCGCGCCGCGCCGCCCGCTCCTCCCGCATCTTCTCCAGCGCGTGAATCCGATTGTTCGCGCGCGAACGCTGCGCCCGGACGCCGCGGCGGATCCAAACTTCCTCTTGCGCCAGTTTTTTATCGAACTGCGCGCGCTCGACTTCCTCAGCCTCGAGCACCGCTTCCTTGCGCACCAGAAACGTGTCGTAGTCGCAGGCCCACCCCACGAGCTTGCCACGGTCCACCTCGACGATCCGGGTCGCGATCTTGCGCAAAAACGTCCGGTCATGGGTCACGAATAACAGCGCCCCACCCCATTCGAGCAAAAACTCCTCGAGCCACTGAATCGACTCCAAATCAAGGTGGTTGGTCGGCTCGTCCAACAGCAGCAGTTGCGGCGCCTCGACGAGCCCGCGCGCCAGGAGCACACGGCGTTTCTGCCCGGCCGAAAGCGACGCAAACTCACTGTCGACCGGCAATCCCATCTGTTCGAGGAGACGCTCGGTGCGATCATGGCGCTCCCAATCGTTGTGCTCCTCGTAGCTGCCACCCTCGCCCTCGACGACGCTCCGGACCGTGCCAGCCAATCCGGCCGGCACTTCCTGGCGCAAGGTGGAGAAGATCGCCCCGGCTTGGCGGAAAACCTGTCCGTCGTCAGGTTTGATCTCGCCGGCGATGACTTTCATCAGCGTGGACTTGCCGGCGCCATTGCGGCCGACCAGACAGACGCGCTCGCCGCGGTCGATCTGGAGATTGACACGGTCGAGCAGCGGCGCGCCGCCGAAGCTCAGGCTGACATCGAGTAAGCTGACAATAGCCATGGGAACCCGCTACGTTGCACCATGACCCTTCGACAGCGCAAGGCCGCTGTAAGGCCTTGCGCTGGAATACCTGTCATCAGTCTTGGGGTTGGTATTCGACGACTTGGCCGCTCGCCAGGCGGACCCGCAGCTTCTTTCCCGACACATAAACCAACCGGCGATAATCTTCGCCCGCCACCGGCGTCAGCTGTTTGATATATTTGTCTGGTCCGACGAGATTGCTGTAGCCCGCCTGGCTCAAACCGCTCTCCAGGCAAAACTGGTCACCGGCCGCGGCGAACTGGCGGAGATTGTTGAGCACGGCTTTTTGCTGCGCCGCCGCACGCACTTTCTGAAACGCCGGGATCGCCATCGCCGCCAGAAATCCAACCGTGACCGGATTATACACCGCGACCATCGCGATGTCCTGCTTCAGCGAGCGGTCCCAATGCGAACGCATCAGGATGCCGTCGGGGAGATTGGTCCGTACCGTAACCAACGGCTGCTTGGGCGCCGGCAGGTTGGCCATCACCATGTGCAGCGTCGAGCGGACTTCCTCCGGCATTTCGGGATTGAGTCCCTCGATCTGGCGGAGCCGGGCGAAGAAACGCGGATGAATGTAAACAAGCCCATTGCCCTCTGTGCCCACCTGCGCGAGGGCGGTGCGAAATTCGGGCGTCTCCGCCAGTCCAGTTTTTTGCGTGAGGCACTGTGTCAGGAAATCGCGCGAAGTCGCGATGTAGAGGTTCGCGCCATCGACCACAATCACGGGCTGGATACCCTGCAGCGGCAGCGGCCGGATGGATTCATAGACGTGCTGCGTACCGGATTGCGTCATCTTGATCATCGGCGATTTCAGCAGCGGCTCAATCACCGGGCCGATGCCCTCCACGGCGATCAGCAGTGAGAACGACGGCACGGCGATCCCCGCCGGCGGGACGGGCAGCTCGAGATTTTTCTGGGGATCCAGCCGCAGCACGATGGCCCCATGGCCCTTCAATCCGTAGACCAGGTCCAACAGCGAAATCGCGGCCTGCTCACTGGCCTTCTTGAGGGCCGTGTCCAACTGGTTGGAAGCCGGTTCTCCCGCCACCTTGGCGACCACTTCTTTGACGGTCTTGTAAATCACCGGGAGATCCAATTCCGACTCCGCATAGAAATCCGTGTCCGCTGGTGCGAGGTTGAGCCGCACGAACGGCCCCGCTTTTCCACCCAGCCCTTCCATCAGGCCGTGGCGACCCTCGGGCATGTAGAAAAAAGTGCGATTGCGGAAGAATCCGTCGCCCTCGGGCACGGAACTCACGCCGATGGCTTTGATGTCATCAAGCCCGAGGGTGTGGAAGATCTCTCCGAGGTTCTTGTCTGCGATGGGCTGCAGCTGCGGCTGCAGCTTCGCGATCTGCTTCAGTCCCGCTTGCAGGTTGCCGGATAGCTTCTGCGCGTCGCCGTCCACATCCACATACCCATAAACCGTGCCGCCCAGCTCAAGTTGACGACTGACCGCCATAAAATGCCGGCTTTGCTCCTGCGCCTTGACCAAAGGAAGGGTGGCGACGGGCGTCGTGGTTAACTGCTTGTTCTCAGTTTTCGAACAGCCTGCCAGCAGGGCCAGCAAAGCGACAATTCCACACCGAAGAATCTTGGGGTCCATTCCGGGCACCCTATGATCCCGGCCCATTCGATGAAAGCGCAAAAGGCCCGCTACAACGTTCTCGGGGTCGGCATCTCCGCTCTCACTCTGACGCAGGCTCGCGACCTCGTGCTCGGAGCGCGCGGCGCGCGCCGGCTCGGTTACGTGTGCGTCACACCCGTGCACGCGGTGAGCGAGGCACGCAAAGATCCGGCGTTCCGAAAAATTCTCAACGAATCCTTCCTCACCTCTCCCGATGGCATGCCCATCGTCTGGGCCGGTCCGCCCGGCATCGAACGGGTCTACGGCCCCGACCTCATGCTCGCCGTCTGCGACGCCGGCCGCGCGATCGGGCTGCGGCATTATTTTTATGGCGGCGCGCCCGGCGTGGCCGAATTACTCCGCCAAAAACTCTCCGCACGCTTCCCAGGGCTTGAGGTCGTTGGCACCTCCACCCCACCCTACCGCCCGTTAACCGCCGACGAGCTCACCGTCCTTCGCGCCGATGTCGTTCGCTCGCGCCCCGACATCATCTGGGTCGGCCTCGGCACGCCGAAGCAGGAGCGTTTCATGGCGGAAAACTGGCGCACGCTCGACGCCGGTCTGCTGATTGGCGTCGGTGCGGCGTTTGACTTCCACTCCGGTCGCGTGCCACAAGCGCCGCGCTGGATGCAGCGGAGTGGACTCGAGTGGTTCTTCCGCCTCTGCACCGAGCCCCGCCGCCTGGCCCCCCGCTACCTGACGACCAATCCTCTCTTTGTCCTGCGCCTGTTCGCTCAAAAAACCGGCCTTAAAAAGTATCCGCTGGAATAGCCTATTTTCGAACTCCGGAATTTCCTCACGCCAAGTCGCAAAGCCGTCAAGTCATGCCATTGGTTTCTTCTTTGCGCCTTGGCGCCTTGGCGTGAACTCCATCAGAAAAGCTCCCGCTGCTGCAGCGCGTC
>JBDTJA010000042.1:0-2816 GCA_039936075.1 Opitutaceae bacterium | reverse complement strand
AAATTGGCTGGGGCAGCCAGATCCGCAGCTACGTGTTGCAGCCCTACCAGATGGTGAAAGACCTGCGTACCGGTGTCAGCACGAGTGATACGCAGGGCGTGCTCGACGGCGATCTCGACCGCTTTGTTTATGGCTGGCTGCGGGCGGGCAGTCCCCGTCACCGCAACAAAGACATCCAGATTGAAGACTGACGCGGCGCCGCGCAATGGCTAATGACTAATGTCCAACGCCGAATGAACCGGCGGTCTGGATCCGGGATTCGCGTTCCTGGTTTGTCATTAGACATTAGTCATTAGACCTTAGTCATTCGCGTTCCCGCCATGCCCGACCTGTCCTTCGAATCCATCCGTGCCGCCCTCAGCGGGCAGTCGCTGTTTGAGGACAAGACGTGGCAGCTGTCGCCCGAGGCGTGGCCGATCTCACCGGATCAGTTGGCGCAGCTTGAGGGCATCGGCGTCGCGTGCCTGGAGTTTCACCAGGCGCTGGAAACACTTTACCTGCGTTCAGTCGCGGGCAAAAATCTTCTCCGCAACAAGCCGCTGCTCGCGCCTTGGGTCGCCGACTATCTTGACCGAGGAAAGCCTTCGGAGCTCATCGCGCATGCGCGTGATCCGAGGAATCGCGGGGCGTTTCCGGCCGTGTTGCGGCCAGACCTGCTGCTCACCGACGAGGGATTTGCGCTCACGGAGCTCGACTCGGTGCCTGGCGGCATCGGGCTGACGGCGTATCTGAACCGGATGTATGAGGGTAGGGCGGCCCCTTCTGGCGCCGACATAGGTATGGCGCAAAGGCCGGGTCGGCCGAGGCTCGGCGGAGAGGACTCGCCCGCCCAAAATCAAATCCTTGGAGCGAACGACGCGATGATCGCGAATTTTTATGCGGCGCTGGCGGCGCTGCGACCAGAGGCGCGCAATCCGTTCATCGCCCTCGTCGTCAGTGACGAGGCCGCGACGTACCGGCCCGAGATGCAATGGCTGGCGGCGCAGCTCCAGCTGCAGGGTAAACGCGTGTTTTGCCTGCGCCCGGAGGATATGTTCCCGTTGGGCGCTCAGCTCTGCTTCGATGCGGACGGCAACCCTGAGAAAATCGATATCATTTACCGTTTCTTCGAGTTGTTCGACCTCGCGAATGTGAAGACGGCAAAGTTCATCTTTGAAGCGTGGACGGCTGGCGAAGTCGCGATCACGCCGCCGATGCGGCCGTTTCAAGAGGAAAAACTCACGCTGGCGCTGTTCCATCATCACCGGCTGCAGGATTTCTGGGCCGAGGCGCTCAGTGGCAAAACGCTCAAACTCCTCCGCGCGCTCATCCCGCCGTCGTGGGTGATGGACCCGGCGCCATTGCCGCCAGGCGCGATTCTTGATGGGCCGCATGCCGCGGGCCGCGCCCTCAATGACTGGAGCGAACTGGCGGGCGCATCGCAGAAAGAGCGCGATTTGATTTTGAAAATCTCCGGCTACCACGAGACGGCCTGGGGGGCGCGCAGCGTGCTACTCGGCAGTGACTGCTCGCGCGAGGAATGGCAGGAGGGAATCCAGCATGCGGTGGCGCTGGCCCCGACGAATCTGCATCTGCTGCAGACCTACAAAAAGCCCAAGCGCGTTGGGCATCGAGTATACGACCGCGAAGCCCCGCACGAGGCGCGGGAGGTGTCCGGCCGGCTGCGGTTGTGCCCGTACTATTTCATCGTGGACGGCGAGGTGAGGCTCTCAGGCGCGCTCGCCACATTTTGTCCGCCGGACAAAAAAATCATCCATGGCATGCAGGATGCGGCACTGCTGCCGTCGCGGGTGACGGCTTAGTTTTAGAGCGGGATTGCTGATCCCGCCTTTCGTGAGGACCAGGCAATGTCACGTCGGGCGTGACACCGCAGGCCGGCGGAATCAGCGATCCCGCCCTCCATCGTCACCCGGCCAGCGAAAAGGCAGGATCGGCGCCTTCGACGGCGGGGAGCACTCCGAAATGATAGAGCACAATCTGTTGCTCAAGATCCGGGCGCGACATGGTGCTGGTCAGGCCCGAAGGCGAGCCATCGGCCAGCAGGTAGTGCCAGGCGCCTCCTTGCATGATGATGGAGCCGGCCGGAACCGGCGGCTCATGGATCAGCACATTGGCGATGCGCACCACACCCTCCGGACTGGAGGGAGGGCCGTCGGGGACACGGGCGAAACGAAGGACGCGAAACTCCCAACTCATGCGGCGGCGTCTTTGCGGACTGCGGCGGCGGCCTTGGCGGCTTCCGAGGCGAGGTGCGCGAAGAACGTGTCGCGCCGTTCGCGGGCGATCTTGACGTCCTTGGTTCCGAGAGAACGGCGGATGCGCTCCTTGGTGAAGGAGGTGGGATGCACGGTGTAGTGCAGGAACCACGTGCCGTGGTTGTCCCACAAATGATGGTTGGGATTATCCGTGTCGACGCGGATTCCGGGAAGCTTCGTTAGGTTGGACATGATGCGTGAGTTCTGTGGTTGGCAGGTTCGCGCATCAGGGGGGTGAAAACAAAAAACCGATCTGAGGCATCAGATCGGTTCCGTCTTCGGGAGCGCTTTTGGTTCGGGGCCCGGAAGGGTCCCGCACATCCGAACCCCGCGAGGCGGGGCTCGATCCACCGTGGCCGCTCCCGGCCCGGTTGGCAGAACCGGCTTGTGGAGGGCCGATTCGTTCCTGATGCAAAGGAAAACGTGTCAGCAGCAGGCGAGCCGTCCAGCCTTTTTTAGGCTTTTTTGTCATCAGCGGCAATTTGTTGGGCCGTTTTGTCGCGAAAATGGCGAGAATCCTGACTCAAAGTTCGATGTAGGGCGGGGTCGCCGAACCCCGCC
>JBDTJA010000041.1:0-7447 GCA_039936075.1 Opitutaceae bacterium | reverse complement strand
TGGGCAGCCACTTGAGTGTAACGATTGGGCGACCTTCTGGTGCTATTGCGCCATGACTCTTGCGCTGCTGATCAACCTACGGAGCGGCAACTTTGATTCGACTGGCCCCGTCGTCACCCTGCGCGAGCCGGAACCCGTTCAGCCGTCATGAACCGGCGGAAACTCGCCACGACGTTGGAGAGTCGTTTCAAGAGCACCACCAAGGCGGCCGTGCTGGAGCAAGCCGCGATCATCACCCCAACGCTTGCCTCAACCCGCCTGCCGCAAAATTCGTCGCACGCGCCAGCGCTGGGCAGCGTTGACAATGTAACCCACGCAAACGGAAGCCCCGCAACAGCATGGGTGCTCCCGCCAGTCGGCGTAGCCGAAGCCGTAGTCAAACGTCAGCTCCTCCCCCGGAACGAGATCGCGCAGAGCCACGATCCAGATGTGTCCCCGCAGGTTTTGTGACTCACAGTTGGGCGCACACGAATGATTGATCCGTCGCGCCGCATTCCAGGTCATGCTGCCGTCCAGATCGTGGCGCTGGTTCAGTTCGAAGATATAGAAACACCCCGCGCCACCGGCGGCGCGCTTGGCCAGTTGCTGCGCCTCGCGCCGACGCGACTCAACCTTGGTGATGCGCTCGCCTAAGTACTCAATGATCCGCGCGCCTTGGGGGATGAAGTCCCGGGCAAACAGCCCGTAGCCATGGACGCCCGAGCGGCCTAGCCGGACATCGGCGGGAATTTTTCGACGTGCTCGCGAGTGAGAACTCATGCCGCACGGTTTACTTTAATCGCCGAAGGTCAACCGGCCCGCGTTCCCGTCAACAGGGTTCTTGGCGCAGTGGCAGATTTTTGCATTGTCGAGCCATGCCGACCGAACCCCTGGAGCATTTCGTGTTGGTGGACTTCGAGAATGTGCCGAACGTGGACCTCGCGTTGGTGGCCGCATTACCGGTGCAGGTGGCGCTGCTGATCGGCAAAAACCAGAAAACGATGGATTACGACCTGACATCGCAAATCCACCAACAAGCCGCCCAGGTCAGGTTGGTAAAGGTCAACGCCACGGGCCGCAACGCCCTCGACATCATTCTCGCGTGCTATCTCGGTCAAGCCGTGCAACGCCATCCTGGAGCGCAATTCTACATCGTATCGAAGGATAAGGATTACGATCCCCTGATCAGCCATCTGCTCAGCAAGGAAGTGAAAGTCGCGCGCGCCACCAGTTTCGATTCCCTGCCGTTTCTGCCCCGTCCCAAGCGAGCGGCGGCCGCCACCGTCAAGCCGGCCGTGGATCGCCGCGCCAAGCTCATCGCCCGGCTGAAGAATCCTTCCAATCAAGCCCGGCCTTCCAGTGGCAAGGCGCTGCTCGCGCACATCAAGACCGCCTTGGGCAACGAAGCGACTGAGACGAAGGTGGCGGACATTCTCCACGAGTTGATCAAGGAACACGCTCTGACGATCGATCCCAAGGACCGCGTCGACTACGCCAGCTAGGTCGGGGCTGACGCGTTGGTTCAGCTTCCCACGACGGGAGGCTTGCGGACGGTGGTGGCCCGGTAAGTCACGGCGACCTGCCAGTCAGCATAGGCCGGGTCCAAGGTTCGCATCGCCCGCACGATCTGCTGGCGAAAGGCGTTCTCGATCAGGCCGCCCTGGCCAGGCCAGATCTTGAAATGCACGCGGTAGAAACTCCAGCCGCCGGTCGAAAGGGCCTCCATGTCGCTGACCGTCGGTTCGCTCAGGATCAACGCATCAAACTGCATCCACATTCCCCGCGCGACGTCTCTCGCAATCGCCGCAGCTTTTGATGACTCCGTGCCAGCTGGCAGCTGGATATCCGCGTAAGCGTCGAGCCCGCCGGCGGGAAACCGACTGACGTTTGCGATGGTGCGATTCGGCACAAACACTTCCTGATTGTAGACATTCCGGACTTTGGTGAACCGCAAGCCGATCTCCTCCACGCGGCCAATCACAACCGCCGCACCGGTGATTTCCACCATGTCACCCACATCCATCGCATCCCAGAAAATCAGGGTCAGTCCGATTACGATGTCCTGGATCAACCCTTGGGAGCCAAAGCTGATCGCCAAGCCGATAATCGACGCGCTCGCCAGGTAGGCCGTCAAATTCACGCCGAATTCCTGCAGGATCAGACCCAGCGCAAAGAAGATGATCATGAACGTGATCGCGCTGACCATGAGTCGAGTCACGGTGATGAATTTCGGCTTCTCCGTCATGAACCCGAACGGGTTCCTCTTGGCGTGGCTGCGGATGATAATCCACTCGCTCAAATCCCGGAGGAATTTGGCCGCCAAGTGCGCGCCCAGCGCCAGCACCAAGATAAGGAAAATGCGCTCCAACGGAGTGGACTCGCGGCCCGCAAATTTTGAATAGAGCCGGCCGATCACTGAGTTTTGCAGCTCAACGATGGCCGTCTCTGAGGCCGCGACCGCCGCCAAAATCGGATTCATGCCCGCACTCTGAGCTTCAGGAGCAATGACGCAATCCCCGCGGAGTCCTGCTCCCCGCGTCGAGCGGGAACTGGTGGCGAGATTGCGCGTCCAACCTTCCACCATGAAAAACCATCATCACAATGGCCCTGTTCACGCCGGTTCGAACTCGCCAGAACAGATTCACGAATCCATCGCCACGCGGGCCTACCATCTCTGGGAAAAACACGGCAAACCTGAGGGGCAGTCCGAAGCCCTGTGGATTGAAGCCGAACGCCAACTGGTGGCCGAACGCAGCGACCAGAAAGACTAAGAATATTGCCAAAATCCGGATCCAACGATTGTCTTCACGCGCGGGGCCGCGGACCTGGAGCGGCTTAGCTGGCGACGTCAGGGGATATCCGACCGCCTCCCTCCTTCGGCTCGAATCCCCAGCCCGGTTTGGAGACGCTCCATTTCCCACCCGAAGCGACAGCCCCTCTTGACGGAAAGGAACCCACCGGTTTCGTCCGCTGAAGTCCGACGCTGATTGAACTTACTGAAACCAAAAGCCCGCCACAATTAGGACGAGTGCGGCTTTGGCCAGACCGGTTTGCCCGTCTCGGCGGGTGGGACACGAGGTGCGCCTTTCGTCGCTGTCTTCGGTGCGCGGGCGTCCTTCTTTTGCAAGGCGGCTTTGATCTCGTCGTCTTGGGACATCGCCGGCGAAATATTAAACTCCACCTCACTTTCTGACGCCATTTCGCCCCTCAGTCGCTCTACCTCGCCAGCCTCGCCATTGGATTTTGACTGGGTGGCGGATTTGCCGGAGTCGTTCTTGGGCTTGAGATCAGCAGCTTTGGGATCAGCCGGCGAACCTCCCGCCTGGGTATTGCCGTTGCCCCGGCCATTGGTGGCCGAGGGCGCATTACTGGCTGCAGTCGGCGCCGCGAGCTGGCGCTCGGCTTCCAACCAGATTTCGTGATCGCGTCCCGTGGGCTGATGCTGGGACAGCCAGAGTTCGCGGGCACGCTGGGCGATAGCTTCGTGATTCGGTGAGTTCGTTTTCATGGAAGGATGAGGAAGAGGACTGAACTTGAATGTGGCTGACACCCGTTGATACCAAACGGACCAAGCACGGCCGGCTCGGTTCCCCTCTGGGCGGCGGAATCGCTGGCGCCCTCGCCCTACACTTCCGGCCTTGCGCGTAGGCGGTCACTTGTTAAGCCGGATTTGCCCGTCAGTTTCCCTTCGCGCTTTCGTCACCCCCTTCTTCCCATGCTTACCACGCAACTCACCCTTGAACAGATCGCGTTCTACCACGAAAACGGCTATCTTCATATCCCCCGCGTCTTCTCCCAGACCGAAACCGATGAACTCGCCGCCGAGATGGACTGGATGATGGAAAAATGGGCGTGGCCGGACGCCAGCTGGACCGGCCCGTGGCGCAAGGTCTACATGAATGCGGATACCGAGAAGAAATCCAAACTCGTCGGCATGCACGACCTGCAATTTTACTCCGGCGCCTGGTCCCGGTGCGTGACCAATCCCCATCTCGTGCGCTGCATGGTTGACCTTCTCGGGTCAAACGTGGAGCTCCACCACACCACGATGCACGTCAAACCGCCGGAAACCGGCCATCCGTTTCCGATGCACCAGGACAACGCGTTCTACGAGCACACCGACAATCGCTATGTGGACGTGCTGATGCACCTCGACGACACGCGCCACGAGAACGGCGAGATTCGCTTTCTCCCCGGCTCGCACAAGTCCGGGTACCTCCCGCACGTCACCCAGACCGCCGAGGGTCCGTGTACCCCACACTTGCCCACCGACAAATATTCCCTCGACGACACCGTGCCCGTCCCCGCCTCGCGAGGCGACGTGGTGATCTTCAACATCTTCACCATCCACGGCTCGCATCTCAACCAGACCAACGAGGCCCGCCGGCTCGTCCGCCTCGGCTACCGCAATGTCGAGAACCTCCAGATCGCCGGCCAAAGCAAGGGGCGCCCCGGGCTCATGGTCGCCGGCCGTCGGCCGCGTCGCCCGGGCCAGGAACTCTTCACGACGGAGATGAGCGCCAACAATCCCGTGGCTGCCGTGAAACAAAACTCCGAACCCGTGCTCACGCGCTGATGCCGGCGCGCGCCCAAGCTCCAACGCCCATCCCAATGAAAATCCTGAGCGACACGCAGATCAAAGAGTTCAACCGCGACGGATTCATCATCGTGCGAGGCAATTTCAACGCCGAGGAAATCGCCCTCCTCTCCCGCGCCAGCCGTGAGGACAAGGCGATGGACCAATCCGCAGTAGCGCGGGACGACGGCAAGGGCCAGCCCGTGCGGTTGGCAGCCTGGAATCATCCTGGGGATGGGATGTACGGGATGTTCGCGCGGTGCCGCCGGATCGTAGATGCGGTCGAGCAGCTGTTGGAGGACGAGGTCTATCATTATCACTCCAAGATGATTCTGAAGGACGCCCGCACCGGCGGCGCGTGGGCCTGGCATCAGGACTATGGCTATTGGTACCAGAACGGCTGCATGTATCCCGACTTCGTCAGTGTGAGCACCGCGGTCGACCCCGCCACCAAACTCAACGGCTGCATGCAGGTGCTGACCGGCTCCCACAAGATGGGCCGAATTAACCATAATCTCACCGGTGAGCAGGCCGGCGCGGACATGGAACGCGTGAACGAGGCGATGAAACGGCTTCCGCTGTTTCACTGCGAAATGGCTCCGGGGGACTCGCTCTACTTCCACGCCAATCTTCTGCACTGCTCCGCCGCAAACAATTCCGAACACCCGCGCTGGTCCCTCATCAGCTGTTACAACACGAAGCACAACGACCCTTACAAGGACTCGCACCATCCCCGGTACACTCCGCTCTCGAAAGTTGAAGACACCGAGGTGTTGCGCGTGGCGCGGGCGCGGTTCGCGGAAAATCGGGACGGCGGCGTGGAATTCGCGGCTTTCAATCGCACTGACAACAGTGCCAAGAGCCTGAGGAAGGGCTAGGCGCCGAGGCCGAGGATCACGCGCCATGAACAGCGATTTCACCAAGGGCAAAGTCACTCCCGCTCGACCCTTTGGCGGCGTCCTGCCGCAACAGGGCCGCGTTCAACTGGACGGAGACTTTAACGAGCAGACGGAAATCCTTCGGCGCTATATTATCGCCCACCCCGAGGCGCAGGACACCGCCGAGGGCATCAGCCGGGGGTGGCTGCCGCAGACGGGCACTCCGGTGAACCCGGCCGGCGTTGCGGCGGCGCTTGAGGGGCTCGTTGCCCAAGGCGTGCTTGCGAAAGAGACCCAACCCGATGGCCAGACTCGCTACCGCCGGCGTCGCCCGCCCTGATCCGCGCGCCCCCCAGCTCGCAACTCCCGGCGGTGAACGCGGTCAGTGATCGCTATGAACTATACTCAGCGTGCAATTCCGACCGCGCTAGCCTTCGTTGGGTTGGGCCTCTTCCTTCTCCCGTCTACCTCTCTAAAAGGCGCGGAGCCACGAACCGGCTCAGCCGCGATGAAGGACTGGTCCGACGACGCTCCGGGCGTCCAGCGCCGGATCACGGTGCAGAACCTCCCGATGCCCTACGCCACTGCCTCGGCAGCGAAGATGGCGAAAATCATCAAGCGACCCGACGGCGCATGGCCCAAAGTGCCGGAAGGATTCAAAGTTGATCTGTTCGCCACCGACTTGAAACAACCCCGGGTGATCGTGACCGCACCCAACGGCGACCTCTTCGTCGCGGAAAGCGCCGCCAACCGCGTGCGGGTGCTTCGGGATGCCGATGGTGACGGCAGGCCGGAGGTCAACGAGGTGTTCGTGAGCGGCTTGGACAAGCCCTTCGGCATCGCCTTCTACCCGGTCGGTCCCAATCCGGCCTACATTTACATCGCCAACACCGGCGGGGTCGTGCGCTACCCTTATCATTCGGGTGACGTCAAGGCCACGGGCAAGCCAGAGGAAATCCTAACGTTGTCGGCCGGGGGGCTGCTCACCGGGGGCGGACATTGGACGCGCGATATCGCTTTTTCGAAGGATGGAACATCGCTCTTCGTTTCGATCGGTTCACATTCCAATGTCAGCGACGATCCGGCCGAGGAAAATCGCGCGCGGATTTTCCAATTCACTCCCGACGGCCGCAACCGGCGCGTCTATGCTTGGGGAATCCGCAATCCGGTGGGCCTGGCCATTGACCCCTCCACGGGCGCGCTGTGGACCTCGGTCAACGAACGCGACGGGCTGGGCGACAACCTGCCGCCCGATTACATCACCCGCGTCCAGCCGGGTGGCTTCTATGGCTGGCCGTGGTATTATCTCGGTGACCACCAAGATCCCCGGCACGCGGGCAAACATCCGGAGCTCGCGTCGAAGGTACTGACTCCCGATGTGCTCATTGCGGCGCATTCCGCTTCCCTCGACCTCGTTTTTTACAACGGCACCCAGTTTCCCTCCCGTTACCGCGGCAATATTTTCGCCGCGGAGCATGGATCATGGAACCGGGCCACTCGGACCGGCTACAAAGTCATCATGGTGCCCATCAAAGCCGATGGTTTCGCCGACGGATCCTATGAAGACTTCATGACCGGGTTTGTCACCGGCACCGGACAAGTTTGGGGTCGACCCGTGGGTGTGACCGTCGGCCGTCTTGGCGAATTGTTCGTGACGGACGACGGTTCAAACTCCATCTGGCGGATCGTGCATCCTGGCCCGTAAAAGTCAGACGACCCGTGTCGCGCAGACTATCTTTTCTTGGGCTTTTGCAACTGAGCCTGGGCGGCAGTCAGTTTCTCTTGCAGCTCATTTATTTGCACCGCTGAGGCATCCAGGCGGCTCTGCAGTTTGGCCATCGTGACGTTATTGGTCTCCTGCTGTTTCTGCAGTTGCGCTACTTGGGTTTTGCCGTCGTTCACCTGGGTTTGCAGCTGGCCCGAGTCCGCCTTGAGGCTGTCCAGCTGTTTTTGCTGCATCGCCGAATCGGACTTGGCCACGCCGAGCTGCGACTGGAGGTTGTCGGATCCGGCC
>JBDTJA010000040.1:0-6325 GCA_039936075.1 Opitutaceae bacterium | reverse complement strand
GGATCGGCTCGCGACGATAGTCGGGATGATGCACGCGCGGCGGCAGTGAGACGGGCTCGTGGGCAACCTCGCGGTATTTCATCTGCGAGAGCAGGTGATGGATGCAATTGAGCCGGCCCCGTTTTTTGTCCGCCCCCTGCACCACCCACCACCGCGCCTCGGGGATGTGGGTGCGCTCGAACATCTTTTCCTTGGCCTTGGTGTATTGCTCCCAGCGCTTGCGCGACTCGAGATCCATCGGGCTGAGTTTCCACTGCTTGAGCGGGTCATTGATGCGGCAGCGGAACCGGAATTCCTGCTCCTCATCGGGAATCGAAAACCAGTACTTGATCACCTGGATGCCGGAACGCACGAGCATCTTCTCGAACTCGGGCACGGAGCGGAAGAATTCCTCGTACTCGGCATCGGTGCAAAAACCCATCACGCGCTCGACGCCGGCGCGGTTGTACCAGCTGCGATCGAAGAGGACCATCTCGCCCGCCGCGGGCAGATGCTCCACGTAGCGCTGGAAATACCATTGCGTGCGTTCGCGGCTGGAGGGCGCGGGCAAGGCCACCACGCGCGCGACCCGCGGATTGAGCCGCTGCGTGATGCGCTTGATCGCGCCGCCCTTGCCGGCCGCATCGCGGCCCTCAAACAGGATCACCACCCGGTGGCCGCTCGCCACGATCCAGTCGTGCATCTTGACCAATTCGCCCTGAAGGCGGAAGAGTTCGCGGAAGTAGGTGTTGCGGGACGAATGCGACGCGTTCTTTTCCACCGGGCGCGCCGCGGCGTTGGCATCGATGTGTTCCCAGTCTTCCCGCTCCATTTCGAGCTCCTCATCGTAATCGTCGATGATTTCGCGATGCACGCGCTTGATGAGCTGGTTGTCGTCCTTGGGAAAGTCGGAAGCCATGGTTAGCGGGATGGAGGGAATGGGAATTGAAGTCGAGAAAGTGCCGGGGGCAAGCAGCCAAGCCACCGATGACGAGAAGCGGGCGGATTTAATCCGGTCCGGAACACCGTTTGATGTAGGGCGGGGTCGCCGAACCTCGCCTCAACTCCCGCCCGCGAATCGCGCCGCCAACCGACCGACGCCATGGCGGGATCAGCGATCCCGCCCTACAAAAATCCATCCTACGCCTCGACATCCCCTGGCCCACGCCAACTTGCCCATGCAGCGCTCTACGCCCGACATTCCTTCCCTCGTGGGTGGGGGTTTATCCCCGACATCCGTGTCGGGCGTAAAGCCCGACCCACGATGAGGCTCCTCCGGGAATCCCCACCCCCGCGCCAGGCGCAAACGCCAACCCACAACCGTTTGATGTAGGGCGGGGTCGCCGAACCCCGCCTCAACCCCCGCACACGAATCGCGCCGCCAACCGACCGACGTCATGGCGGGATCAGCGATCCCGCCCGACAAAATCCATCCGACGGCTCGACATCTCCTCCTCCCGCCCCAACTTGGCCCTTGCATGGCGAAGGCACGGGAGCGACTGAACAAGAAGACGTACCAGAGCCGCGCGCGGATTCTCCGGGAGCAACTCGTGCAGCTCCAGCTGGACCTGAAACAGGCTCCTTTCAAGGTGCTGCTCATCCTTGCCGGACCCGAGGGCGCGGGCCGCGGGGGGTTGCTCAATACTCTCGCCGAGTGGCTCGATCCGCGCGGGGTGGACACGTTTTCCTACCATGCCCCGACCGACAGCGAGCTCGCCCATCCTCACCAATGGCGCTTCTGGCAAAGCCTGCCCGCGATCGGGCGCATCGGGTTGTACGCCGGCTCGTGGTACACCGAGACGCTGCGCGCGGAGGCCCGGAGCCAGCGTGCGCTGCGCCTTGTCGCCGAGGATGCGGAGCGCATCCGTGATTTTGAAAAGCTGCAGTCCGACAGCGGCACGCTGATCGTGAAGGTCTGGCTGCAGATCTCCAAGGCCGCCCAAGGCCGGCGCCTGCGCACGCTGCGCGCGGACCCGGCCACCGCCTGGCGCGTGACCGAGGAAGACTGGCACCACCACCGCATCTACGACCGCCTCGCCCAGACCGCCCGGCTCATGCGCGAAAAAACCGACCGGCCCGGCGCGCATTGGATCACGATTGATGCCGAGGACGAACGCGTCCGCGACCTCGCGGTCGCCCGCCTGCTGCTCACGCAATTCCGCGCCCAACAAAAACGACTCGCCCGCCTCCAGCCGGCGACGGCCCCGCGGCGGGTCACGCCGCTCCGGGTCTCCGGCCAAAGACGCCTGCGCGCGTTGCGGCTCGACCAGGAACTTTCGGAAAAGGACTACGACACGCTGCGCGAGAAATGGCTCGGCCGCTTGAACCGCGCGGTGCGGGGCGCCCTCGCCGCCCGGCGCGCCATCGTCTTTGCCTTCGAGGGCTGGGACGCCGCCGGCAAGGGCGGCGCCATCCGCCGGCTTACCAGCGCGATTGATCCGCGCGACTATCGCGTGATCCCGGTCGCGAAGCCCACGCCCGAGGAAAAGCACGCGCACTACCTCTGGCGTTTCTGGCGAGACGTCCCGCGCGATGGCAGCATGGTCGTTTTCGACCGCTCTTGGTATGGCCGCGTGCTCGTGGAGCGCATCGAGGGATTCTGCCGGCCCGAGGAGTGGCAGCGCGCGTTTGCGGAGATCAACCTTTTTGAGCGCGAGCTCACCGATCATGGCACGATCGTCTTGAAATACTGGCTCCACGTCTCGCATGGGGAGCAGCTGAGCCGGTTCCGCGAGCGCGAGGCCACGCCGCACAAGCAGCACAAGATGAACGCCGAGGACTGGCGCAACCGCCGCAAGCGAGCCGCCTACGAGATCGCCGTCGGCGACATGCTCGCCCTCACCGACAAGGCCAACGCGCCCTGGCATCTCGTTCCCGCCGACAACAAGCGCTTTGCCCGTCTCGAAGTTCTCCGCACCGCCAGCCGCGCGATCGAGGCGGCGCTGGCGGACGAGGAATAAAAGCAACATCAGCCACGTCGGGCCGGTTTGATCAGCGCGAAGTAGGGTATTACCCCATCGCTATTCGCCGGAGTCTCACCTTAAATGGAGTGAGACGGACGTTCAAGTCACTCGGCAGTGATGAGAGCCCATCCGTGCAACGCTGTCGGCAGCCGACGCTTTCTCCTACTTGAAGACTGACAGAAAATCCCCACTCCCCCCTGCGAAGAAGGTGGCACCGCGTTCCCCTCGCGCCGCGCGGGGGTTTCCAATTGTCGGCGTGGGCGCGTCCGCGGGTGGTCTCGAGGCGTTCACTCAACTGCTGGAACATCTGCCGCTCGACACCGGTTTTGGTTTCGTGCTGGTGCAGCATCTTGACCCGGAGCATCCCAGCGCCCTCGCGAAACTCCTGCAGCAGGTCACGGCGATGCCAGTGCGCGACGTGACCAACAACCTGCGCGTCGAGCCCAACCATATTTATATCATTCCCCCGAATAAAAACCTGGGAATCGCGGGAGGCGTGCTGCGATTGCAGCCGCGCTCGGCGCAGCGGATCACGCCCCGCGCGATTGATCACTTCCTGGAAGCCCTTGCCAAGGACCAGGGCGAACGGGCCATCGGCGTAATCCTTTCCGGCACCGCCACGGACGGCACCTTGGGCCTCGAGGCCATCAAGACCGAGGGCGGGCTGACCTTCGCCCAGGACCGCTCGGCGCGATACGACTCCATGCCTCGCAGCGCCGTGGACGCTGGCTGCGTCGATTTCGTCCTCTCCCCGGCCGGCATCGCGAAGGAGCTCGCCCACATCGCCCGCCATCCCCACGTGAAAGCCCCCTCGCGCGCCCGGAGCCAGCGGTGGAATGAGCGCGCGGGTGCCCTGGACGAAAAATCGCCGGACGGAACGGAGCCCACGGGCTACCGGAAGGTCCTCCAGCTCCTGCGCAATCACAGTGGCGTGGATTTTTCGCTGTATAAATATGCCACCATCCACCGGCGAATCACGCGGCGCATGGTGCTGAACCGGCAGGATTCGCAGGGCCACTACGCGAATTTCCTCCGGGGCAATGCCAAGGAACTCGATGCCCTCTATTCCGACGCGTTGATCAGTGTCACGAGCTTTTTTCGCAACGCCGAGGCCTTTGAGGTGCTCAAGCGCAAGGTGTTTGCCCCGTTGCTCAAGGAGCGGAGTGACGAGCCGGTGCGCGTCTGGGTGCTGGGCTGCTCGACCGGGCAGGAGGCGTATTCCATTGCCATGGCTTACGCGGAAGCCGCGCAAAAAGTCCCGCGGGCCCGGAAACTTTCAGTGTTCGCGACCGACTTGAAGGAGACGAATTTGGACAAGGCTCGCCACGGCCTTTACGCGAAGAGTCTCGTGGCCGACGTTTCGCCCGAACGCCTGCGCCGCTTCTTCATCGAGGAGGACGGCGGCTATCGCGTCATCAAGTCGTTGCGCGAACACGTGGTGTTCGCCCGGCACAATCTTATCAGCGACCCGCCGTTCTCGCGCATGGATCTGATCTGTTGCCGCAACGTGATGATTTACCTCGAGCCGAGCCTGCAGAAGAAGGCGCTGCCCGCCTTTCACTATGCTCTCAAGCCCGGGGGCTGCCTGTTCTTGGGTGCCTCGGAATCGGTCGGCGGTTTCACAGACCTTTTCAATACCATGGACAAGCGTCAGAAGATTTTCACCCGGAAAGCGGCCCCCACCCTGGCTTTTCATCTGCCGGTGCGCGAGCGCAGCCGTACCGATCGCCAGCCGAAGCTCTCCCTTCGCGTCCCGGCCGCATCACCCCTCCCGCCCGGCGGCGCGGACGATTCCTTCCGGGGCGAACTCAACGCCGAGCGCGAGGCCGATCGCGTCACGATCAACCAGTTTGCCCCGCCCGGCGTGCTCATCGATGCCGACCTGCAGATTTTGCAGTTCCGCGGCTCCACCGGTCCGTTTCTCGAGCCACCCACCGGCAAGGCCCGGTTCGACCTGCTCAAGATGGCCCGGGACGGTCTGATGCTTCCGCTGCGCACCGCGATCAACCGGGCCAAAAAGGACAACGCGGTCGCCCGCAAAGAGAACGTGCCTGTCCTGCTGAACGGCCGGATCCGCCCCGTGAATATCGAGGTGGTGCCGCTGAAGAATCTCAAGGAACGGCGGTTTCTCGTCCTGTTTGAGGACGCCGAAAATCCCCCGCGGTCGGTGCAGCCGCCGGAAGCGCCCCCCTCCGGCCACCCGACCGGCAAGCAGGCCGTCTCCCGGCGCATCGTGTCCCTGGAGCAGGACTTGGCCGAGACCCGCGATTATCTCGAGACCATTCAGGAGCAGCAGGAGGCGGCGAACGAGGAGCTGCAGTCTGCCAACGAGGAGGGCCAGTCGGCCAACGAGGAATTGCAGAGCCTCAACGAGGAGCTGGAAACCTCCAAGGAAGAGCTGGAGTCCACCAATGAGGAATTGACCACGGTCAACGAGGAGATGACCCATCGGAACCAGGACCTCTACCGCCTCAACAGCGACCTCACCAATCTCCAGACTTCGACCAATCTCGCCATCGTGCTGCTGGGCCGCGACCTGACCATCAGCCGGTTCAGCGTCCAGGCCGGAAAACTCTTCAACCTGCGCGCGGGCGATATCGGCCGGCCCATCAGTGAGGTTCGCCACAATCTGCAGCTGCCCAACCTGGATGCCATCATCACGCGGGTCATCACCACCATGCGCGAGTACGAGCATGAGGTGCAGGCGGCCAACGGCCACTGGTTTTCGCTCCGCCTGCGCCCGTACCTCACGATCGACAACCGCGTGGATGGCGCGGTGCTGGTCCTGGTCGACATCACCGATCTGAAAAAAACGCAGCGCCTCGTGACGGAGGCCCACGAGCACGCCGCGGCGATCATCCGCACGGTGCATGATCCGCTCGTTATTCTTAATTCGCAGCTGCGCCTCCAGTCGGCCAACGCGGCCTTCTACCGCAGCTTCCGGCTCTCGCTGAAAGACGCCCAGGACCGCTCTCTCTTCGAACTGGACCATGGGGCCTGGAACATTCCCCGCCTGCGCCAGCAGTTGTTGAACGTCCTGATGCGGCACGGTTCCTTTGACAATTTCGAGGTCACGCACACCTTTGCCAAGCTCGGCCGCCGCACCCTGGTGCTCAATGCGCGGCGCCTGAATGAGGAAGGCGGCCATGCGAAGCAAATCCTCCTCGGCATTCGCGACGTCACCGAGTTGCGGGCCTTCGAGGCCGATCTGCGGCGCTCAGAAACCCGATATCGCCGGTTGTTCGAGGCCTCGAAGGACGGCATCCTCATCCTCGATCCCGCGACGCGCAAAATCACCGACGCGAATCCGTCCATCGTCAAGCTGCTGGGTTTCTCGCGCCAGCAACTTATCAAAAAGGAACTCTGGCAGATCGGGCTGCTGA
>JBDTJA010000039.1:0-13291 GCA_039936075.1 Opitutaceae bacterium | reverse complement strand
AGGGCGCCGCCGCCAGCGTGCGTGCGTGGGTTGAGTCCCAGGGCGGCACGTTTCCCACCGAAGTCACCTCAGCCGTGGACAACATTTCCCGCCAGGGCGGGACCCCGCTTGTCGTCGCGGAAGGCTGTGACGCCCTCGGCGTGATTTTCCTGAAGGACGTCGTCAAGGGCGGTATCAAGGAGCGCTTCGCCCAACTTCGCGCCATGGGCATCCGCACCGTGATGATCACCGGCGACAATCCACTTACCGCCGCGGCCATCGCCGCCGAGGCGGGCGTGGACGACTTCCTCGCCCAAGCCACGCCCGAGATGAAGCTCGCCCGCATCCGTGAGGAACAGGCCGCCGGGCATCTCGTCGCGATGACGGGCGACGGCACCAACGACGCCCCCGCGCTTGCCCAGGCCGATGTCGGTGTCGCCATGAACACCGGCACGCAGGCCGCCAAGGAGGCGGGAAACATGGTCGATCTCGACTCCAACCCGACCAAGCTCCTCGAGATCGTCGCCATCGGGAAACAGATGCTCATCACGCGCGGCGCGCTCACCACGTTCAGCATCGCGAACGACATCGCAAAATATTTCGCCATCATCCCCGCGATGCTCGTCGGTGTTTTCCCCGCCATCGCCCCGCTCAACATCATGCATCTGGCTTCGCCCGCCAGCGCGATTCTCAGCGCCGTCATTTTCAACGCCCTCGTCATCATCGCGCTGATCCCTCTCGCGCTCAAGGGCGTGGCTTACCGCCCCATCGGCGCCGCCGCCATGCTCCGGCGCAACCTGCTCATTTACGGCTTCGGCGGCATCCTCATCCCGTTTGTCGGCATCAAACTCATCGATGTCCTCATCAATGCCCTGCACTTCGTCTGACCAAATCATTTACCACGCCGCACGCGAAGTTCACGCCGCACCAAACCGCTTCTGCCCCGTCGTGCGCTTCCAAAACTTCGTGGTTAATAATTTCCCATGAAAACCATTCTCCTCGAACTCAAGACCTCCATTCTCCTCACGCTCGTCTTCGCCGTGCTGCTGTGCGGGGCGTATCCGCTCCTCGTCTGGGGAGGCGCCCAGCTGCTCTTCCCTACGCAAGCCAACGGCAGTCTCGTGCGCGACGCCGCCGGCACCGTGCGCGGCTCGGCCCTGCTCGCGCAGAATTTCAGCAGCGCCCAATATTTCCATCCGCGCCCCTCCGCCGCCGGCACAGGCTATGACGCCACCAACTCCGGCGGTACCAATCTCGGTCCGACGAGCCAGAAGCTCAATGACAGCATCAAGGCCGCCGTCGCCACGTACCGCACCACCAACGGCCTCGGCGCGGACACTCCCGTGCCCGCCGACGCCGTCACGTCGTCCGGCAGCGGCCTCGATCCGCACATCAGCCTCGCCAATGCGCATCTTCAGGCCGCACGCGTCGCCCGCAGCCGCGGTCTGTCTCTGGCCAGGGTCTTGGCTCTCATCGCCGATCACATCGAGGGCCGGGATCTCCGCATCTTTGGTGATCCCGGAGTCAACGTGCTCTTGCTCAATCGCAGCCTCGACGCGATAAGATGATCCTGTGAGTGAGCCGCCTCGCCTCGATCCCGATGTCCTGCTGGCTTCGCTAAAACGCGCGGAACGGCGGGCCCGTCGCGGCCGCCTTAAGGTGTTCTTCGGCATGAGTCCCGGCGTGGGTAAAACCTACGCCATGTTGCGCGCCGCCCAGCAGGAAGTCCGCGACGGCGTGGATCTGATCGTGGGCGTCATTGAGACGCATGGCCGCGTCGAAACCGAAGCCCTCCTCGCCGGCCTGCCCATCATTCCGCGCAAGGAAATCACCTACCGCGACATCAAGCTCACCGAGCTAGACCTCGAGGCCATCCTCGCGCGCCGCCCGGCCGTCGTCCTTGTGGACGAATTCGCCCACACCAACGCCCCCGGCTCGCGCCACCCCAAGCGTTACCAGGACGTAATCGAGCTGCTCGACGCCGGCCTCGATGTTTACACCACCCTCAACGTCCAGCACATCGAAAGCCGCGCCGATGCCGTTCGCCAGATCACCGGCGCCCCCGTCCACGAAACCGTCCCCGATTCCGTGTTCGAACTCGCCGACGAGATCGAGCTCATCGACCTGACGCCCGAAACCCTGCTCGAACGCCTGCGCGAGGGTAAGGTTTATCTCGGTGATCGCGCCGCGGCCGCCGCCGAAGGCTTTTTCAAGGACACGCATCTCACTGCGCTGCGGGAACTCGCCCTCCGCTTCGTCGCCGAGCGCGTGGACAAACGCCTGCGCGAACTCCGCGGCACCAGCGCCGTCAAGACCGTCTGGCGCTCCGGCGAGCGTCTGCTCGTCGCCGTCGGCCCGAGCCCCTCCTCGACCCAACTCGTGCGCTGGACCCGCCGCATGGCCGCCGCCCAAGGCGCGCCCTGGGTCGCCGTCAGTGTGGAATCGTCCCGCCCGCTCGACGCCGATGCCAAGCGCCGACTCGAACAAAACCTCGCCCTCGCGCGCGAGCTCGGCGCCGAGGTCGTGGTCACGCACGATGACGATGTGGCCGACGCCCTCCTGCGCGTCGCCTTGCAAAACAACGCCACCCAGATCGTCGTCGGCAAGTCGCGCAGCCCCCGTTGGCGCGATGTGCTGGTCGGCGGCAATCTCGTGGACCGTCTCCTCCGGCTGGGTGGCCCCATCGACATCTACGTCGTCCCCGCTGAGCGCGCGGGCGAAAAAATGCCCTCCTGGCTCGGCTGGCGTCCGACGGCCACGTCACCCGGCCGTGAATATGGCGAGGTCGCCGCGGTGCTCGCCGCCCTCACGTTGGCCGGTTGGTTCATCGTCGGCTTCACCGGCTACACCGTGGTCGGCCTGCTCTACCTGCTCGCGGTCATCGCGCTCAGCCTGCGGGTCGGCCGTGGACCCGTGCTGGCCGCGGGCATCGTCAGTGCCCTCGCCTGGAACTTCGTTTTCATTCCACCGCTCTTCACCTTCTACATCGCGAAATTCCAGGACGGGGTGATGCTCGGCACGTATTTTGTCGTCGCCCTCATCGCCGGCCACCTGACCGCCCGCATCCGCCGGCAGGAACGCCATGAGCGCCTGCGCGAGGAACGCGCCACCGCACTCTATCACCTCACCCAGGGCCTCAGCACCGCCCGCACGCTCGATGACGCCGTCTTCGCTGCGCTGCGCCAAGCCGACGAACTCTTCGCCGGCCAAAGCGCGTTGCTCCTCGGTAACGGTGACGCGGGGCTTACCCCGCATTTCGCCGGCTCGTTCACCATCACGGAAAAGGAGCGCGGGGTCGCCGATTGGGTTTGGCATAATCACAAGAAAGCCGGCCGCTTCACCGACACGCTCCCCTCCGCTGAAGGGTTTCACGTGCCGCTGGTGCGCGAAGAGACCGCCCTCGGCGTGCTGGTTATCCGTGTTCCCGCCGAGGCGACTCTGACTCTGGCTCAGCGCGATCTCGTTGAGAGCTTCGCCACGCAGCTCGCCCTGCTCGTCGAGCGCGAGTCATTACGCGCTGCCAGTGAGCGGGAAAAGCTTCTGGACGAGTCCGAAAAACTTCACCGCGCACTGCTCGACGGCGTTTCCCATGAGCTCAAGACCCCGCTCGCTGTCCTTAGCGCCGCCGCGGAAAATCTTCCTACCGCCGATGCCGCGACGCGTGCAACGCTCGCCGCGGAAATCCGTACCGCCACGCGTCGGCTCAATCGCCTCGTCAGTAATCTGCTCGATCAGACCCGCCTCGAATCCGGCGCGCTCAAGCCCAAGCTCGACTGGTGCGACGCCCACGACCTGCTCAACGCCGCGCTCGACGGCGTGCGCGAATCGCTCGATGGCCATCTGTTCGAGTCCGCGATTCCTGCCGATCTGCCGCTCTTCCGCGCCGATTTTGCTCTGATGGAGCAGGTGATTGCCAACCTGCTGCTCAACGCGGCCCTGCACACGCCCGCCGGCACGCCGATCTTTCTCGCCGCCGGCGTCGATCAGGTCCGCGCCCGGATCTTTTTCACGGTGGCCGACCGGGGGCCGGGTCTGCCGGCCGCAATGCGCGAGCGGCTGTTCCAAAAATTCCAGCGGGGCGATGCCGCTCGCGCCGGCGGTCTCGGACTCGGCCTGTCGATCATCCGCGGTTTCGTCACCGCGCAGGGCGGCGAGGTCGTCGCGGGTGAGAACCCCGGAGGCGGCGCCGTTTTTACCGTTTACCTGCCGTTCACGCCGCACGGTAATGTGCCCAGCGAATGACCGCCGGCGCCGCCAGACCCGAAATCCTGATCATCGACGACGAGGTGCAAATCCGCCGGCTGCTGCGCCTCACGCTTGAGGCAGCCGATTATCGCGTCCGTGAGGCGGCCAACGGCTCGCTCGGTCTCAATGAAGCCGCAGTCACGCGGCCCGATGCGGTCATCCTCGATTTGAGCTTACCCGACCTGAGCGGCCTCGAAGTCCTCCGCCGGCTCCGTGAATGGAGTCAGCTACCCGTCCTCATACTCTCCGTGCGCGAGGCGGAAACCGACAAGATTGCCGCCCTCGATGCCGGCGCCGACGATTATCTCACGAAGCCTTTCGGGGGTGGCGAACTCCTCGCCCGCATGCGCGTACTGCTCCGCCGCGCGGTGCCCGTTTCCGAGATGAGTGTGATGCGTTTCGCTGACGTCGAGGTGGATTTCACCAAGCGCACTGTCACGAAGGCCGGCGCTGATACGCATCTCACCGGCAAGGAATACGCCCTGCTTCGCGTCCTGCTCCAGCATCGCGGCAAAGTCGTCACGCACCGCCAGCTCCTCCGGGATGTCTGGGGACCTAGCCACGAGGAGGACACTCATTACGTGCGCGTCCACATGGCCAATCTCCGCAAAAAACTCGAGTTCGAGCCCGAGCACCCGGCCTTCCTCAAAACCGAATCGGGCATTGGCTACCGGTTTGTTGAAGGTGCCTGAACGATTCGCCCGGCTTTTCCTCCCATTGAGGGGAGCACAAGTTCAGCTCACGTCCGGGGAGCGCGCGCGGGAGCTAAGAAGGGAGATCGATAAGGGTTTCATGGCCAGACGATGCACCAGCGACGGTAAAACTCCCCATTAATGGGATGAATGACCCTACAAGCGCTCAGAAATGACTGCGCCGGGAGGTCGGCCCAGGGGCGTTCGCACTGGATTCGTGCGCTGGGTGTGCATGCTAATCTCGTCGATCCATGATCACGACCAACGATGACCTTCCATTCGAAACGGCTTCCCCATGCCTCAGTGTCCGGGCATTCACCGGGCGTATTCTAACCCCAAAGAACGCGACTTTTGCCGCCGGAACCACCGGTGCCATTCGCGGTCGCAGCGAAACTACTCTCTAAACTGGCTCAGCCCGCTTGTGTCGTCTCCTCATGTCGTCCCCTAACGTCGATTTTCAGTTCGATCCCACCACCGGTTGCCTCCGAGTACGGGCCCTGACCCGCAGCTTCCTGTTCGAAAAGGAAACCGTTTTCCAATCGATCATCGCTGCTATCCAATCCCATCCAGTCAAAGCGTTGTTCGCGGATCTTCGCGAGGTGCCTGGCCTGTTCACATTCACGGAGCGCTATCAACTCGGCGAATTGGCCGGCCAACACCTCCGCGGCACGCCCATTGCAGTATTGGCGCGCGAGGAGCAGCTCGACCCGGACCGCATCGGCCGGATGGTCGCCCAAAATCGCGGCGCCAATCTCGAGATCTTTACCGAAGAAGCCGCGGCGCACGCGTGGCTGCAAAAGTACCTGTCGCCGTCGCCGTAACTCAGCGCACCTGCAGCGTGTCGCCCTCGAAGGTAATCCCCAGCGATGGCACGACGACGGCCTTGCGCGAGCCTTCTTTTTTCACCCGCCCCGCGATCCACGCATCGTAGCCGGCCGCTTTGGCCGCCGCAACCACCGCGTCCGCCAACTTCGGATCCACGCAGGCAGAAAACCCGACGCCCATGTTGAAGGTCGCGTACATCTCGCGCCGTTCAATTGGGCCGAACTTTTCTAGAAATTGAAACAAGGCCGGCGCCGGATGCGGCGCCGTGATCTCGTAAACAAACGGTTCCTCCAGGCGCATGAGCTTGCGCCAGCCGTGACCCGTCACGTGCGCGACGTAATTCAGCTTCAGTCCGCGCCGCTGGCACTCGCGCACGAATGCCACGTAAATCACCGAGGGCGCGAGCAACGCCTCGCCGTACATGCGGCTGTCGCCGAACCCGATCGGCGTTTGATAACCCTGAGGGAGTTTTTCCGCGATCAACCGGCATAGACTCAGCCCGTTCGTCTGGACGCCGGAACTCGCGAGAAAAATAAGGCTGTCTCCGTCACGCACCTCACCGGTGATACGCTGGGACTTCGGGGTAATCTTCCCGATGGCCGAACCCGCCAGCACGATCGTCGCAGCGTTGACGATGCCGCGCAGCGTCGGCGTCTCGCCGCCGCCCCAGACCGCCCCCGCTTGCCGGCAACCCTCGGCCCAGCCATCCACCAACGCTTCCATGCGCTGGGTATCCGCAAACCACGCCGACTCGCCCACCGCCGCGTGCATCGCGACGGAGATCGGCAATGCACCGCAGGTCGCGAGATCATTGACGATCGTCGCCACGGTATCGATGGCGAGCTCACGGTAGAAATTCCTGCCGGTCGCTGCGTACACCGCGTCGGCCACGAGATTCTTGGTGCCGAGCCCCTCCTCGACATGCGCGAGGTAGTGATCCGCGGCCTCCATCAGGTAGGCGCTTTCCCCCCGCGTAGTTGCAGGCTCGGAATAGCCATGGGCCGTAAGTTGACTCGCCGTCGTTTTCGCCGCGCGCTGGCATGCGCGCTTGAACGCGTCGAGCTGGTCGTAGTTCACGCCGGAGGATTCGTAGGAAAGCGCCATGGAAAGAAGCCCGATACAACCGTCCGTCCCAACCGCAGCAAGCCCTCACTCGCCGGGGACGCGTTACGTTTTGCGCGCGCAGGCGCCGGGCTGCTGACGGCGCGCGACTGCGACATTGCCAGCGGCGGAACGTCCGGTTCTATGGCGCACGATGCCCGCCTCCCCGAACGCCGCCGATCATCCCCGCGCGTGGAGTCTGCGTGACGGGCGCTGGATCATCCTCGGGCCACTGCTGGTGCAATTGACGCTGTTTTTCCAATTCAGTCCCGGACTGAATTACGTACAAGTCGCCCACCGCTGGGGCGTCCTCACGCTCCGGCCGCCGTTTTCTGATCTATCCTTCATCGCGGGAGCCGGCGCCACGCTACGCGCGGGCGGTAATCCGTATGTGGTAAACGCGTTCGATCCGCTGGGTCGCGCCTACAACTACCCGCCACTCTGGCTGTACCTTTCGTGGCACACGACCGTTTCGCCCGGCATGATCCTGATCCTGGCCGTCGCCATGGGCCTCTTCGGTCTTGGAGCATTCGTCTGGTATCTGGGGCCCGTTGACTGGCGACGCGGACTCCTCCTCGGCGCATTGGCCTGCTCGCCTCCCGTGGTCCTCGCGGTGCAACGCGCCAACGCTGACATTCTCATGCTGGGCCTGGTGGCGCTTGCTTTGGTGTGGCTGCGACAGGGTCGGAGGGTGGCTGCTTATGCGTGCCTCGTCCTCGCGACCTGGTTGAAACTCTATCCCGTCTTCACGCTCGTGGTGCTACTGCGCGAACCGTGGAACCGGCTGAGGCGGGTCGGACCCATCGTGGTGCTGGCCGGTGGGCTGTGCTTCGCGGTCTACGCCGGTGACCTTGGCTACATTTTTGCCAACACCCCGGTGGGCGGCCTCCATTCCTATGGCGCGCGCGTACTGGCCTTCTGGGGCAATTTTTTCCTGCCCAGCTATGGCTGGAACGTGAATCCCGTGCTGCTTGGCCGTGTCTGCTCGCTCGCCGCCGTGACCCTTGCGCTGGTGGCTTGCCGGATTGGCTATGAAAAAAAACTGCCGCTCGATTCATCCCTGGACTCGGAACTCGACGGCTTTCGCGTCGGCGCCGCAGTCTATGTCTCGACGTTCCTCCTGAGCGTGAGTTTCGACTACCGTCTGCTCTTCCTGCTGCTGGTTTTCCCCCTGTTGTTTTCCCTGTCGACCCGCCGCACGCCGAGCTGCGGCTGGGCGCTGGCGGGGTTGATTCTCATTTTTGGCGTGATGTGGCCCAACGGGCTGTTCTGGAAACCGCTGATCCTCGTAAAGGAAGCCTCCAGCTGGGCGTTGTTCTTCACGCTCACCGTCTTGCTGGTGCGCACCCTGCCGCGCCCCCTCTTCGCTCGCGCGTAAACTCAGCGGGTGGACCGTGCGCTCCGCGCGCGGAAGTTTTGAACCCTTGGGCATAGCCACGCCGATCTGCCAGGCGCACCTGGTTGCCGAAGCCTTGGTGAAGGGCGAAGCGCCCCGCTCACCTCGAGTTCGATCGCGCCGCGCAAATCGGATTAAATTGCCCTGGGCAATTTCAGTAGCTGCGGCCTTCGCTCTTCTCGAAGTAATTCACGTACGCTTGGTTCACGACGCGATAACCGCCGGGCGTGGGGTATTTGCCGGTGAAATACCAGTCGCCGGTGTGGTGGGGCACCGCGGCGTGCAAGTGCTCGATCGTTTGGAAGATGATCTCAATCTCGCCCTGCCATTCGATGCCCTTGGGTCGCACGCGGTCGACGATCTTGGCTGAAATCTCCTCGGGGGTGAACGACTCGTAGATTTTCCACACGTGATTGACCACGCCACCCTTCTCTACTTCCCGGCGGCACAGGCCATAGGTTTCCTCCAGCAAGGCGGCCTGCCCGCGTTCCTTCAGCAGCTCGATTGCAGCCTCGAACGCGATGAATTTTCCGAGCTCCGACATGTCGATGCCGTAGCAATCCGGATAGCGCACCTGCGGCGCCGTCGAAACGATCACGATCTTGCGCGGGTTGAGGCGCGCGAGGATGCGGAGGATGGATTTGCGCAGCGTGGTGCCGCGCACGATCGAATCATCGACGCACACGAGATTATCGCCGGGATTCACCGAGCCGTAGGTGATGTCGTAAACATGGCTCACGAGCTGGTTGCGCATCGTTTCCTGGCCAATAAACGTCCGGATTTTGATGTCCTTGCTCACGACTTTCTCGCCGCGCGGCCAGTTCCGCAAAATGAGTTCGTCGAGCAACGCCTCGGAGAGCTCCCCCTTGGCCTGCGCCGCGAGGATCGCCGCCTTCACTTCGTCGCGGCGCTTCGTGCGCAGCGCCGACATCAGCCCGTAATACGCGACCTCCGCCGTGTTGGGCACGAAACTGAACACGGTCTTCGCCCAGTCGTGACCGATGGACTTGATCACCTGGTCAGCCAGCCCGCCGCCGAGAGCCTGGCGTTCGCGGTAAATGTCGAAGTCGTTGCCGCGGGAAAAATAAATGCGTTCAAACGAGCACGAGGTGCGGGGCAGGGGTGCAGTGAACGGCTTCGAGGTAACCATGCCGCCCTTCTTGATCACCACCACATGGCCCGGCTCAACTTCCTTCACCTGCTCAACCGCGAGGTCGAACACCGTCATCAGCGGCGCGCGCTCCGATGCGAACGCAATGAACTCGTCGTTCTGGAACCAGAAGCACGGCCGGATGCCTGACGGATCCCGCGCCACGAAGGCGTCGCCGTTGCCGATGAGTCCGGCGATCGTGTAGCCGCCATCCCACTTGTTGGCCGCGCGAGTGATCACGCGGGTCAGGTCCAGCTCCTCGCTGATCTGGCGGGAAATAGCCGTGCCGGTCAGGCCCTTCACCCGAAGCCGCCGGTAGATCTCCTCGTGTTCCTCATCGAGGAAGAAGCCGATCTTTTCCAGCACCGCCTGCGTGTCCGTCGCGTAAATCGGATGCTGACCCATGTCCGTGAGCGAGTGGTTCAGCTCGTTGGTATTGGTCAGGTTGAAATTACCGCAGAGCGCCAGGTTGCGCGTCGGCCACGGGCTGCGGCGGAAAAACGGATGACACGAGGAGAGATTATAACCGCCGCTGGTGCCGTAGCGAAGATGGCCGAGGTAGAGCTCGCCGCCAAAGTCGAAATGCTGCTTCACCGTTTCCGCAAACTCCGGATGAATCACCCCGGTCGCGACCTTGTCGTTGTACTGGCCGAGCAGGAGCTTGAAGATCTTGTCGAGCGGGTTGGATTTCACGCTGCGCTCACGAAACATGAACGCCTCGCCCGGTGGCACGTCGTTCTTCACACAGGCCACCCCCGCGCCATCCTGGCCGCGGTTGTGCTGCTTCTCCATCAGCAGGAACAGTTTGGTGAAACCCCACAGCGGCGAACCGTATTTCTCCTGGTAGTAGGACAGCGGCTTCAGCAGTCGCACCATCGCGATGCCGCACTCGTGGGTAATCCGGTCGCTCATGGCCGCATTTCCGGCGTTGCGGAAAGGTTTCGGGCGGGCGTTGAGTCGGCGTTGGTCCTCAAGCCCGAAACTTCGAGTGGGTCCCAGGAATCGTCAACGGCTTTTTCCAGAATTGCCGTATGTCCGCTGGCCGTGGGTTGGGCTTTACGCGCCCTTTACGGAGGACATCCGACCGCCGCCGTCGGGGTAAAGCGTGGCCGACCGCATTCCCGACAACGGCTTTCTTGACCGCACCGGGGATGTGACAAACCTTCCTCTCCTCAACCATGTTGATCCTCCGCGGCTCCCCGGCCCTCTCTCCCTTCCGCCTCGCCAAGCTCCTGCAGGATCTCACCGCCGCCGCCCTGCCCGCTCGCGCCGTCAGTGCCGAATTCGTCCATGTCGTTGAAACCACGGCCGAGTTGACTCCCGCGCAACGCTTCGTCCTCGAAAAGCTTCTCACCTACGGTCCGAGTCGCACCGGGAGCGTCGTCGCTGGCCTCACCCAAGTCGTCGCCCCGCGCCCCGGCACGATCTCGCCGTGGTCTTCCAAGGCGACCGACATCGCCCACATCTGCGGCCTAGCCACCGTCAAACGCATCGAACGCGTCATCGTGTACACGATCGCTTTCGATGCCGAGATGGGCCGCCCCGTCCCGGGCGATTCCGACGTAGACCGCCCGGCAGCGGGCACTTCTGCCGGCGTTCCGGATGGCGCGAGTCAGCTCGCGGCCAGCCGGGCGATCCTCAGCTCCAAGTTGCACGACCGCATGACGCAGGTCGTATTTGCCGACGTCCAGGCGTGCGAAGCCCTTTTCCGTCACGAAACTCCGCGCCCGATGACAAGCGTGCCGGTCCTCGCCCAGGGTCGCGCCGCGCTGACCGCCGCGAATCTGTCGCTCGGACTCGCGCTCGCCGACGATGAAATCGATTACCTCGTCAAAGCGTTCACGACGCTCGGTCGCGATCCCAATGACATCGAGCTCATGATGTTCGCGCAGGCCAACTCCGAGCACTGCCGGCATAAGATTTTCAACGCTTCCTGGGACATCGATGGCGCCGCACAGGCCAAGTCGCTATTCCAGATGATCCGCAACACCCACGAGTTGCACAGCGAGGGCATCCTGTCCGCCTACAAGGACAACTCGGCGGTTTTCACCGGCTCACGCGGCGGTCGTTTCTACACGAATCCAACGACCCACGAGTACGGCGCGCACGAGCAGGACATCCACATCCTCTGCAAGGTCGAGACGCACAACCACCCGACCGCGATTTCGCCCTTTCCCGGCGCCGCCACCGGCTCCGGCGGCGAGATTCGCGACGAAGGCGCCACCGGCCGCGGCGCCAAGCCCAAGGCCGGCCTCACCGGTTTCACCGTTTCAAATCTCAAACTCCCTGGCGCCGTCCAGCCGTGGGAAATAGATTTCGGCAAGCCTGGCCGCATCGTCTCCGCTCTCGACATCATGATCGAGGGCCCGCTCGGCGCCGCCGCCTTCAACAACGAATTCGGCCGGCCCAGCATCAACGGCTACTTCCGCACGTATGAAGCCGAGGTTCCCTCGGGGGGTCAGACGTCAGAGGTTATGGGTCATGGGTCAGAGGTCATAGTTCAGGGGTCAGAAGCCAATCGCCCATCAGCCATCACCGATCACCCGCCCGCCACCGAGTGGCGGGGCTACCACAAGCCTATCATGCTCGCCGGTGGGTTGGGCAACATCCGCGCTGATCATGTGAAAAAGGGCGTCATCGATCCGGGTGACAACCTCATCATCCTCGGCGGCCCCGCCATGCTGATCGGCCTCGGCGGCGGCGCAGCCAGCTCGATGGCCAGCGGCTCGGGCAACGAGGATCTAGATTTTGCCAGCGTGCAGCGCGACAACGCCGAGATGGAGCGCCGCTGCCAGGAGGTCATCGACCGCTGCTGGGCCCTCGGGGACGAAAATCCCATCTCCTTCATCCATGACGTCGGCGCCGGAGGCATTTCCAATGCCCTGCCCGAACTCGTCAACGATGCCGGCCGTGGTGGGCGCTTCCAGCTTCGCGCCGTGCCCAACGACGAGCCCGGCATGAGCCCACTCGAGATCTGGTGCAACGAATCGCAGGAACGCTACGTCCTCGCCGTTCCCGCCGCGCGTCTCGCCGTTTTCCAGAAACTCTGCGAGCGCGAGCGCTGCCCCTTCGCCGTCGTCGGCGAGGCCACCGAGAAAAAGCAGCTCGTCCTCGAAGACTCCCATTTCAAGTCCACGCCCATCGACCTGCCTCTCGAGGTCCTGCTCGGCAAACCGCCGAAGATGCATCGCCAGGACACGACGCTGACCCGTGACCTTACCCCGTTAAACCTTTCTTCCTTATCCCTTAACGAGGCCGTCCGCCGCGTCCTCTCCCACCCGACCGTCGCCGACAAAACGTTTCTGATCTCCATCGGTGATCGCACGCTGGGTGGACTCATCTGTCGCGACCAGATGGTGGGCCCGTGGCAGGTTCCCGTCGCCGATTGCGCCGTCACCGCCGCCGCCTTCGACGTCTCTACGGGCGAAGCCATGGCCATGGGTGAACGCACGCCCGTCGCGATCAATTCCGCCGCCGCGTCCGCCCGGCTCGCCGTGGGCGAGGCGCTCACGAATCTCGCCGCCGCGCAGATCGGCGACATCGGCAAGATCAACCTCTCCGCCAACTGGATGGCCGCGCCCGCGATCCCCGGCGACGGGGCCGATCTTTATGCCGCGGTGAAAGCCGTCGGCATGGAACTCTGCCCGGCGCTCGGCATCACGATTCCTGTCGGCAAGGACTCGATGAGCATGAGCACCGCGTGGAAAGACGCCGCCTCCGGCGAAAGCCGCCGCGTCACCGCGCCGATCTCACTCATCATCTCCGCCTTCGCCTCCGTCGCCGACATCCGCCTCTCGCTCACCCCACAGCTAAAATACGATCCAGATTTTACCACCAAGGTCACGAAGATCACGAAGTCCGAAGCTCCATCTTCCGAAACCTTCGTGGTTGATAATCACCATG
>JBDTJA010000038.1:0-4815 GCA_039936075.1 Opitutaceae bacterium | reverse complement strand
TGACGATGCAGGCGGCGATGCAGGCCAAGATGGAGCATCTTGCCATGATGTCGCGGGGTTTGGCTCATGATCTCAAAAACCTCATCACCCCGGTTTCTTCGTTTCTCGTTCACACCGATAGCCAGTTTCCTGTCGGCACCCCGGAGCGGGAAGTCCAGGTCGCTGCTACTCGCTCAATTCGGGTCATGACGGAATATGTGCGGGAGGCGCTCTTTTTCTCAGAGAAGATGACGCCGCGGTTCGAACCGCTGCAGCTGGGACGCATATTTCAGGAAGTAAAGGCGCTGGTCGCGCAGCGCGCGGCGGAACGGGACGTTAAGTTTCTGGGTTCGACTGAGATTGGGAAGGAGGTCTGGGCGGATGCCGTCTTGGTGCAGAGGATGTTGGTGAATATGGCGAGTAATGCGATCGACGCTTCCAGTGCGGGACAGACGGTCGCTTTGTCAGCCCTCCCGGGCCGCAAGGGCTGGCTGGCGTTGCGGGTCAGCGATCAAGGTGAAGGAATTCCGCCCGAAAACCTTGAACATATTTTCGATCCTTACTTTACGACCAAAAAATATGGGGACGATGTGCGGGGGTTTGGCTTGGGACTCACGATCTGCCAAAAGATCGTCCATCTACATTGCGGAAAAATTACAGTGGAGAGTCGGCTCGGTCAGGGTACGACCATCATGATTGAACTCCCCAACACTCAGCCGGCGTAAATGCCGATTATCCCACCTGAGTTCCCGATTCTTTGTCACCCCACAGCTATTGTTCTATCGAGGTTATGACCACCGACTCCTCCTTTCTTGTAACCCCTCGCATTCTGGTGGTGGATGATGAGCGGCAGATCCATGCCTCCCTGCGGCTGCGGCTAGCCAAGCACTACGAACTCGTTTGCTGCGCGGATGCCCAATCGGCTTTGCGTTCGCTGGCTGATACCCGGTTTGATCTCTGTTTCGTGGATATTCACATGCCGGAAATGGATGGTCTGACCTTCATTGAAGCCGCGCAACGCACCGATCCCGCGCTCGGCTACGTCGTCCTGAGCGCCTTTGATTCCAGCGAAAATTTGCGCCGCGCCATCCCACTGCAGGTCTATGATTTCATTGGGAAGCCACTGCCGGAACGGAATGAATTTGAAGGACGCATTCCGGAGTGGGTTGACCGTACCCGGGCTCAGCGGCGGGATCAGGCACTGGCCCGCCAGGCGGGCTTAATTTCCCAGGACCTGGATGTGGCGCGGCTGGAGCGCGAGGTCGAGCTGGTGGCATCGGAAACGGCGCGCGATGCGCTCCTCCAAACGGCCAACCTGCTGACGACGATTCATGCCCATCTGGTGAGTGCCGCTGCGGTCCTCACGGTGCGGGCGCGAACCGATTCCACAGCCGTGCCGCTGGTGCGCAACCTTGAGGAGGCGAAAAAGACCGCCGATGCCGCCGCGAGTGTCGCGGCGGGATTTTTCGACTCCGCCTATGCCAGTCGGGATTCCTCCCCGGCGCTCATCGATTCCGGCATCCGCGAGGCGGCGGGTATTGCCAAGCGGATGACGCAGGCGGAAGCCTCCAACAAGGAAGTCGATTTCCAGCCGTTTGATGCGCGTCTGCCTATTCGCGGTCTGTCAGGCATCGATTTTCTTTTGATGCTTGTTCCGATTATTGGCGCGGCACTGACGCTGACCGACCCCAAGACTACGGTGGGAATCCGGTTTCAGCGGCTCGATCGCCTCGACGTGGCGCTGAAGGACGCTCAACTGCGCAGTTACCTGTGGGTAAACCGCAAGCATGCGCTCGTCAGCCAGTCGGGGGTGCTGATCGTCGTGACGACCTCTGCGCCAGCCCTCCCCGGTGCGCAAGTGGAAGGCTGGCTGAGAGGCGAAGACGGGCCGATAGCCACGGTGAGTCCGCGTGGTCTCCTCGCCGGCCTTCAAAAATGTCGCGGGCTACTCGCGGCGTCGCAACCGCCCCAGACGAAGCAATTTAGCCTCGTGCTGGTCTTGCCGGCGTGAGCAGGCGCGACGCTGCGGCACCCGATGTAACTCAACCGTGATCGCGATTATCTCCCAATCGGCCCAAGAACGCTCGGCGTTTGGCGCTTTGTGCGAAAGCCGCGGCTGGCTCTCCAGTGAATGTGACTCGGTGCGGGATTTTAGAAAACTTTTGCATCATCTCCGCCCGAAGATCGTGCTGGTGCGCCATCGGCTAAGCGACGGATATTCCGACGATGTGTTGGCCGCGCTCGGCGGAGCCGGACTCTTAAGTGCGAAGGTCGTGGTCTTGATTGCGGCGGGCACGTCCGCCGGGGTCGAGGCCCGCCAGATCGTACTCGGGGCCGATTGTGTGCAACGCGATCCCGTGCGGCCTGATGTGCTGGTTGAATATCTGGCCAAATACCATCAGGCACCCAACCGCGAGCCCAGCGCGTCGCCGAAAATCGTTCGGAAGCCGTTCGCCTTTGCCGGGGCGACCGCCGATCCGGTGGGGCGGATCTTGCAGCGCGGAAAAAAGACCTGCCATCTCACACCGCATGAAGTGGATCTCGCCGAACTTTTGGTCCAATCCGAGGGCGGCGTTCTGACCTACGAGACGCTTTACCACGATCTTCTGGGCCGCCGCTTTAGGGGCGACACAAGCAACATGCGGGTTTTGCTCGGGAAACTGGGAGCTTCGGCGCTGAGCGTCGGCGTCAAGATCCGGAGCTGGGTGGAAGTCATCCCGAAGATGGGATACCGTTACCGGCCGCCACAGCCGAAGGACGCGTAGCGCCGAACAATAATGCGCGATGGGCGCAAGGCTCCGTGCCCTACGGCCACGAGCAAGCGCCTGGAAAATCGTTTCGCGTCGAGCCTGCGAGGTGATTTCGGCGAGCCATGGCGATGCGGGGACGCTATTTCCTTGCGCGAAAATTACGCCGCGCGGCTCTGTGAAGCGGACGAACGCCAGCATGGCTGCACACGTCAGCCGTTGGATCCGAATCGCCGTATCTTTGGCGCCCCATCTCCCTGTCTCCCATCGACATTCGTTTCCGGCGAGTCTGGCCGAGCATTCGGTGGAAGTCTCCACGCCAATCCTGGGGTCAGAGTCTTTGGATTTACCGATTCGGCCTGATTGAGGAGGGCAGCGACCCTGGCGGCTTTGCTGCTGTCGGAGGTGAATACGACCGCTGCGGCGGAGCCGGCATGGTGCGGCCGGCGAGCGAGCACGCCCGAACTCAAGTCAGCCGGCGGCGGACGGATTGCACGGGTGTTGGCCGGCGACGATGACTCGGTCGTCGCACGCCAGGCGTTGCTGGAATTGGGCGACCGCGAGTGGACGAAAGGCTCGCGCGCCATCAAGTGCTTCCACCGGAGAGCCGATGGGTATTGGCTTTCTGGTGGAGTCGGCTTCCAGGGTGTCGCAGCCGGATCGGAAAGATGGGACTTTGCGGTTGCCGAGATCCACGCCACTACACCTCAAAAGTCCGGCGTGGTCGCAGATATGTGCACAAATTCTAGTCCAGTTTGACGCGGTCGACTTCGACCGGGCAAGTTCGTGGAAGTGCAGTCTGCGCCGCGCACGCCGCGCTGCCGACTCGGGCGCGCACCGCGGCTTGATGCTTAAACAGACTGGGCCAGATCTCCGGCCAGAATTTCTTTCACCCAACGGCGGTGGGGTCCGGAGAGGGTGATCTTGTCGAGATCGGAATGGGCCACCCAGACGAGGCCAGCGGGAAGTTTTCCGCGAGGCGCGGGGACGGCGTGAATCGATTCGGTGATCTGGTACCGCGTGATTCCGCGGCGTTTCTTCGCGAGGAGTTTTCCGCCCGCTACCTTGGCCTGAGTCAGCCCCACTTGGGCAGCCGTCGGCAGCTCGTGCATGTTGGCGAAGCGGCGGGCGCCGGCTTCGGTGAGGTGAAGCAGCAACGCGCCCCGACGCTGGGACCAGACGCGCGTGACGGAGATTTGCTCCCACTTTTTCGCGGCGAGTCTCGGGTAAGCCTCGGGATCGCCGCGCTGGCCGGCGGCGCAGTAGCGGAGCACGGGGCAGGTCAGGCAGAGCGGGTTCGAGCGGAAGCACGCTGTCGCCCCGAGCTCCATCATCGCTTGGTTGTGGTCGCCGGGGCGTTGCTTTGGCAGTAGCGCAGCAGCGAGGGGTCCAAAGGCCTTCGCGGCGCTGGCGGAATCGCGGAACAGCGTGGCGTTGGCTGTCAGCCGCGCGAGGATGCGCACGACGTTGCCGTCCACGCAGGCCGCAGACGCGTCGAATGCGATGCTCGTGATCGCCGCGGCGGTGTAGGGGCCGACGCCGGGGAGTTCCTGCCACGACTCGGGCGTGCGCGGGGGCGCGGGCAGGGCGGCGATGACCTGGGCGAGTTTGTGCAGGTTGCGGGCGCGCGAGTAATAGCCCAAACCTTCCCAGAGTTTCAGCACGCGGGCCTCGGACGCGGCGGCGAGCGCGGTGAAGTCCGGCAGCTCGATGAGCCAGCGCGCGAGGTAAGGGAGCACGGTTTTGACCTGCGTCTGCTGCAGCATGAATTCGCTCACGACCGTCTGGTAGAGCGACGGGTGCTGGCGCCAGGGGAGCGGCCGGGCGTGGACGCGGTACCACGCCATGAGCGCGCGCGAGAATCCCGCCGGGTCGGAGAGGAGCGGGGCGCGGGAGTGGCTCGGCATCGGGCGATTGGCCGCGAAGAGGCGCAAAGGGCGCAAGAAAAATGCCGGGCGGGCCGGTGTTTTCTCCTTTGCGCTTTCCGTGGTTTTTTGCGGCTTTCTTCAGCTATGCCCAAGAAGCCGGCCTCCGACGAAGAGGCGCCCAAGAAGATCGCCTCTTACACGGCCAAGCTGGATGACACCCA
>JBDTJA010000037.1:0-5725 GCA_039936075.1 Opitutaceae bacterium | reverse complement strand
TTGGTGCCCGGGGTGGGGGTCGAACCCACACGCTTTTGAGGGCGACGGATTTTGAGTCCGTTGCGTCTGCCAATTCCGCCACCCGGGCCTGAAACGTTCGCGGAAGGTAGAAGCGCCTTCCGTGGTGTAAACTGCTTTTTTCCCCGTCCCGATCGGACGCTGCGGCCGGCTCCGCGCCGCCTCCCTGTTGTTGCGCTAAGATTAGTTCGTCGTTTTGAAGCTTAAAGCGGCTTCTTAATCAAATTCGGCGGCCATTTTGCTTTTACAGGCATTGTCAGTGCGGGGCGCCCGAACGGATACCGCAGCAATCCCGCTGGCTCGCCACATCCCGCGACGCCCGTGTCGGGATGAAACCGAGTCTCTTACCTGTGGCGAGGGCTTGTCAGACGTCGGCCTTCGCACTGAACTCGCCTCATGCCCGACTTTCGCGCCTTCTGTACGCCGCCGACCGCAGAGCCCGCCGAACTCACCCTCAGCGCCGACGAGTCGCATCACCTGGTCGCGGTTAATCGTGCGCGGGTCGGCGACACGGTCGTGGCCTTCGACGGCCGCGGTACCGAGTGGATCTGCGAGCTCACCGGTGACCGCAAAAACGCCGCCGTCCTCAAGGTGCGCTTCCGCCAAAAGGCCAAACCCCTCGCCTACGAAATCACGCTCGGCCAGGCCCTGCCCAAGGGCCCGTCGATGGACGCCATCGTGCGCAAGGCCACCGAGATCGGCGCCGCCCACATCGTCCCCCTGGAAAGCGAACGCACGCAGGTTCACCTCGATGGCGAACGGTCCGACAAAAAAATCGAGAAATGGCAGACCGCCGCACTCGAAGCCGCCAAGCAGTGCGGCAATCCGTTTCTTCCCGTCATCGCGCCCGTCCAGAAAGCCTCGGTGTTCATGGAAGACGCGCGCGGCTACGATTTGAAGTTGATCGCGAGTCTCCAGCCCGGAGCGAAATCATTGAAAGGCGTGCTCGCTGCATTTCAGGCCGCGCAGGGCCGCGCCCCGAAAAAGGTTCTCTGGCTCGTCGGCCCCGAAGGCGACTTCACCCCGGCCGAGCTGAGCCAGGCCAAGACCTGCGGCTTCGAGCCGATCACCCTTGGCCCGCTCGTGTTGCGCTGCGAAACCGCCGCCACTTACGCCCTCAGCGTGCTCAGCTACGAACTGCAGAATTCGGATACCGGATTTTAACCGCGAAGAGCGCGAAGCACGCGAAGCTCAGTCCCATCGGAATCCATAGTTCCGAATCTTTGCGGCCTTCGCGCCCTTCGCGGTTAAAAAATCAGTGCTTCCGGGTCGCGAGGTATTTTTGCACATCGTCACCCGATACCCGGTTTCCCGGGCCGGTCGCCTCGATGTCTGTAATTTTTGCGGGATCGAGTCCGGCTTCCTGCGCGAGCTTCGTCGCGCGGGGCGTCCACACGACGGCCGACGCGGGCTTCGTTCCCGCAGCGGCGGCGGGGACCGGCGTGGCCGTCTTGGCCGTCTTCAAGTGCCGCATGCTTTCGTCCGACGTCTCGATCTGCACAAAGGGATCGCCGGAGTTCATCGTCGCACCTGGCTTGCCAATCACAGCGTGAATCACGCCGTCGCAGGGACTCTCGAACTCGAAGGCGGATTTGTCGCTCTCCAGGTCAGCCAGCCGCTGGCCTTTCGTGACGCGGTCGCCGGCCTGAACTTTGATGACGATGACGTTGAGTTCGCTGACGGTCGCGCCCATCGAGGGCACAGGAACGTCGATGATAAAGGTTTCCATGGCGGTTTTTGTGAACGGAGTGTGCGACGGGAGGGAGCGCGGTCAAGGGCGGGCCGGGCGCTTCGGACGCGGCATTCCCTAACTCACATCGCGTTGCCGCGCGCGGAGCGCCCGGCCCGCCTCGGACAATGGCATCCTACGCGCGGACTGCTTGCCACACTGCGAGGCAACTCGTCAGCAGGGCGGGCAGGTCAGCGAGCGCGATCATGTTCGGCCCGTCGGAAATCGCCTTCGACGGATCGGGATGCGTTTCAAGGAAAAGTCCATCCGCCCCCGCCGCGAGCGCAGCCTTCGCCAGCGGCGCTACGAATTCGCGCTGGCCATCGCTCTTGCCGTTACCGGCGCCGGGCAACTGGACACTGTGCGTCGCATCCAGAATCGTCGGGTAGCCGTTCTGCTTCATGATCGGGAACGAGCGCATGTCCACGACAAGGTTGTTGTAGCCGAATGTCGTGCCGCGCTCGGTCTGCCAGATTTCCCTGGCCTTCCCTTCCCGCAGCTTGCCAGTGACGTGCACCATTTCCTGCGGCGAGAGAAACTGGCCCTTCTTGACGTTCACCACGCGTCCCGTGGCGGCAGCGGCGAGCAGCAGATCCGTCTGACGGCTGAGAAACGCGGGGATTTGGATCACATCGCACACGGCAGCGACGGCCTTCATCTGCTCGCGCTCGTGCACGTCGGTCAGCACGGGAAACCCGTAGTCGCGCTTGACCATGGCCAGCAGGGCGAGGCCCTCGTCCATGCCCGTGCCGCGCGCACCCTTGGCCGACGTGCGGTTCGCTTTGTCGAACGAACCCTTGAAAACGAGTTTCAGTTCCGGGCGCTTTTTGCCGATTTTCATCAGGGCCTCGGCGACCGCGCGGCAAACCTTCTCGTTCTCGAGCGAGCAGGGACCGGCGATGATCAGGAGTTTCTTGGGATCAAAAAGCATCGGGATGAAAGCCACGAATTACACGACGAGGGAGAGTAATAACCAGACCAAAGACCCGGAATTTTTAACCGCGGATATCACGGATGATCACGGATCAGAAATTTAAAGAATGGAATTCGGCGCGGGATTGATCCGCGGATATCCGTGGATTCCGTGGTCCCAACGCTCGAACTTCAGCGATTGGCTTTCTTGGCCGACTTCGACCGTTTCGCAGGTTTCTGGTGCTTGATCGCTGCCGCGATGAAGGCGGCGAAGAGCGGATGGGCGCGGTTGGGTTTGGACTGGAACTCGGGATGGAACTGCACGGCAACGAACCACGGGTGATTCTTGAGCTCGATGATTTCGACAAGATTGCGGCGTTTGTTGACGCCGCTGATCACCATACCCGCGGCCTTGAGCTGATCCACATAGGCGTTGTTGACCTCGTACCGGTGCCGGTGGCGCTCCCGCACACTGGGCGTACCATAGGCCTTGGCGGCGTGCGTACCCGGCGTGAGAGCGCACTCGTAGCTGCCGAGGCGCATGGTGGCGCCCTTATCGATGACCTGCTTCTGCTCCTCCATCATGTTGATGACCGGATGGCGCGGATTCGCTTCGAACTCCGTACTGTTCGCGCCCTTGAGCTTCAGGACATTGCGTGCGAACTCGATCACGGCGATCTGGAGGCCGAGGCAGAGGCCATAATAGGGGATCTTGTGCTCCCGCGCATATTTCGCCGCAGCGATCTTGCCCTCCGTGCCGCGGTCACCAAAGCCGCCCGGGACCAGGATGCCGTCCAAGCCCTTCAGTTTGGCGAGTCCACCCTTTTTTTCCAGGTCCTCGGCATCGAAACGGACGACGTTGATGCGGCAATTATTCGCGATTCCCGCGTGCGTGATGGATTCGTAGACGGACTTGTACGCGTCCTGCAGTTCGATGTATTTGCCGACGACGCCGATCGTCACTTCGTGGACGGGGTTGAGCAGGCGGGCGACGATTTGCTTCCAGATGTTTTTCTTCGACGGCGGATTCTTCAGGCCGAAGAGGTCCACCACGAGCTGGTCGAGGCCTTCCTTCTGCAGCGCGAGCGGCAGCTCGTAGATGGAGTTGGCCACATCGGCGCACTCGATCACGGCCTTCACCGGCACGTTGCAGAACATTGAGATTTTTTCGCGCAGGCCGGGATCGAGCGGGTGATCGGCGCGGCAGACCAGAATGTCCGGCTGAATGCCAATCTCGCGCAGCTTCGCGACCGACTGCTGCGTGGGCTTTGTCTTCAGTTCGCCCGCGGCGGCCACGTAAGGCACCAGCGTCACATGGAGGAAAATCACGTCGTTCTGCCCGACCTCGAGCGCGAATTGCCGCATCGCCTCAAGGAATGGCAGGCCCTCGATGTCACCCGTCGTGCCACCGATTTCGGTGATGAGGATGTCGACGTCCTTCGCCGCCGAGTAAATGCGCTCCTTGATCTCGTTCGTGACGTGCGGGATCACCTGCACCGTCTTGCCAAGATAGTCGCCGCGCCGCTCCTTTTGGATGACGCTCTCGTAAATCTGGCCCGAGCTGAGACTGTTGATGCGCGACAGCTTGCCACTGGTGAAGCGCTCGTAGTGGCCAAGATCGAGGTCGGTTTCCGCACCGTCCTCCAGCACATAGACCTCGCCGTGCTGGAACGGGCTCATCGTGCCGGGATCCACGTTCAGGTAAGGATCGAATTTCTGGATGCAGACCTTCAGACCCCGCAGCTCGAGGAGGGCGCCGAGGGAAGCCGCGGTGAGGCCCTTGCCCAGCGACGAAACCACTCCACCCGTCACGAAAATGTATTTCACTGGAATGGGTTAAGCCCCGCTCCGAGCGGTGACAAGAAAAAGCCTGTTTCGGCCCGACTCTGTGCTGCAATTGCAGGGGTGTTCGCCGAACCCCCGCCGGAAAGCCCCAAATACTTTCTGCGAATTACGAAGATGAACGCGGACGAGCCGAATTTATCCGCGTCGATCCGTGCAATCCGCGGGAAGGATTGCGGGGGATTTGGGGGCGTACAGCAATTCCGCCAGACTGTCCGGCTCAGTGAAACAGCAGCCACACCGTCACCCCCAAGCCACCTACGAGTACGAGCGCCATGATGGCGTAGAGGCCCCATTTCAGCAGCTTCGCCAAGACCCAGATTACCGCCGCAAGCACAAGCGTCACGCACGCCGCCACGAACCAATGCGGATAGCTCGCAAGCGAATCGAGCAGCGTCTTGGGCGGCACGGGCGTCAGCATCCCTGTGGTTAAGTGCGGCGGATCCCGCGGCTCCAAGCAAAATGATTTGCCCCACCCCAGCCACGCCGTCCCACTGCCCGCATGCAATCCAAGCCCCAGCTGCTCGCCTGGCTGACCTGCGACGGCGTCCACATTGATCCCGGCTCCGGCAAGCACACCATTCTCGGCGTCTTCTCGAACATCAACGCCCGCCATTTTCCGGTCACCCATCCATTCATGGTGTGGTTTCTCACGCTCTCCGACTGTGCCGCCGGCTCGCACTCGATGCGCCTCTCGATGGGGCTCGATCCAACAAACCTGCAGGTCCTGCTCGACCGCCCGTTCGAGTCGCAGAGCCCGCTCCACCGCATCAACCTCATCAACGAAATCCGCAACCTCACCTTCCCCGCCGCCGGCGACTACTCGATTCTCGTCGAGGTGGATGAAGAGCCCCTGCTCGCCACCAACCTCACCGTCAGCGGCTAATAATTCCCCCGGAGTTCGAACATCGCCGAACTAGGTTCGTCGCGATCCTGCGGTCCAACTCCACGCTAACTCCAACTGAACTCCGCTCTGCGAACTTCGAACTGCGTATTATATGTCCTCCCCCACTTTCGACCTCATCGGCATCGGCAATCCCATCATGGATCTGCTCGCCCACGTGGATGATTCCTTCCTCACCGCGAACGTCGCGGGTGAAAAAGGGGGCATGGTGCTCGTGGACGACGCCGATATCGCGGCCTTGGTGCAGAAGGTGCAGGGCAACGTCGCGATGATGCCCGGCGGTGCCGCCGGTAACGCCACGCTCGGCGCCACGCGCCTTG
>JBDTJA010000036.1:0-2640 GCA_039936075.1 Opitutaceae bacterium | reverse complement strand
ATCGGTTCGCTGGATGAGAACGCGGTCACCTTCCTGAAGTTTCTGGCCAGTGCCGGTTTCAAGTCCTGGCAAATCTGCCCGCTCGGACCCACCGGTTATGGGGACTCGCCCTACCAGTGTTTCTCGGCATTTGCGGGCAATCCCTACCTGATCGATGTCGCGGCGTTGGTCCGCGCGGGTCTACTGACCGCGGCGGATGTTAAGCCGCTCCAAGCGCTCAGCGCAGACCGCGTGGATTTCGGCGAGATCTACCAAAGGAAATGGCCGGCCCTGTTTCAGGCTCATGCCCAGTTTATCCGCAGTGGCCGTAAAATCCTGCCGTATGGCGATTTTGAGGCCTTCCGCCGAGAGCACGCCTCGTGGCTGCCCGACTACGCGCGCTTCTCGGCTCTGAAGCTGCATTTCAAGGGCAAGCCGTGGTGGGAATGGCCGGCCGAGGTTCGCACGGCCGCTGCGTCCCGGACCGCGCAGGCTCCCGCGGAGCTCGCGGCGCGCATCGAGGCGTACGAGTTCATCCAGTATCTCTTTTTCGGCCAGTGGGCGCAGTTGCGCATCAAGGCCGCGCAGCTCGGCATTTCAATCATTGGTGACGCACCGATTTTCGCCGCCCTCGATAGCGCCGATGCTTGGGCTCATCCGCAGTATTTCCAGCTCGATCGCAAGACCTCGCGCCCGCTCGCCGTGGCGGGCGTCCCGCCGGATTATTTCTCGGCTGACGGTCAGCTGTGGGGTAACCCGCTCTACGACTGGCCGGCGCATGCCAAGGATGGTTACGCTTGGTGGCTCGCGCGGCTAAAGGCCAATTTCACCCTGTTCGACGTCGTGCGCATCGACCACTTCCGCGGGTTTGAGTCTTACTGGTCCGTGCCTGCGGGCGCCCCAACCGCCCGCACGGGCCGCTGGGTGCCGGGCCCGGGGTTGGATTTCTTCAAGGCCATCCAAGCTGCCCTGCCCAATGCGAAACTGATCGCCGAGGATCTCGGAGTGCTCACGCCTGACGTGGTCGCGTTGCGCGAGGCCACCGGCCTGCCCGGCATGGCGGTGCTGCAATTCGCCTTCGGTGGCGGCGCGGATAATCTGTATCTCCCCCACAACCACCGCGCGAACTGCGTCGTTTATCCCGGCACCCACGACAACGATACCACCGTCGGATGGTATGCGACGTCAGACGAAAAGACCCGCGACCACGTGCGGCGTTATTTGCGCGTCAGCGGTCAGGACATCGCTGGCGACTTCCTGCGCACGGCCTACGCGTCGGTCTGCAATCTCGCGATTGTCCCCCTGCAGGATCTTTTCGGCCTCGGCGCGGCGGCGCGATTCAACAGCCCCGGCCAGCCCGACGGCAACTGGGCGTGGCGCTTCCGCGCCGAACACTTGAGCACCTTGCTGACCAATTCCGGTCCCTACTTCCGCGAGCTCGCAGCCCTGTACTGGCGCTAGCCGAGAAGCGTCGCTCCGGGTGCTTCGGGCATGTTTACGAGCCCGGTTTGTCATTCTGAACGAAGCGAGGAATTCAGCTGGATACTCCGCCGAAGCTCTCCTGCGGAGCCTCATTGGATCCTTCGCGAGGGCTCAGGATGACGATCGCTGAACCCGTAGTTTTAAATCCCGTCCCAGTTGATGCTGGGAGCGACGCGACCAGCCGTGAGGCTGAGGGGGCGTCATACTGCGAACATTGGATCCCATGTTGGATCGATCAGAGCACCTATCGATCGACCTTTCCTGAAGATCCCGAAAAAAACGCAGCACGCTCCCTCTAGCCCTGCCCCGCCCTGCGCCGGTTGCTGCCCGCGCGCTGGTAGCGCCTGACCACCGCCGCACCGTACTTCCCGTCTTTACGCGAATATCCGCAGCGGAAAATACCGTTGGCTATATCCCCGTCCGTAAGGAAAGCGGCGCGACGCTGGTCTTCGTGCATGGATATTAATCCCAAGAAAAACCCCCGCGTGATGGTGGTGGCATTTACTTACCGAACGGCGCATTCCCACCCTAGTTTTTTATCAGCCAGTCGTTGGAAATGACGCCGAGGGCGGCACCGGCGGAGATGACGGTGCCATTCATGAGCCAGACAGCGCGCTCGCCAGTAACGGTGTTGGTCAGGAAGAGGTCGGCCTTGCGATCGCCGTCGAAGTCACCGACGCGGCTAAAGGTCCAATCAGTTGAGAGGTTGCCAATGATGGCGCCGGCGGAAATGCCCGGGCCGTTCATGAGCCAGACCGCGCGGTCGCCGGTGGTGGTGTTGCTGAGCACGATGTCGCTCTTGCCGTCGCCGTTGAAGTCCCCGGTGCCACTGACCGCCCAAGCGGACGCGAGAATGCCGAGGGAGGCGCCTCCCGAGATGGTGGTGCCATTCATGAGCCAGACGGCGCGTTCGGAGGTGACGGAATTGGTTAGGAACAGGTCGGCTTTGCCATCGGCGTTAAAGTCACCGATGCCACTGAATTTCCAGTCGGTGGAAAGGACGCCCAAGGATGCGCCGGAGGCGATGCTGGTGCCATTCATCAACCAAATGACTCGCTCCCCGGTGACCGTGTTCGTCAGCAGGATGTCACTCTTGCCGTCGCCGTTGAAGTCGCCGACCTGGCTGAACGTCCAATCGGTGGAGAGAATACCGAGGGAAGCCCCAACGGCAACGCTGGT
>JBDTJA010000035.1:0-18051 GCA_039936075.1 Opitutaceae bacterium | reverse complement strand
GACCGGCCTCATGCGGGTTGGGCTGCACGCCCGACTGGGGTTAGCCCTGATGTCGGGCATAAAGGGCCAAGTGACACCACCTCCCGAACAGTTTTGGAGCTGAAGCTAGGAAGGTTTGCGGTGCCAGGGGACGAGCACGATGCGTAGCGCGCGGTCAGCGAGCAGCGGTTGGAGCAGTGGATCGCGCCGCCGCAGGCCATAGATGCGGACCCGTTGGCGGCGGACGTCTAGTTCACAGCGCACGAGACGGTGGGCCCAATGAGCAGCGACACGCAGCCGTTGAGCGCAGAGGGTCAGCGCGCCGGCCGCATCGAGTCGGCGGAGCAAAACAATGCGTGCTGCGCACGGCTCCTGACGTGGCGGCAGCCAAGATAAACGGGGCACCTGCACTTGGCGGCGGTCGCGCCGGTTGTAAGCGACGACAAAGGCCGCGCTGCGGCCTCGCAGTGCGGCCAGATCGCGGTGGTGCCAGCGCCGCCAGACCCGCTCTTGCCAGCGGCGGTTATAAGCTTCGATGGCCGCTTGGAAGCCCAGCTCCGCCGGCGGCGCAAAAATGGGCACCACCCCGACACAGAGGCACCAGTGCACGAGCCGACCCAGATACTGGCGCTGGGCATGGGCGCCGGTAAAGATCGTGTCGTTGTCGCATTGCAGGAAGTGCGGCCGGCCGTGCAACTGCCAACGCTCCTGCAAGCTGGCGATCACGGCGGCCGTTGAGATCGCCTCGGCCACCGTACTGGTGGCCGTGCAGCCCCAGAGTGAAAGGGTGTTAAGCACCTCCACCCGGCGGCCGCCGCGCAGGCAGAGCCCCTCCACCACGTCGCAACTGTCCACTTCGGCGCGCCCTGCGGCCACGGCGGCGAGGTACCAGCCTTTGGGTGGCGGGGGCCGCCGCCAGCGTTCCCTTCCGCTCAGGCCGGTGCGTGCCAGCCAGCGCGCAATCGTGCGCTCGCTGGGTGCGGCCACGCTCTCCGCGAGGAGCTGACGGCGGATCGCCGCCGGGCCGTGTTCGCCCAGCGCGTCGTGGCACTGCAGCTGCCGGCGCGTATGCCGGATCGCGGCCACCACCTGCGCTGGCGTGCGGCCACTGGGCTGGGCCGGCCGGCTCGAGCGATCCTGCCAATCAACCTGAGTCAGCGCTCGGCCCTTTGCGCGCTGCATCCAGAGCGCCACGGTCGCCACGCCCACTCGCCAGCGCCGCGCTGCCTCCCGGTAGCTGTGGCCACTTCTAACCTGCTTCACCAAGGCGTATCGCCAGTTCCGATGAGAGTCATTCCTTCACCGTGCATCGGTCCAGCCCTCTGCAGTCAAGGAGGCGGAGGGGGCCCAGCCCCCTCCGCACCTCCCCAGCTTGGTGCTGCCCCATCAAACCCTGGCCTCCTGTTCGGGAGGTGCTGTCACTTGACTGTTCGGGAGGTGGTGTCACTGGGCCGATAAACCCCGACCCACGTTCCCGAGGTTGTTAGTGGCGTGCCGTCGCCAGGCGAGACCTGGATTGCGTCAACGCAGCTGGGCAAACGCCTGCACAAAGGCGCGGCGGTCGGCCGCCGCGTAAAACGACGTGCCCGCGACAAAGGTGTCGGCGCCCGCGGCGTGGCAATCCGGGGCGTTGGTCAGATCGATGCCGCCATCGACTTCGAGTCGGAAATTCAGACGCTGGGCCTGCCGCCAATCGGCGATCTGCCGCAGCTTGGGCAACATGTCATGGCGGAAGGGCTGGCCGCCGAAGCCGGGTTGCACCGTCATGACGAGGACGAGATCCACGAGCGGCAGCAGGGCGGAGATGGCGGTCGCGGGCGTGCCAGGGTTGAGCACGATGCCGCACTGGCAGCCGAGACTCCGGATTTTTGCGAGCGTTCCGACGTGATCGTAGAGAGGCTCGATGTGAATGCTGAGCAGGTTCGAGCCGGCCTTGATGAACGGCTCGATGTAGCGCTGCGGCTCATCAAGCATCAGGTGAGTTTCAAAAAAAAGCTTCGAACCGGGGCGAAGGGCGGCGATGGTCTGCGGGCCGAACGAAAAGTTCGGCACAAAATGGCCGTCCATGATATCGAGGTGAATGCGCTCGAGACCGAGATCCTCAACCACCTTGACGCTATCGGCGAGGCGGGCGTGATCACCGGCCAGAAGGGACGGGGCAAGCAGCGGGGAGTGCATGGCGATCACCAGACGTCGAGGACCGTGCCCGAGATTTTCTTCGCCAAGGCCTGGGAGAGAATCGGCAGCATTTGATATTCGGACTGGAGCTGACCGCTGTCGGTGAAGGCATCGCGTCGAACCTCGACCTTGCGTTTCTCAAATAGCACCTTGCCCGTGCGTTGGTCGCGCAGGGTGCACGCCGTGCCAAGCGTCAGGGCGAATTTTCTGGCCAGGCCGGTATCGTCTTCACGAGCGGCGGTGGTCTCGCGATGATAATCGTTGATGACGACGCTGAGCGTGGCATCGGCCTCGGCGGCGGAGTTCACCAGCGTAACGCGGGAGTCCTGGAGGAACGCCTCGCGCAACTGTCCGCTGACAATGGCCTGCGCCTGGGGCAGCATGGTTTTGTTCGTGACCGGTTCAACGTAGAGGGTCGTGAAGGTCAGCCTGCCCTCGGTGCCGAGTTGGTAGTGCGAGCACCCGCTGAGGCCGAGCAGGACGGAAAAGAGGCAGAAGAGGGTGAGCCGGGGTGTCATGCGCGTGCAGCGAAAAATCGGTGCTTCGACCGAAATGACAAACCCAAATCCTCCGCCCGCGAACTCAGAAAATCCCGAGGAACTTCTTGCGCTTGGGCGCGGGCACATCGGTGGGGAGCACGACCGGCTTGCCGCTGACCTTTGCCTCGACCTTGGCGAGCATGAGCTTGGCGCGCTGGGCCGGCTCGGAATCGGGGTAGGCGGTGATGGCCTCGTTGTAGAAAACCTTCGCGGCGACATAATTGTCACGCTTGTAGAAATAGAAATCGGCCATCTTGATTTTGCTCTCCGCCAGCATCGTTTTCATCCCCTCCAGCCCCTTGGCGGCCTTGGCGAGATTGATGTCACTGGGGAAGAGGATCATGAAGTCCTCGTAATAGGTGATGGCTTCCTTGGTCGAGGCCTGGTCGTAGTAGGGGCCTTCCACGAGCGAACCATGGGCTTGGGCGAGCTTGAAATAGGCGTCGGCGCTGAGGAGGCTTTGCGGGTATGAATTGATGAGGCGGTCGAGGGCGTCGATGGCCTCATCGGTCTCGGAGCGCAGTTGGTGGCCGCGCGCGACGTTCATCAGGCAAAGCGGGGCGTAATCGCTGTAGGGAGCATCGGCAACGATGACCTCAAAGTAGGCGATGGCATTTGATCGGCCGGTGGGACCGGGGAACAGGCCCCAAATATAGGAGCGCTTGCCGTCGAGCAGATCGCTGGCGATGCGGTATTGTAATCCGATGATCTCGTTGAAGCGCTTCGTGTTGGGGTAGCGACCGATGATCTGCTGAAAGGCATCGAAGGCGCCATAGTACTGCTTCCGCAGCAGGCGCAGCTTGCCCATGCGATAGAGGGCCTCGGGGGCGTAAATTGAGTTGGGGTACTTTTTCTGGACCTTTCCGTAGCTGCTGATGGCGCTGCCGTAGCTTTGCCGGTCTTCGGCCCGTCGGGCCTTGTTCATGAGCTCGACGGCTTTGGTGCGTTCCGACCCGACCACGCCGGACAACGCGCCGCCCTCGACGGACCAGCCGGTATTCGGATTCCACACCAAATCAGCCGCGAGGCGGCCGGGCAGGCAGGACAGGAGGGCCGCAATCAGGAGAGCGGGGACCAGGCGACGGATCAGAAAAGGCAGCATGGGGAGGGAATTTACCAGCGAATCAGTGCGGAACCGTAGGTCAAGCCCGCCCCAAAGGCGACGAGCAGGGTGTAATCGCCCCGTTTGATCCGACCCGCGCGGCGGGCCTCATCGAGTGCAATGGGGATAGAGGCAGACGACGTGTTGCCGTAACGGTCCACGTTGACGTAAAACCGCTCTATCGGGAGCTTAAGATACTGGGAAATGCACTCAATGATGCGGAGGTTCGCCTGATGGGGGATCACGAGCCCAATCTGATCAGCGCGCAGGCCATGATGTTCCAAGATTTCCCGCGAGGCCTCTTCCATCGCGCGAACGGCGATCTTGAAGACCTCCTTGCCTTTCATCTTTAGGAAATGGTCGCCCGCCGCGATGGACTCGGCTGTGGCCGGTGCACTGCTTCCGCCCTTGGGCACGCAAAGCAGGTCGGTGCTGTCGCCGTAGGCGCCGAGACGCGTCCCGAGCAGGCCGACGCCGGGTTCGTGACTGACGCCGATGACGATGGCGCCGGCACCATCGCCAAACAGCACGCACGTGGCGCGATCCTTCCAGTCGGTGATGGCGGAGAGTTTTTCCGCGCCGATGACGAGGGCGCGGCGGTAACGGCCCGAGCACAGCATCGCGGAGGCGGTATCCAGCGCGTAGACGAAGCCGGAGCAGGCGGCGTTGAGGTCGAAGCAGGCGACGTTGGTGCGGATGCCGAGCTTGTGCTGGATGGCGCACGAGACCGCTGGGATGGTCATGTCGGGCGTGACGGTGGCAACGATCAGCAAGTCAATGTCCGTGGCGGTCAGGTTGGCGTCGGCCAGGGCGTTCTTGGCGGCGGCGACCGCCATGTCGGACGTGGCCTCGCCCGGAGCGGCGATATGGCGCTCGCGGATGCCGCTGCGACTGAAGATCCATTCGTCGGACGTATCCACCTGTTTGGAGAGTTCGGCATTGGTGAGGATGCGCGCGGGAGCGTAGGAACCGGTGCCGAGGATGACGGTAGAAACGTTGGCCATGGAAAAGAGGGAGTAAGGCGCCGTCAGACGAGGCCGTTGGGCTGCGCCAGGCGCTCGTTAACGCGGGCGATGTCGGCCTCGATGCGGTGATTCATATCGGCCTTGATGATCTGGCTGGCGGCGTGAATGGCGCTCTTGATGGCGCGCCGGTTGGAGGAACCGTGCGCCTTGAACACATTGCCGTTCAAGCCGAGCAAAGGGGCGCCACCGTAGCGCTCGGGATTGATGCGTTCCTTGAGGGCACTGAAGGCGGACTTGGCCAGCAGGGCGCCCGTGGCGCGCATGGGATTGGCCTGGAGCTCCTCGCGCAGCATGGAGGAGAAGAATTTCACGAGCGATTCCCAGCTCTTGAGCATGATGTTGCCGACGAAACCGTCGCAGACGACCACGTCCACGTGCTCGGCGAACACCTGGAAACCCTCGATGGGGCCGGAGTAATTGATGAGGCCGTCAATGCGGCGGAGCATGTCGTTGGTCTCGGTGATGAGCGAGCTGCCCTTGCCCTCCTCGGTGCCGATATTCATCAGGCCGACGCGGGGGTTGGCGATCCCCAGCATGACGCGGCAATAATGACTGCCGAGGATGGCGTTGTGCACGAGATGCTCGGGCTTGGCCTCGGGATTGGCGCCGGCGTCAATCAGGACGAAGTGACCATTTTCGCGGGGCACGATGGCGCCGAGCGCGGGGCGGGCGATGCCCTCCATGGTGCGAAGTCGAAGGGTGCCGCCGGCCATAAGGGCGCCGGTATTGCCACAACTGACGACCACGCTGGCGTGACCATCGCGGACCAGCTCAATGGCCCGGATCATCGACGAGTCCTTCTTGCGCTTAAGAGCCATCAGCGGCTTGTCATCCATCGTGATGACCTCGGAAGCGTGATGAATGCTGACGTGATGCTTCCGGCTGAGACCGGCGGCCTGCACGAGCGGTCGAAGGACGGCCTCATCCCCGACCAAAGTCACGGGATTGAGGGACGGATACTGCCGCAAAGCCAGTTTGACGGCTTCGACGACCTCGGCGGGACCCATGTCGCCGCCCATGGCGTCAACTGCGATGCGCCCCGTGTCGCCGGAAGAAGTGCCCATCGCGAGGATGGCGGGAAGTGGGAAACCCGGGGACTCAGACCTCGACGTTGAGGATCTGGCGACCGCGATACATGCCGTTCTTGGGGTTCACCCGGTGGGGGCGAAAGGCGCTGCCGTCGGTCGGATCCTTGGCAAACTCGGGGGCCTGAAAGGCGTTGGCGGCGCGTCGGTTGGCGCTGCGGCGTTTGGACTGTTTGCGTTTCGGATTAGCCATGGTGGGAAGGGAGTAAGAGGTGGGCGGCGCGGTTTAAAAGGCCGTGAATGAAATGTGAAAGGGTCAGATTAAAGAGGGCGGTTTTGACGCGTCAAGCGTCATAATCGACGGGGCGGTTACCACCAAAAGACCATCGCCATCACGGCCGCGAAGGCGAGCCGATACCATGCGAACGCCCCCATGCCGTGGCGCGTGAGCCAGGTGACGAACAGCCGGACGGCCAGGGCCGCCGTTACGGCGGCCACGGCGCAGCCCAGCAGGACATGAGGCCAGCCGAAGACCTGAATCATCGCGGCTCCGCTCAGGTAGCTTTTGTACACCGTCGCGGCGGTCAGCGTGACGAATCCGAGGAGGAAACTAAATTCGGCGGATTGGCGCGGATCGAGTCCGGCGAGATAGCCGCCCACAATCGTCATCATTGACCGGCTGGTGCCGGGCCAGAGCGCCGCGCATTGGAGCAGCCCGATGGTCAGCGCCTCGCGGGGCGTGAGCTCGATCAACTGCGCGATGGGCGTCTGGGCGGCGCGACGGCGGCGATAACGTTCCGCCCACAGAATGAAAAACGCGCCGGCGACTTGGGCCGCGATGACAGCGCCGATGGAAAACAGGTACGTGTCAATCAACCCGCCCAGCGCCAACCCGAGGATGGCGGCGGGCATGAAAGCGATGAGGATGTTGCGCAGCAGTCTTCGACCGGCCGGATCGCGTCCCAGCAGACCGTTCACCATGGACTGCAATTGCCGCCAGTAGAGCACGGCCACCGCCGCGATGGCGCCGAATTGAATGACGATGGTGAAGGCGTCGGCGGCGAGCTTCGTGGTGAGCGCCACGCCGGCGGGATGGCGGCGGGAGGCTTTTTTGAACCAGAGGGGCTGGCCATCTCGACCAGCGAGAGGTGCATCCGACTCCAAACCGAGCAAATGAGTGGCGACGATCAGATGCCCCGTCGAGGAAACGGGCAGGAATTCCGTCACGCCCTCCACGACGCCGAGAATGATGGCGTCACGCACGCTGAGTTCCGTGACCGGCTTTGGGGCGGCAGTCGCCCCGAACCCCGCTGGGCTAAGACCGATGAGGCAGATAATTCCCAGCAGGAGACGACGCATCCGCTTTTGCTCCCAGAACGCGGGAGTCTAAGCAATTTTATTTGCGGCGCGCCTCGCGCACGCAACGCTGACGCCTCCGATGTCCGTCCTGACCGATCTCACCTCTTATCTCGCCGCCGGCCGCAATCTCTCCGCGACGGAGGTCGAATTGGCGGCTGCCGCGCTCGCGACGGTGGGAGACAGCGATGAGTCCAAGGAATCCTTCCTGCTGGCGCTCGCGACCAAGGGTGAGACGGCGGCGGAAATTGCGGCGTTTGCCGAGGCGTTCCGGTTGCGCGCGATTGATCCCGGAGTGGGCGCTTGGTCAGGACAGGCGATTGATGTCGTCGGCACGGGCGGCGACCACGCGGGCGGATTTAATATTTCCAGCCTCGTCACGCTGACGCTCGCGAGCGCGGGAGTGATCGTGATGAAACACGGCAACCGCGGGGTGACGTCGAAGTGCGGCAGTGCCGATCTGCTGGCCGGGCTGGGCGTCAATTTGGAGGCGCCGCCTGACAAGCTGCGCGGTGCACTGGAGCAGTTGGGCTACGCATTTTTTTTCGCGCCCGCCTGGCATCCGGGGTTCAAGGCGGTCGGGCTGCCGCGGCGGCGGCTCGCGGCGCGCGGTCAGCGCACCATTTTCAATCTTATCGCCCCGCTCATCAATCCCGGTCGCCCCGCGCACACGCTGCTGGGTGTCGCCAATTCGTCTCTCGTCGCGAAAATGGCTGGGGCGCTGGACGCACTGGGCGGAACGGCCGGACTGGTGGCGCATGGCGTCATCGCGGCGGATCGCGGGATTGACGAGGCGACGACCGCGTCGGTGAACCAGGTGCAGGGGACGGGGAATCTGCGTGCGGTGAAAGCCGAGTGGCGTGCGCCGGACTTTGGCCTGCCTGAATCACCGTTCTCCGATCTGCTGGGCGGAGACCTGGCGACCAATTTGGCTTTAACGGAGGCCGTGCTCGGTGGGCGAGGTCCGGCGGGATTGGTGGACACGATCGTGCTCAATACGGCGCTGGCTCTGTGGATCACGGGTCGCACGGCGCACGTCCAGGAAGGATTGGAGTCCGCGCGCGCGCTGCTGCTGGGCGGGGCCGTGGCGCAAAAGATCGCGGCCACGCGCGAGTTTTACCGATGATGACCCGGAAATATTTTGGCACGGATGGCGTGCGCGGGCCGTATGGGGGCTCGCTGATCAACGAGGAATTCGCGGAACGGCTGGGGCGGGCGGCGGCGGCGTGGCTCGGAAAAAAGGGCCGGGTGTTGATCGGTCGTGACACGCGGGAGTCGGGGCGGGCGTTGGAAGCGGCCGTGGCGCGCGGATTAGCGGCCGGCGGGGCGGAGCCGGTGTCGCTGGGCATTGCGCCGACCCCGGCCGTGGCGCGGGCGGTGCAGGCGCAAGGCGCGGCGCTGGGGGTGGTGATCACCGCGTCGCACAACCCCGCGGCGGACAATGGCATTAAATTTTTCGGGCCAGGCGGCGTGAAGCTGACGGATGAGGAAGAGCTCCGGCTTGAGGGGCTTTTGCCGTCGGCGAATTTTCCGGCGCCGAACGCGGTGCTGGGGTTAAGTGATGCTTGCGCGCCCTATATTGCTGCGGCGGTAAAATTGCTGCCGGCGGGCGCGCTCGCGGGCTGGCGCATCGTCCTCGACACGGCGAATGGCGCGAGTTGCGGGACAAGCCCGGTCGTCTTTCGCGCGTTGGGGGCCGAAGTGAGCGGGATCGGTGACGCGCCGGATGGTCGCAATATCAACGCCGGCGTGGGGAGTGAGCATCCCGAAATGCTGGCGGCGAAAGTGAAGGCGGTCGGAGCGCGGGTGGGCGTCGCCCACGATGGCGATGGCGACCGATGTGTGCTGTGCGATGAAAACGGTTCGGTCCTCGATGGGGATGAGATTCTGACGCTCCTCGCGACGCATGCCCTGGCGAGTGGCACATTGGTGAACCGGACCATGGTGGTGACAATGCAAAGCAATCTGGGCGTGGATGCGGCCATTCGCGCCGCAGGAGGACGGGTGCATCGCACGGCAGTGGGCGACCGATATGTCATGGAGGGCATGCGGGCCGAGCGCGCCACTCTCGGCGGCGAGTCGAGCGGGCATATCATCCATGCGGAAATTTCGCCCACCGGCGACGGACTTGTCGCGGCGCTCAAGGTCATCGAGGTCATGAAGACCACGGGCCGGCCATTGTCGGAGCTGCGGGGCGCCTTGAAGAAATTCCCACAACTGACGGCGGCACTGAAGGTGCGGGAAAAACTTCCCCTTGAGTCGCTGCCGACGCTGACGGCGGTGCGCAGGGCCATTGAGGAAGAGCTGGGCGGGAAGGGTCGCGTACTGGTTCGTTACTCTGGCACGGAGCCGAAACTGCGCTTACTTGTGGAAGGGCCGACGAAGGACGTGGTGCTGGCCTGCCTGACGCGGTTGGAAACGGCGGCGCGGGCGGATCTCGAGGTGACCTGAACGCGCGCTGCGCGTCAGGAGCCCCGCGTGCCGGCCGAACGACCCGGGAAACTCATTTCCGCTTGGACGGCGCCCGATCGCGGGCGGCATGGGCGCGCGAGGGGCGGTTGACGAGGAGCGGCTTGACCATGGCGAAGCGCCGGCGGACTTCCTTGAGCGTGACTTTGCCGCCGGAATAGTTCCGCCACAGGGTCAGGACCTGCGGCGTCGCTCCCTTGAATGAGAGCACGGCCGTGTCTTTTTGCAGGCCGGTCACGAGAAAATCATGCACCTCGCGCAGAATCGCCACGCGTTCGTCCCAGAGCTCTGGAATCCTGCCCATGCCCCGGATGGCGCGATGCGCGTGGCAAAAATCCGAGACGGCCGCGTGGTAGCGCCGCAATGCCGCGATATCCCATTCGGCGCCTTGGGGAATCTCCGGATGGAACTCCACGAGCATGGCGGAGAACCGACATTTGAGCACATATTGCGGCGTGACCGATTCCAGGACCTGAAAGAGACCACCGGGCCGGCTGCAGGCGCGAAGCGTGGGTTGGTCGGCCTTGCCCTTCGCCACAATTACGAGGGTGAACATGAGCTGCTCGATGGCCAGACGCAGCTCGAGCGCGGCATAGACGAGGAGGGAACTGCAGTGGCGGAGCTTGGCTTCCTCCAGCAGCGTGGAAGCCTGAATGGTGCTCCAACCGGCGTGTTGGACGCGGCCGGTAAAGATATCGGCGAACTGCTTCATGCGCGCGGCGACCGGCCGGTAGGAACCGGAACGCGCGCCAACGGGACGGAGGGATTGAGCTGGGGAGCACTCATCGTGGCAATGTCAGTAGCGGGTAGGCCAAGTGGGTCAATCGCCGAGGGTGGGGGCTGGGCGGGGCCGTGGGCAACGATTTCGCGCCGGGCCGGGCGATTTCACTTTTTGTTCACGGACGATTTCCGGGTCAGCTGCCGGACGCCCATGCCCAGACCAAGGGAAGCGAGGCTGACGACGGCCAAAACCACAAAAAAGAGGGCCAGACGGCCGAGGCCATTGCCGCCATGGTTGGGCAGGGGAACCTTGAACGCGATGACGGCGGTCAGGGCGGCCGGAATGAGCAGACTCGCGACCAACCCGGCCCGCGACTTTCCCCGCCAGCCGAGGAGGGCGCAAAACACCGCGAGCATGAGGGGAATAACGTCGACGATTGTCATGGGAAATTCACGGGAGGCGCCACGGAGGATTGAGCCGGTTACTCCCGGCATGGAAGAGGCAAAGCGGGTTGCCATCAGGATCGCGGAGGCGGGCTTCGCGCCAGAGCCAGGGCTGATCGGTGGGTGGTGAAGTGAATGTGATTCCGCGCTGCTGGAGAGCGGCCACGGTCTCGTCCAGCTGGCTGCATTCAAAATAGATGAGTGAGGTGGAAGGGGGGACGCATTTCGCGAGATGAACGGAGAAGGTGCTGGAGCCCTCGGGACATTGGAAGCAGGCGTAGTGGGGAAAATTTTTGACGATGAGTTTCAGGCCCAGCTGCGAATAAAACTCGATGGCCCGATTAACATCGGTGGTGGAAACGGTGACTTGATTGAGATTCATGAATGCAGTTCGCCCAAGGTTTTAAAGTTGAGGCGGATATGGCCCAAAGCTCAACTCCTGCGATGATCAAGACCCTGTCGCCCGTCCGTGTTTACTGGACGGCGTTCATCGGGCTGTTTTTCGATTACTACGATCTCTTCCTCTTCATCTACCTGGAGAAAGTGCTGGCGGGACACTTCGGGCTCAGCGACAGCGCCAGCAGTGCGCTGCAATTCACCGGTCTGGCCGGCGTCGGACTCGGGGCGCTGGTGTTCGGGTATTTGGCGGACCGCTTTGGACGCGGACGGATTATGCTGGCCGTGTTTGGAGTCTATCTGATCGGCGTGGCGGGACTGAGCCTGGCGTGGAACTATCCGAGCCTGGTGGGGTTCCGCCTCCTGGCCTCGCTCGCGCTCGGCGCGGAATGGGGGATCAGCCACACGTTTGTGAACGAACAGGTCGGACGCGAACGCAGCTACCGGTTCGCGGCGTTGTTGCAGCTGGCGATCCTCGGAGGATTGCTGGCGGCGCTGGCGAACAAATATCTGCTGCCAGTCTGGGGCTGGCGCTGGCTGTTTGCGGCGTCGCTCGTGCCGGTGGCGGTATTGTCGTTGGCCCGGTGGAGGATGTTGGCCGCCGGGGCGGCGGGTGAGAGGCGAGAGGTGATGGGGGATGGGAAAAACGAGGAGAAAGGGCGCCTGAAACTGGCACTCGCCGCCAATGGGCGGGTGTTTTTGCTCTGCTTCGCCCTCGCGAGCCTGACGATTGCGAGCGGGTTGGTGAATGTTTTCTTCGCGAAGGAATTGCCGCAGACGCCGCTCTACATCGCGCTGTTCTGGCTGAATCTGGTGCCGGGAATGTTGCTGGGCGTGTGGATTGTGCGCCGGGGCGGGGTGCGGCTAGCGCTGGTGGGTTACGCCGTGGCGCTCATCGTGCTTTCACTCTTCGCGTGGGGCAGTTCGTGGGAACCCCGCAAGCTGGTGTTTGCGCTCACCCTGCCGGCGCTTAACGGCATTCCGTTCGGTTTGATGGGGGCGTATTTCAACGAGGTATTTGGCAGCTACCGGACGATGCTGTCAGGCGCGGCCTATAATCTCGGTCGGATTCTGGCGGGATTTTCGCCCGTGCTGATCACGGCGCTCGGGCTGCATTCGGGAGGAAATTATTTTCTGTTTTCCGCCGCGCTGGGGCTGGGGGTGCTCATCCTGGTCCGCTGGCTGCCGGCGAATATCAGGGTCTCAGCGCGCTAGAGCGCATTTCGTGTAGCCACGAGCATGAGCGAGTGGATGGAGCCGGCCACTCGCTCACGCTCGCAGCTACGTCCGGCCCTTTGGCTATGACATTTTTGAAACGGCTCTAGCGCGCGAGCTCGGCGCAGGCCGCCGGGGTCTCATACGCGAAACAGCGCGCCCAGTTTTTTACCGAGGAGCAAACCGAGGCCGACGATGGTGACCCCGAGGAAGGCCATCGCCCAGACCCCGAGCGCGCTGGCGATAAATTTACCGTCACCCAGCAGTTGGAAGAGCTCCATGATGGCCTTGGTGATCGGGTAGAACTGCGCCTTCTGTGCGAGAATGAGCGAGTCACTCACCTCCAGCATCGCGAATGCAAAGGCGAGCAGGCCACCCGCGATGAGGTTGGCCATGATGAGTGGGAGCGTGATGCGCACCAACGCCTTGAGCGGCGGGCAGCCGAGGCTCTGCGCGGCTTCCTCGAGGGTCTCGCTCGTTTGCTGGAAGCCGGCGGCCGCGGAGCGCACGACGTAGGGCAGGCGGCGGATGGAGTAGGCGATGATCAACAGCAGCGTGGGGTCGCGCACCGGGTTGAGGAACGAGAAGAACCGTCCTTCCTGCGACATCGCGAGATACCCGAAGGCCAGCACGAGACCAGGTACGGCGAGCGGCAGCATCGCGAGAAAATCGAGCGCCTGCCGCCCGACGATTTTGGAGCGGACGACAACGTAGGCGATGGCGACGCCGAGGATGACGTCGATCACGGCCGAGATGCTGGAAAATTTCAGGCTGTTCTGGATGGAGGACACGGTGAGGTCGTGACCGAGGGCGAGGCGGAAGTTATCCAGCGTGTAAGCATGGGGCACGATGGTGCCGTACCACTCGCGGGAAAACGCGACGAGGATCACGCCCAGGTGCGGCAGCACGGCGATAAAAGTGACCCCCGAAAAAACGGCCGTGCACGCGAGCGCTGCGCCGCGGGGCAGGGCGCGGGGGCCGCCCGAGCTGGTGGACTTGGCCATCATCGCATAACCGGCGCGCCCGAACAGTCCGCGGCCCAGCGCGTAAATCGCAATGGAGCTGGCCAGCATGATGGCCACGAGCGCGAAGGGGAACGGGTTGCCGCCGATATCTCTCAACCCGTAATAAATCTGCACGCTCGTCACTTTCGCATAGTCGAAGATGAGCGGTGTGCCGAGTTCGGTAAACGACCAGATAAAGACAATGGTGCCTCCGGCGAACAGGCCGGGTTGGATCAGCGGCAACGTGATTTTCCAGAAGCGCCGGAAGCCGGTGCAGCCGAGATTCTGCGCGGCCTCCTCCATGGCGGGGTCAATGTTGGCCAGCGCGGCGACGGCGTTGAGGTAGATGATCGGGTAAAGCGCGAGCGCCTCGACGAGCACGATGCCCCAGAACTGATTCGCGGCGAACCAGTCAAACGTCCACCCGTGCGGGCGCAGCCCGAGCTGGATGATCAGCGCGTTCAGGGCGCCGTATTGGCCGAAGATTTGTTTGATGCCGATGGCGCCGACGAAGGGCGGCAGGATCATCGGGACGAGCACCAGGGAGCTGAGCAGGCCCTTGCCGGGAAAAACGAAGCGGTCGCTGATGAACGCCAAGGGCAGCGCGAGGAGGAGGGCGACCGAGGTGGTGGCGCAGGCGAGGAGGAACGAGTTGCTCAATCCACTGAGATAAACGGGATCGGCGAGCAAGGTGGTCAGGTAGGAAAACGTGAGCTTGCCGTCCGCATCAACAAATCCGCCCTTCAAAATCTGGCTGATAGGCCACAAAAAAAACGCCGCAAAGAAGAGGGCGGTGAAGATGAAGACGGTGCGCGCAAACGATTTCGACATCGCGGCGCAGTGTGGTTGGGCCGCGCGAGCCGCAGCAAGGCGGAAGTAGGCGGATGACGCTCAGCGCGCCGGTTCGACGAGGATCCAACCGGCGGCGGCCAGACTCAGGGCGAGGGCCGGGCGTCCGCGCCGGCGCAAGGTGACGAGCCCCGCGGTGAGATTGCGATCGGCAACCCGTACGGGGGCACCGGGCCGCAAGCCCTGGTGCTCGGCGAATTGGAGGAACTCGGCCGTCTGCTCCGTCACACGCACGATGCGCAGCGGGCGGCCGAGCGGGCAGGTGGCAAGCGTGGCATAGACTTGCGAGGGAAGTTTGCCCTGGCGGCTCGGGATGGGATCGCCATGCGGATCGGTCGTGGGGTGGCCGAGCAAGGCATCGAGCCGGTCCAGCACGGAGTCCGAAATGGCGTGCTCGAGCCGCTCGGCCTCCGCGTGGACGGCGCTCCAGTCCATCTTGAGGACGTGGACGAGGAAGGTTTCGACCAGGCGATGCTTGCGGAGCACCCCCAACGCGACCCGGCGGCCGGCCGCGGTAAGTTTCACGCCCTGCCGGGGCGTGTGGACGACCAGCCGGTCTTGAGCGAGGGCCTTGACCATCGTAGTGACAGTCCCCGGCACAACCGAAAGAGCTTCCGCCAGCGCGCCCATGGAGACCAGCTCGTTCTGCCCGGCGGACAGGAGGAGGACGTGTTTCAGATAATTTTCGACGGCGACGCTGGCCATCAGCCCAGCGAAACCGAGTGTTTGAGTAACGCAAGTTTTCATTTTGACTTATCAAAATAAAGAATGCTGATTTGCGTCCATGTGGATTCGCTCTCTTGTCGCCATGGTCCTGGGCTTCAGCTGCCTCGCGGCCGCAGTGCCGGACAAAAGCAACTACAGCTTGAGCAATCCCACCCCGGCGGGACTGATGCGAGAGCTGACCACGGACCGGCCGGATGTGACGGAGGGACCCATCACGGTGGATGCCGGCCATATGCAGCTGGAAATGGATCTGGCTAACTATACGACCGATGTTTCGTCCGGCGTGCGCTCGAAAGCCTGGGGCGTGGTGCCCTTCAATCTTCGACTCGGACTCACGAACAACATGGAACTTGGGCTGTTTGTCAGTCCTTACATCCGTGACACCCAGCGGGCGGGCCGCGGGATCAGCGAGACGCGGCAGGGGTTCGGCGACATTACGTTGCGCGGCAAATTCAATTTTTGGGGTAACGACGACGGATCAACCGCGTTAGGACTTATTACTGATCTCAAGTTACCCACGGCGGCGGAGGGTCTGGGCAATGGCGCGGTCGAAGGCGCGGTTTTGCTCCCTCTGAGCGTCGATCTGGGCGTCGGCTGGGATCTCGGCGCCATGACCGGACTGGATTTCGCGCGGAGCGAGGCGGGTTCTCGAAAAAGTGGCTGGATCAACAGCGTGACGCTGGGTCATGATCTCACGAAGATTCTAGCCGGCTACGTGGAGTTCGCGTCCGAGACGGGAATAAGCGCTCCGATCACTACGTTTGACACGGGGTTGACCCTCAAGCTCGGCGCCAATACCCAGATCGACATCGGGGCGCAGTTCGGACTCTCGCGGGCCGCGAATGATGCGGTGGTCTTCACCGGTCTCACGCGGAGATATTGAACCGACAAGGATTATGAGTCACACGTCTTCGTCACAACCACCGTCAGGCCGCGACCCGGGCTGGGTGAAAGCGCGCTCGGCCGAGAGCCTGCCGGAGGTTCACCGGTCGATCACCGTGCCGACCGGCGCCTCCTTTTGGCGCAAGGTTCTCGCTTATTCCGGTCCGGGATTTCTCGTGGCCGTCGGTTACATGGATCCGGGCAACTGGGCCACGGACCTGGCGGGCGGGGCCAAATTCGGCTACACGCTGTTGTCGGTCATCATGATCGCCAATCTGATGGCGATTCTGCTGCAGCACTTGTGCATCAAGCTCGGCGTGGCCACGGGGCGGGACCTCGCGCAGGCCTGCCGCGACCATTACTCGCGGCCGACGGTCTATTTTCTCTGGATCTTGTGCGAACTGGCCATCGCGGCGTGTGACTTGGCGGAGGTCGTGGGCTCGGCGATCGGGTTGCAGCTGCTCTTCGGTATTCCGCTGGTGTGGGGCTGCGTGATCACGGCCGGCGACGTGATGATCGTGCTGCTGCTCCAACACCGCGGGTTTCGTTACATCGAGGCTTTGGTGGTGACTCTCATCCTCACCATTGGTGGCTGCTTCGCGGTGGAGTTATTCATCGCGAAACCGGATATCGGCGGTGTTTTCAGCGGTTTCATTCCGCGGCTCGAGATTCTCCGGAACTCCGAGATGCTGTATGTCGCGATCGGCATTCTCGGCGCGACCGTGATGCCGCATAATTTGTATCTGCATTCGTCGATCATCCAGACGCGCAAGTTTGTGCAGAATTCCGCGGGCAAAGCCGAGGCGATCAAGTTTGGCACGATCGATTCCACCTTCGCACTGACGTTTGCGCTCTTCATCAACGCGGCGATCCTGATCCTCGCGGCCGCGGCCTTTCATGGGCATGGTCACGAGCAGGTCGGCGAAATTCAAGAGGCGTTCCACCTGCTCGACGGCGTGTTGGGCGTGACGTTTGCGAGCACGCTGTTTGCCCTGGCGCTGCTGGCGTCGGGACAGAATTCCACGCTCACGGGCACCCTGGCGGGCCAGATCGTGATGGAAGGCTTCCTCAATATCCGCCTACGACCGTGGCTCCGCCGGCTCATCACGCGGGCCATCGCGATTGTGCCCGCAGTGCTGGTCATCGGCCTCTTCGGCGAGAGCAAGAGCACGCAGCTGCTCGTGGCCAGCCAGGTGGTCCTCAGCATGCAACTCGGTTTCGCCTGCTGGCCGTTGATGCGTTTTACAGGCGACCGCGCCAAGATGGGCGAGTTTGCGAACTCTTGGTTGATCAAGTTGCTCGGGTGGGGCGTCACGCTTGTCATTATCGCGCTGAATGTGAAACTGCTCATTGACACGCTTCTGCCGGACGCGTGGACGCATTGGCTCTATGGTCTGGCGGGATTCTCCTTTCCCAGCTGATCTTTTTTTCCGCCATGTACAAAAAAATCCTGGTTGCTCTCGAGAATAGCCGCGCCGACGAGACGCTGGTGCCGCACATCGCGGAGTTGGCCCGCCGGTTGGAGTCGGAGCTGCTGCTCGTGCATGTTGCGGATGGCTGGGCCGCGCGTAATTTCGACCAGCTCAAGCTCGCCGAGTCGACGGAGATGAAGGAAGACCGCGCCTATCTTGAGAGCGTGGCGACGCGCCTGCGGGCGGCTGGATTGGTGGTCGCGATCGAGCTGGTGAGAGGCAATCCGCCGACAGAAATTTTGAAGGCCGCGGTGGCGCGGAACTGCGACCTTATCGCGATGACGTCCCATGGGCACAAGTTGCTCGGGGATTTCTTCCTTGGCAGCACGATCGACAAGGTGCGGCACAATACCGTGATTCCAATCCTCGTCGTCCGCGCCGGGGCGGGTGCGACCACCGCGACACCGTTGGGTAAATAACGGTTTGCCGTGCCATGAGCATCGTTGATTGCCACGTGCACCTCTATCCGCCGGAGGTGAATCGGCGTCCCGCGCCGTGGGCGGAGACCCACGCCGAGACGCACTGGGTCACCCTGTGCACGCGGCGGCGTGCGGATGGTCGGGCGGTGCAATCGTTCCCTGGCGTGCGGGAGCTGCTGCAGGCGATGGATGCGGCGGGAGTGGGCCGCGCAGTCCTGCTCGGTTGGTACTGGGAAAACGCGGCGACGTGC